>CAYHOM010000001.1:0-17517 GCA_964358345.1 uncultured Gammaproteobacteria bacterium
CCATGACCCCATCCGTTTTGAGCGCCGCAAGATTCGCATCCACCA
Organism: uncultured Gammaproteobacteria bacterium; assembly: GCA_964358345.1. Lineage (GTDB taxonomy): Bacteria > Patescibacteriota > Patescibacteriia > 2-12-FULL-60-25 > 2-12-FULL-60-25 > CAYHOM01. The sequence goes on from CAYHOM010000001.1 coordinate 46, forward strand.
CCCATAGATAATCTCCCTGGGTTGATTGCGTTCGTCCGGTCCATCCGGCGGCATCCAGAAGACGCTGTGTGTCTGGGGTACGTACGGCAAGAAGAATGTCTTTTTCCCGCAATGAGGTCGTCATCCGATCAAGAAGATCCGGCCATCGTGACGATGGCTGATGGAGGAGAGATCGTAAGAGAACTTCTCCCACATGTGACACGATCTCTTTACGACGATGCACAGGGGTTCCATCTTTCAAAAAACCCATCTCTACATCGTACTCTAATTGATCAAAAAAATTCTCTGCGTGAAAGCTCTTGCCATCCACCATGAGCGGGCCCGTCATCCCCAACAGCCGCTCGAAGAGCTTTGGCTGCAATGCGATGACCCCGTCCAGGCTCAGCGTGGTGCTCGGATGGGCTATCGCACGCTCACGTAGATACACGTCCATTAAACGCTGTGCCGTAACCGAAAAATCTGGAGACCAATTACTATCACGCAAGAACCAGGCGGACACACCCAACTGGCGAGCAAGGATCTCGGGCGGCGGATCATGCCAAACGTCCTGAACCGCCTCATCCAACGCATAGACATCTTGAAAGATGCTTTGGCGAATTTCTCCGCCGTCTACCGTAACAAGACCAATAGTTCCCATAAAGCCGCCGGCAGGACGAAGCTCATCGGCGTTCTGCAAAACGACAAGATAGGTCTTGGGCTGGGATAGTCCTACGAGAGGGATCATCGTTTCTAATAACGTCGCCCCTTGGCGAAGGGCTGTCTCGTAGGTTCGCAGACGCTGCACGATGGGACGGAGCTTCCGCTCTAATGGTGCAGCCAATGGACGCTTTTCAATCCGATCCCACTCCTCCAAGGCGATATGCATCTTCTCCCCAGCTATCTTCAGTGCCGGTAATAGATCACGTAGTTTATGCAGAAGGTGTTTTTTTTCCTCTGGAGAGAGGTCTTGCCAAGATCGACTAGGAGGAACCGCGAGGTCCATCCCCCCCTGTACGGCTTGATGGGCACGCATGGCATCCTGGAGAGTAGCGGCGACCTTGAATAGATCCGCTACAGAAGCCAGAGTAAGCTCGACAGCACGGGTGGACTCCTCTAAGGCTCGGAGTTGGTTGCCAAAAAACGGCATCCAACGCCAGAAACCAGTCCGCTCTAGCTGACGCCGCATCTCCGGTAACATTGATTGGGCCGCCAAGAGGTCTTCCTGTGCCGATCCTATATCACCGTCGGCAAGATGCTGTTCCATCCTTGCTTGCATGGTTTTTAGGTCTCGCACCCCCAGTCCTGCCCGCACCCCTCCACGTACAAGGGGAAAACAGAGGATAAAAACCGCTACCAAGGCAAGCATCCCCGCCAGAAAAACAGAACGTATCGTTCGTGGCTTTCGATGCTTGTTGTGATGGAGTGTGGGAGATGGAGAGGAGGTCATTACCGACATGGTACCACAGGGAAATTATCCGGTTGGCTTTGCACGAAACCACTTCCGCATTTCCTCTCTCGTCGCGAGACGTCCACCACGTAGCAAACGTGCTTTGTGAAACAGACGCTCCGCCCGTTCAACCTTGAAAGTGCTCACACGTTTCCACGGATGAAGAAGACGCGAGAATGCGGACCGCCAACGTCGACAAAGAATCCAAGGGAGATGCCTGCATCGAAGCCAAACGTCATCATTCTTCCATTCAAGAACGCTTGAATCCGCTTCAAGGACTGCCGGGGTATGTTCCACCCACACCTTTGCCGCAGGGACCACCACCGCCTTTTTACGTAACCAAGCTGCACGCCACATGAGATCACAGAACTCCTGACCTGGCGGAAGATCGGGGTCTAACCACTCCCCCATCACGTTGAGGGATTCCCATGCCGAAGCACGGATCATCACACATGATGCGGCGACACCCAGAACCACACGGGATAAACCCTCCTCCTCTTCCTCATAGGCTCTCCCTTCCCGACAAGAGACCCATCGGCGGTCGCGCAGTATTTCTTGTCCCTGACTCTGAATACTATTTGTACACTCTATCTCGCTATCTCCTTCCTCATCACGAGGCACACGATGAGCTTCAAGAAGAGTTGGGCCAGCTATCATCACCGTTTCGTCTGCTCGAAAAACCGCCTGTAGGCACTCAAGAGCCCTCGGATCCCAATGCGTGGCTGGATGCGTCATCAAAATAAAACGTTGTGCAAGGTCCTGTCCTTGCCAACGGGACAAAGCCAAAGCTATTGCCTGGTTATGGGAAGTCGCAAAGCGTTGTCGTCCATATCGGCGTAGCCAAATGGTTCGATCATCTTCCGTTGTCGAGAGATCACCAGACGTTTTCTCAACCTGACCTAAAAAAAGAATCTGAAAATCCTGGTTGGTCTGTGCACGAAGAGAAGCCAAGATCTCCTGACTCGAGGCGAATCGTTCATCTAGAATAAGGTGAATGGAGATGGTGCGTGCACCTTGCATAGAGGTTATCGAGGAGGAACGGAGGGAGTCACCCGCTTAGGAGAGATGTGGAATCCGAGATAACGACCCAACATAAGACGTGTTTGGGCGTCAATCGCGGGGAGGGCGCCAAAAAGGAGAAACGTGACGGGAAGGAGCAGCCATTGGATGAGGATAAGACCGTAGGCATACGGCCGTGACAGCCGCGCGGGAGGGGGAGGCAACAACGTTAACGCCAAGGTGGCAGAAACAAACAAGCCGATCATGGAGAGACGCATCAACCACTGGAGGGTAAAAGGGGTGTTTTGAAAGATCGTGAATGCTCGAAAGGATTCTGGGGCGACCAAAAAAGGGAGGTATCCAAGAATAAAGATGAGGAACGGAGCGGTTGCCCAGGTATACATCCCTTCCAGTTGTTTGAACAACCAACGAACTTTGGTGTGCCACGGCATCTGTCGATCCTGCAGAAAGGCCTCCATCATATAGGGAAAGTTTTCTACACCCCAAGCCCAACGACGTAGCTGCTTATAGAGAGCAATGAGAGCCCGCCAGTAACTGCCACTCATAACCGTGTCCATCGAAACCGGCAAATGGATAGGCGTCACCCGGTAATGTCCATGATAGGCTACGAAACCCTGCAAGAAAATCCGTGAGTCTTCTGAAACAATATCAGGTTGCCAAAATCCCACATCCATAAGCATGCGTAGGCTCATAGAATGAGAGGAAAAAGTCATCATTTCCTCTGATTTGGCCAATTCGGTCATCAACCAAAAAGTCGTGCCAAACATGGCTACGCGCACAACGGCGGGCGACTCCCACAAATTGTTATTATAGAGGGCTACTGGCTGGTAAGAACTGCGGGTTGGTTCTGGGATCGTCAGGTACGTATAGGTGAGACAGGAAAAGTAGGCAGGATGAACCATCGTATCAATGTCAAAAGAAGAGACAATGGTCTCATCGGGTTGAAGCCCTCTCTCTAAGAGTCTAGGAGTCATATTCACCCCCGCCCAATGTAGGTTTGACCCCTTCCCTACCACTTCTCCTGGCAAATCCATGGGATGAAAGGTCGTCCATACGGCTGCAAAGACCTTCCCAAATTCCTGGACAAGCTGTGTGAAGGCTGGTTCGAGGGTGGAACGGTATCGTTCCTCTCCCGCAAGGATCACGTACATGCGCTCGGCTGGGTATTCACACCCCGCAAGGACCTTCAAGGTCTCTCGCATAACTTCCACCTGCTCCCGGCTCGCTGGGAGAAAAATGACCTGACGGATACGATCATATGCTGGCAAGACTTCTACCTCCGCTTGCCAATTCCGTTTCAATGCCTGTCGATAGCGATACCAAGACGTCAAGAGAAAGGGAAGAAAATAGAGGATGCGTAACAACCAATACAAATCAAATAAAATAATAAAATAAATCATCCAGAGAGGACGAACAAAAGAGAGCGTCACGGAGAGGATAAGGGTCAGCCACACCAATAATCCTGGAATAATTTCCCAACAACGCTTACGCGTCATACCGGCGGCCCTTTGTGAGACAGGGTCGGATGACCCTGAGACAGGATCGAATGACCCTGGGACAGAGTCGGATGACTCTTGGGCAGGGTAATATTCGGCTCCGCATCGTATATTGGCGCGACATAACCTGTATCCCGTTTTGATTGCTTTGCTCTTAGGTACCACGCACCTAAGGTCATCTTATCTTCCGCCTCTTCGACCCGTAGAGCATAGAGCGGAAGTCTGAGAAGACCGGCTAACAAGTTTGCGTAAAGAACCCCTATGCGTATCGAGGAGAATGTTCCTGGCCCTGCAACGACGGCTACCCCCCTCCACGACGAACCCGATACGACACGCTCTCGTGCAAGGTGAGATAAAAGACTTCGAGTACGACCTGTATACAAACTCACCTCTATGCGTCCATCTGCATGAATCATGCCAAGACGATAATGACCCTTCCGTTGTGTATCTATAAACACCCACGACATACACCAAGATTATAGGACCACGCGCTCATTCAACCGATCCACAACCACATTCTTCGGAGACTCCAGGATGGCATATAAAAATCGATCCGTAATGTCTTTCCGATAATGGAACTCTTCCAATGTCATGACAGAAAAATTGATCTCAAAACCCAGCTCTTTCTCCGTCTCAGCCATGAGTGCTTTCATCTCCTCTTGATCCACACTTCCAACCACAAAGACATCCACCGGGCCCTGTGTATTCCCCAAAAACGCCCCTAAAAGGGCAAGATAGCGCACGTCTCCCATTTTCAAGATTTCCTGGTCCAACTGCTGTTCCAGAAGCACTTGCGCTTTCACAACCAAGGCCGAGATTTCAGAAAGTAACAAAAAAGATCTATCGACCATATAATATTTTCTCTTCAACCCTGGGCGTTTATGGCCCTCGTCAGATTCCCCCTCTACAACGACCTCTTTAATCAGCCCGAGACGTAGGAGATTTGACAGTTCCCGTCGCACGGCATTGATCTGCGTTCCCACGCGACGCGTTATTTCTCGCACAAATAATTTTTCATCCTGGTGACGTAAAAATAGCGTCAAAAGCTTCACCCGTGTTCGAGAACCAAAAAGGTGTTCAAGCATAGCCAATGGCTATCCTGCCCCATGCCATCCGTCTTGACAAGAGAGGGGTAGACGCCTACGTCTTTTGAGACGTATACTCCAGAAAACAAGCCAATCTCTTTCTCATGAACGGCCTCGAAGCACAGTTCCGGATTGCGGAAATTGAGATCAATCAATCCACTCTCGATGAGAAGATCATCGGCATGTTTCGTTATGAGTCCGAATCCAAAGGGAAGCGTGGGCCATCTGTGTTCATCTGTGCCGAAATCTTTTCAACGCTCTACGTGTATGAACAGCTTCTTGATGTCATTAATGAGACAACGGAGCGGACCCGTCATCTGACCGTTGGGGTCGACACGGACCCCATGGCCCGTTTTGAAAAACTGATCGAAAAGGTCAACGAAGGGGTTGCACGATTTTTGAAAGATGAGCCCACACCCATTACCTGGAACCGAGTAAACATTTTTATTCTCGAACTATCTGAGGGACACATCTCTCTCTCCGGCCTTGGCAGACTCACAAATGTCTTCCTCCAGAAGCAGAGCGATGGATCCTATCGATCGTTTGATCTATTAGGCTCCCTTGAACAACCGGCCCTCGTCCAACCACAAAAGCCCTTCGCTTCCCTCATTTGTGGCGACGTCCAACCGGGCGATCTCCTGTTTATTGGCACACAAAACTTTGAACGCCTTCGTAATGAGATAGGACTTGTTGAACGGCTGACCAAACTCCCCCCGGTCACAGCAGCTTTGGACCTCAAAAAAGCCGTCGAGGAACAACATATTCCTGATGATTACGCCGGGGCGGTTATTGCGCGGGTTGAACTTCCCCTCCAAACAGTTTCGCGTCCAAGGGAAAAATCCCATGAGACACTTAAAACAAAAAGTACCGAGTCCGTTGAAAAGATGTATCAGGAGGTTCAAAAAACCCAAGCCATGCTTTCCCCAGCCTTGCCTCCCCTCGCCTCCGGCACCGATCAAGATCGTCCCCCTTTGCAGGAACGGTTATGGACATTTCTTCACGTTTGCCTTCAGCGACTTAAACATTGGCTACAAGAGATCAAGGAAAAAGCACCTGCTCTGAAAGACCCCATGAGTCTAGCCAGTCTCCGTGGCATGAACGCTGGCCACGGATCGTTCATGACGCAAAAACGTAAGGTTACCCTTCTGAGCACTGGTGCCGGCGTCATCATTATCATCATCGGCATCTTTTGGTTTTACCACGCGAAACGGTCTGCCGCGGAACAAGCCCTATGGATGGCCGTTTACGATCAGGCCTTTGATCGCCGAACGCGTGCCGAAGCCGACATCATTTATGGGAACGAGGACCGTGCTCAAGGATATGTCAAAGAGGCCCGTGGACTCCTTGCGGGCTTGGATGAAAAAACGTCACAACGAAAAAAGACCTGGGGTGACTTAGATGCAAGCCTCAAAGAACTGGAAACCAAGTTACGTCGCGAGATACATCTCGATCACCCTCGTCAACTCTTATCCGGAGTGGGAATGGATCGTGCAAAACTTGTGACTACTTGGAAGCATCGCCCCTATGCGCTCAGTCAAGACGGAGAGAGTCTCATCAACCTTGATGCCACCCTCGGCACACGCCGGATCCCCTTGCCCGCAACAAGCGGCACTCCCATCGGCATAACAGCTGGTACGAACGAGATGCTCATACTCACAAAATCCCAGAAGCTTATCCGCATCGATCCCGAACGACTCACGGCAAAACAGGTGAGTTTGGGAATGACCCATGCCTCCGGTTCTCAGGCGATTCATCTCTACAATCGGAAACTCTACAGCCTAGATCCAGCGTCAAATATGGTGTGGAAATATAACGCTCAGGCCGATGGCTTTGGATCAGAGACAACCTATCTGAAACAGACGAGCACCGACCTTCGAAATACGATTGGGATAACCATCGATGCAAACATCTACGTTGCGAACCAAAACGGTTTGGTCACGCGATATCTTTCCGGCGTACAAGAGTCTTGGTCGCTGCGCCCCATCGATCCACCCCTAACCTCTATCAGTGGCATTTGGACTGATCCTGACACAGACCGTTTGGTCGTGGCTGATCTCGTGGGAAAACGTGTTCTCGTATTCCACAAAGATGGTCAGCTAATCGCGCAAATATCTTCGGCAGACTTTCAAGGTCCTGAGGCCGTTTCGGGTGACGGTGCTCAAAAAAAAATCTACCTTGTGGATCAACAGCGGCTATTTTCCCTCGATCTTCCGTAAGATGCCCTCTCAAAAAACACCTGGTCGTATGACCGGGTGTTTTTTGATGCCTGTTGCAAGGATGTTTACTTTAAATTGACCTTGGCTCCCGCTTCTTCCAGTTTCTTTTTCATGTCTTCTGCTTCGGCTTTCGTTGCTCCTTCTTTCACAACTTTTGGAGCAGCGTCTACCATATCTTTCGCTTCTTTCAATCCAAGGCCCGTGATTTCACGCACCGCCTTGATGACACCGATCTTATTCGCTCCCGCCTCGGCAAGCTCAACATTAAACGATGTTTTCTCTTCGGCGGCCGTGCTTGGTCCAGCAGCAGCGGCAGCCACAGGAGCGGCAGCGGACACGCCAAACTTTACTTCAAGCAACTTCACAAGCTCAGCGAGTTCGATAACAGACAACTTTTCAATAGAGGTCACAAGTCCCTGGAACTTTTCCGGGATCTCAACCTGCTTCATTTCGTCAGACATAGAGATGTAGTGATGATGGAGGATGAATAATGATTTTCTTAAGCGACGATGGGAGATCCTTCTTTCTGCTCTTTATAACCATTCAACAAACGCGCAAAGGCACTCATCGGACCATTCATGACGCTGAGCAACTGAGCCAAGAGCTGTGGACGACTTGGTAAGACGGACAGAGCCACGATGTAGGCCTGATCGATCGTTTTACCGTCGAAGATACCCCCCACCAATTTAATTGGCTGATCTTTCCCAGCTTCACCGATCACTTTCGCAGGAGCCATCTCATCTTCTTTTGCAAATGCTACGCTAAGCATTCCTGGCAAGGACTTCACATCCATTGCGTAACCAGCCTGCTTGGCGGCAATCGCAAGCAATGTTTTTTTCGTTACGACATATTCCACCTGAGAGGCGAACAGTTTTTTACGAAGGTCCGTCATCTTGGCCACCGTCATTCCCTGATAGTCGGCGAATGCCACCGACTTGGCACCTTTGAAAGCCTGGACCAATATTTCCAGCTCTCCTGCTTTCTGCACACGTGATTTAGACATACGAGAAAAGTGATGAATAGAACGAACTTCTCGACCTTTGATGAAAACACCGCAGGGAGATCCTGCGGTGCTCACGACATAACATGTCTCGAGCGATCCTCGGTAGGGCACCTCACCATGCGGTGAGATATTTAGGTTCTTTTTGAACCCCTACGTTCTCAGAATCCTACGATGTTTGTGGAGACTCTAAACAAGAATGGGATTTTCGTCAAGAGGTGATGGAGAGCATTTTTTAAAAAATGCTTTTCCCTACCTGACTCTTGACAAGAAAAAAAGTTTTCTTGACACACAAAATAAAAAATTGTGTTATACTTCCTCCATGAGCGTGGTTGCGCACAATCACGAGCATCGATCCAACACCGTTCTCTTTCTTTGATGCCTCGCGCAGGATACATGAAGAGAAACGAAAATAGATGTCTTCGAAGAAAAAGATTGGTGTTGGACGAATTATTTAGAAAGGAAGGTGATATTCATGGCAGCAAAAAAAGCCAAGAAGGCTCCTAAGAAAAAGGCGGCAAAGAAAGCTAAGAAGCGCGCCTAAGTGAGGAGGAGATCCCCCGAACCCACGTGGTCGGGGGATTTAGTTTGAGATCCCTTCCACCGTAGAAGGTGATGATTCCTCACCCTACTGACCTACGCGAATAATCCGATCCTCATCCGGACGATAAACAATAAGAAGAGACGTGAATCGTAAAACCCAGTCCATCTCCTTCACCTCTGCGTAAAACGAGGGATTTAGCTCTCGTAACACCTCTATCTGCGTTACACGCTCTATCCGAGGGATATCTGAGGGTAATGGGAGCTCACGACGAAGACGTACCAGAAGCACTGACAACGGATCCTGCTCGGTCGCTGTCACAATAGGAACCGAAGAATGATGATAAACCCTAGACGTGATCCATCCTCCCGCGCGAAGAATGATCGCAAAAGAAATGGCTACACCGAGAGCGGCTAACCCAAAGAGGCTACGCCCTTGTCGCCAAGACAGACGCCGTGAAGAGCCGACTGAGCTCGTTGATTCATTCCACGTCGACATAAGAAACGGGGTTATCGTAAACGGGAAACTCTGACACGGCAACACCATCCACCTTCCGAAATCCGATCCGGTCCGGAGCGTGTCCGTCTCCCGTCGCCGTGAACATACGACCGAAAACAATGGCCTCTTCTCCATATCGATCACGAATATGATCCAAAGATCGTGATACAGATCGGAGACGTTCTTCACGCACACCCCGTGATGAGACACCCATAGTAAAAGATGATTGAGTACTTGGTTTCTGTAGATCGATACAGGTCACCGAAAGGAAATCTACTTCCTGCATCAAACAAAGTTCTCGAAATAGCGAAATAGCAGCTGAGATAAGAGCGGAAGAATGATCTACGGGATCAGTAAATACGTATGCCGTATGACGGTATCTCTCTTCATGAACACCGTGTACCCCGACCACGATCCTTCCTGCTTGCAAATGATGGCTGCGTAATCGTCTACCAACACGTTCCGTGAGTTTCGTAAGTACGGCCTCAATCGATCCTTCCCGCGAAATACGGCGCGGAACGCAATAGGAATGGCCGATGGACTTAGGTGGCACTCCGGAAGGAATAAAAGGGTCACATTCGATTCCCTGAACGCGACACCAAAGAAAAAACCCTTGCTTACCAAAGACGTGAAGAAGATTCATCGGCGAAGCACGACGGAGATCAAGTAACGTTGTAATGCCGAGGCATGCTAATCGCTTGGTACGTTGCGGACCAATCCCGCAGGCCTCTTGAACGGGAACGTCCAACCATATCGAAATGGTATCTTGATCAATAATGGTCAACCCATCTGGCTTGCAACGATCAGAAGCAAATTTTGCAAGAAACTTTGTGGGAGCAATACCGATGGAACAACGAAGCCACTCGCCGACATCTGTATGCAATCGTTGTTTGATACGCGATAAAGCGAAAGCTGCTTCTGCAGCATCCCGATACCAGCCTGTAAGATCTAGAAAAGCTTCATCGATGGAGTAATGCTCGATCGTGTCCGTTAATGCATGCAGTAATGCAAAAATCTTGGAGGTTACGGCCCTGTATTTTGGCGGATCATTTTGTACACAGATAATCCCTGGCACGATATGTTGTGCTTGCGACATCACCATTCCCACCTTAATCCCCATCCGTTTTGCCTCTACCGAAGCGGCAATGATGCATCCATGTGGATGAAGGTAGGCACACACAGCTACTGGCCGGTGACGAAAAAATGGATTTGCCTGCTGCTCAACGCTGGCGAAATAGGAATTCATGTCCACATGACAGATCAGCTTGTGTGACATACGGCATATTTTTACAAGGGAGATGTCAGAAGATGAAGAGCCTCTTCCGGAAGCTCGTCTCGATCGATATGCCCGCCTACCGAAAGCCATGGCTAAAGCTTTTTATGAAGATGCAGCAACACGCGGTCCTGAAAGACAATGTAGACGGACACCGTAAAGTGACGTGTAATTTCCATATTATTATTCTCCACATTTTTCATCTAACTGCCACGACAATGACTCCGTACGAAATGACAGACGATATGCCGTCGTATCATCAGATACAGAAAAATAATAGATTTTCTCTCGACCTAGGCGCTCGGAATGGACCAAGTTTACCTTTTTTATATGGTAGTACCGATTGGCCCACTTAAAAATGATTGGTTCTGGACGACGTTTACGGAAAGCAATGACGACATCGACGGGTTGCTGTACTTTCTCGTACGACATAAGGGGACGATAAAAACTAGGCAGACATGGACACATGTCGGCTGCAAGAATAAAGGAACTCCTTACTACATGGCACGAAAACTACGGATAACAGCCCGCACTACTCCCTGAATCAGGGGATCATAACAGTAGATGGGTTTCATGGTTTTATTAGCCGGCTGAAGGCGAATACGATCTTTCTCGCGATAAAACTTTTTCAGCGTGGCATAAGCATTATCTAAAAGAGCAACGACGACATCCCCATTTTTTGGTGAAGGGTTACGCTCCACAATGACATAATCCCCATCCAAGATTCCTTCTTCGATCATGGATTCGCCCTTCACTTTGAGGACATAGGAATTGGCTGAGTCCGGAACAATGTCGACAGGCACCGCGATGGTTTCCTGTTCTTCAATGGCTTCAATTGGCTTACCGGCGGTAATAAGACCTTTTAAGGGCAGAATGACACTTCGACCCCAACGCACCGCTTTGTCCGTTGGCTCCAGCTCCCGGGTTCCAGATCCTGCCGCATCGCTGGCACGCAGATACCCACGAAGACGTAGAGCCTGAATATGTGTATGAACCGTTGAGGGAGAGGAGAGATCCAATCCGAGAGCGATCTCACGATACGAAGGGGCATATCCTTGTTCGTGGATGAAATTCACGATGAAGTCGAGAACTTCTTTTTGTTTGGGCGTAAGGGGAGGAGACATAGAGGAGTCTATAGAACAAAAATAGAACACATACAAAGAAGCGTCAAGAGCTCATTCTGTGGATAGTTTTCCATCATCCCTGGCTTGACACGAAAGTTATCAACAGGACATATTCGCCTTCCTCTTTTCCACACACATCCACACAGAAGGCATTTACCTCTTCGACAATTTTTGTCAGCCACCGTCCAACAATCTTTCTACAGCATCCTTGTTTTACGTTATCCATGGGACATATTCTTTGGCACCACCCGTTCATCACGGCAAACATCGTCAAACAACGTTCTCCCTTATCCGATCTGAGAACAGGAGAAACACATCGTTTTAAAAAACATGTCACGATGAGAGAGATGGTTCTTGAGAACATGGACGTTCTTTCGAAGCTTTGATCGGAAGCGTCCGTGGATCAATGAACCAAACAACCTCTATGTCCGTCCTTCGTGTGGGACGAGCCTTTACTCGTCTCGTGGTTTTTAGTTTGTGTTTTGCCATCTTTACTCCTCTTCAGGTCTCGGCAATGGGTCCCCTCATGATCGGCGAGGTGGCTTGGGCCGGGTCATCTCTTTCAACGTCAGACGAGTGGGTCGAGATATGGAACATGAGCGATGACCCTTTATCCTTAAGGGGATATCGCTTGGATGGGGCCGGCGGTGAGGAGGGCATCCTGTTCCGAGAACAGGACAGTATTCCCGCCCATGGAACGTTTCTCATCGCAAATTTTTCTAGTACCGATACACGCAGTAGTCTGACCGTCGTTCCTGACATGGTCACAAGTACGTTATCCCTTTCAAATGAGAAGCTTCAGCTCGCCCTTCTAAACACAACGGGACAATCTATCGATCTCGCTGGAGATGGGAAGACCCCTTTCGCGGGCACCTCGACGCAGAACAAGGTTTCCATGACACGTCTTTCCGGAACACATGCGGGTGACGTCTTATCGAGCTGGAAATCATCCACAGAAGCCGTTCATCTAAAGAACGACGTGACCGATCTTGGCACGCCAGGCAAATGTGACGGCTGTTTTCAAACCACATCATCTCCGTCATCCCCCGAAGAAATATTACCCGTTTCATCATCAGAAGCCATACCCGTGCCTGACATCCATCCTGAGACCATTAAGCCGGTCGAGGTACCCATTCCCCTCGTTACCGCGCCAACCCCTTCTGACACCGAACCTATCCCACCCACCAATGCAACCCCCACATCTACCGTCACCTCATCTTCTTCAACCGTGGTCGATACCTCAGAGGTCGCACCCGTTATTGTCGTCACCTCATCCACTGTCGTGGCAACGCCTATCACAGAGACTCCTCTCCAACCTATCTCTTCCTCTGCCGTCGTCAGCAGTACCGTCCCTGTCAGCGTTACCGTCGTGAGCTCGACGACGGATGCTACGCCCACCTCCACCCATCAAACGACCCTAGACATTCACGTACCCCAACAAAGTGTGAGCGCAACCAGCGCGCCCCTTCACATCTCCCTCACATTGACTTTTAACCATGCCCTGTCTGTGAATCTTCCCGCCCAAGACCGCACGGCAGAGTACGTGATGCTGAGAGAACTCCTCGAGAGTCTCTTGGAACAAAAAACATTTCAGATGGCAATGATCGCTCCGGAAACGATGCAGGGCATGAACGTCACCGCGACGAATACGATAAAAAAAGCCTCCACAGAGGCAAGCTCTCTAAAGAAGACCCTCTCAACCCCATCTGTGGCTAAGCCGAAGGTCCTCACAAGTAAGAACGTGACCACCCCTAAGAAAAGCGTGAAAAAAGCTCTCGTAAAATCTGTCTCCGCTTCTAAACCCGCACCTATGCCTACCACCATCAATGCCGCTGCCGACCTCGCATCCGAGGCTCCTCGCGTGGTCTTGACCGGAACGGTTGTTTCGCCGACACAACTCTTAGGAAGAAATCAGTTCGTCATCCAGGCACCGGATGGAAGAGGGCTGCTCGTTCAAGGAAATGCAAAGCAGCCGACCCCCTCTCTCCATCAAACCATTCGCGTTGAAGGAACCCTCGTCCTAAATGATAGCGGCATGTCTCTCCGCATGTATGCCACCGATCGCTGGACACCTGCGCCAACTGAGGGAAGGCGGGCGGTGCGCGTGGTTGATCTGCTTGCCCCAAGCGCAGAGGACGAATGGAGTCTGATAGAGGTCACGGGAACCGTGGCCGCTGTAAATAAACAAAGTCTCACCCTCCATCTTGGGGAGACGGCCATCCGCATTCGCATTCCCACCGTGTTGGGATATCGGACAGAGCGCGTAAAGAAAGGTGACACGCTCCGCGTCCGAGGACTTCTTGCACTCACAAAGGATGAGCACGAGGTCTATCCACCTCAAGCCTCAGATATCACCATTCTTGATCACGCCAGCACAACCATTGCCCAAGGAAGCAGCCAACCTCATACGTTTCCACACTGGGCACCCATTGGAGCCGCCGGTGCGAGCATCGCCGTCACACAGGGCGTGCGACGTTTGCACAAAATGCGTGAAGAACGACGGCTAAAAAACATGCTCGTTGATGCCCAAGCACAACTTATTTCTGAAAATGCCCCTTCCCGCCTTGTATGATCTACGAACCTGAACGACCCTCCTCACGCCTCGCCCATGAAATTTTGGAGACCATGTGGGACTTAGAGGATCTTCATCGACAACTCATCAATCATATTCAAGAATTGGTGAAAGAGGAGGGACACGCCAATCTTGCCAACCCAAGCAGGTCTTGATACCGTATCCGCGCATTTGAGGGGCACGGTCCCCTCATCTGCGGGTATCGTATAGCGGCTATTATGCTACCTTGCCAAGGTAGAGATGGGGGTTCGACTCCCCCTACCCGCTCCAAAGAAAAGTCTCGGCTGTGAAGCCGGGATTTTTCTTTGGAAGGATTATGGTGGGAGTCGAACGGGCGAGGATAGAACGTCCCGCGGACGTTTATTTGTCCGAGCCCAGGACTCGAGCGTTTAGCGAGAGCGACTCCCCCTACCCGCTCCATAAGAAACAGTACCGTACGAGGCAACAGATTTGACACGTTAACTTTATTATACTAAAGTGCGCTTTATGAAGTCTAACTCTTCCCTCTCAGAACAACTCTACACAACCATCTTGAGCCTAAGAACCTTAGATGAAGCCAAGCGGTTTTTTCGTGATCTTTTGACGGAGGAAGAGATTGAGGAATTTTCCAAGCGTTGGCAGGCGGCACGGATGCTGGATGAGAAGGTTCCCTATACTACCATTCAAGACAAAACCGGTTTGAGTTCCACTACTGTGGCGCGTATTTCTCGTTGGTTGCGCAAGGGTAAGGGCGGTTATCGCCTCATGATCGATCGAGACGCATCAGTGGCCGCGCATCATACATCCCCCTCTTGAAAGAAGCGGCTTGCTTAAGGATTTGATGATCCAATGAAACGCCCTTCTCCAAGAGGGGCTTTTTTGAATCAACTGGACTCCACACCAAGGATACGACTATGAATATCACTTCTTCTCTCTACATCATCACTGCTGCGGGTGGAAATCCGACCGCCATTCGCGTCCTGCCTCGTACTGAGTCTCCTGACTGGTATGCAGAACGAGGTGGGATTCTCATGGCTGAAACTGCTGCTCTCGGAGTCGAGCAGGCCGGGTTTCTGATCCCCGAAGAAAGCCGTTTCATGATGAGCGGCGGGGAATTCTGTGGAAACGCTGCGCGTGCGGCGGCGATGCTCCTCGCCCGTTTCATGGGTGCAGAAGAGGGTGCATTTCAGATGTCGGGCTACACGGGGGATATCCGCTCTCACGTGCGATGGGAGAATGAAACGAACGCCAACGTTACGTGCATCTTCGATCACCTCCCGATCGAGGTTTGCCGTGAGCAGGACGCGAAAGACACGCTCCAGATCGTCGATCTTGGAGGAATCGTCCACATCGTAATCGAAGAAGCTCTTCCTTCGGATTACAAAGCTCGGCACCGCGCCCTGACTCGTCGCTTCGGTCTCTCAGATCGAGGAGCCGTCGGTGTGTGCTGGATCGAACGGTCGGCCAATCGCGTCACCCTTCACCCAGTGGTCTGGGTAAAGGCGATCGATTCGTTCTTCTACGAGACTTCCTGTGGCTCGGGAAGTATCGCGGCCACCGTCGTGACGGGTGCAAGCACGATCACACAGCCATCGGGAGAAGCGATCGAAGTCAGGCGTGAAGGAACTCAGGTATCGCTTCAAAGTCGAATGGAGGTGATTCGTGAAGGATGAAATCAAATTTCGTCGCATCGAACAGATCAACGATCCGGCCTTCGCAGGCTTCGCCACTGTCTATAGGGATGCCTTCGGTGGCGCACCGTATTTCGAGGAGTACACGGACGACGGCATCCAACAGGATGTCTGGACGCCACATATCCCCGAGTGCGTGATCGTGGCTGAAACGTCGCAGGTGATCGGCCTCGCCTGCTGCCACGCCGTCCTCGCTCCCACGGAGCCGAGCATTCGTGTGTTTCTTCTCACGCAGGAACTTCCCTTCGATCCGCGTGAAACCATCTACATGTCCGAACTCGCGGTACTCACGCAGGAACGCCAGAAGGGACTCGGCGAAGCACTGATTCAAGCACGGTTTCGCTGGGCGAAGGAGCGAGGCTTCCGCTTCTACCTCCTGCGAACGGCGGCAAGCGGCTCCAACTCGCAACGCCTGTATGAGCGTCTCGGGGCAAAGCGTACCACGTTCACTCAAGATGTCTCGCTGGGTGGAATCGCAACCGCCAGCACCCAACGCATCTTTCTTTGGGGAGAAATCCCCTGAACTTATAGGAGTGGCGAGGCCAAACAAGGCTTCGCCACTCCCGCCTTCTTCTTGCCTAATATGAATAAACCCATCCTGCAATACACGGATCTCATCACAGTCCCCGCGCAAGACAACGGAGAGCCGCTATTAGGAGTGAATGACCTTTTACCAGATGTTTTATGTGAGTATCAAAAGCAAGATATGATTCCCTATGTTGGAAATCGTTTTTTCTTGCGTGAAGGGGTGATTGAAAAATTACAGAGCGCGGTTGTCGCGTTGAAGAAAGCGTGCCCCGACTACCGCTTCAAACTCGTCTACGCTTATCGACACCCAGAAATACAAGTACGGTATTTTGAAGCCCGAAAAGACCAACTACGTCTCTACGACCCTTGTTTAACGAGTGATGAGCTGCGAGATCAAGCCCACTTATTAAGCGCATCTCCTGATGTCGCGGGTCATCCGACGGGTGGGGCGATTGACATCACGCTGGTTGATAAGACGGGAAAGGAGAGAGATATGGGTACTTCCATTGCTGACTTCTCTCAAGGTGAAAAGATCCTGACTTTCTATCCGTGGATCACTCCCAAGGTGCGGCAAAATCGCTTACTGCTCCGCAGGCTGCTCACCAAGCAAGGCTTCGCACCGTTCGATGGAGAATGGTGGCACTTCTCTTATGGGGATCGGGAGTGGGCTAAGTATTATGAAAAAGAGGAAGCCATCTACGACCAGATCAAATTCCGAAACGCTGACTAAAGCATCTTCACCGATGGTATCTTTTTCCTCTTCACCGATAGATTCGGATGAATATGGACCGGCACTCTTTTTAGACTAGATTCTTTAGATACGAATAACACTCCTGAACGAAAGTATGCTCGTCAAGAGTGTATCGCAGTGTATTGGCGTGGCTACACAGGGATCTGGCTCCTCTGGTAGAGGAGACGTTGATCGAGGGCCTGAGTCATGATGTCCAGACTCGCCTTGGAAGTGTTGATCGAGATCCATACCTTGGCATTGCGCAGACTGGGTTCCAGCTCGGGCAGAAATAC
>CAYHOM010000001.1:17527-32649 GCA_964358345.1 uncultured Gammaproteobacteria bacterium
CGAGTACGAGCACCTTACCCTGGATCTCCGTACGCAGCTCGAGGTCCTGCTCCTCTGCAGATTGTTGTTGGTCCGGCGTGTAGCCATCGAGTGCGACCGCGAGATTGTGTGTGAAGACGCAGACGCGGCTCATCATTGCCACGATCTGGGTCACGCGCTGTGCCCGCGAGAAGCCGTGATCAGCAACGAGGAGCGTACTTGCGCAATAAGCGATACCTCCCCAAGCCGGGGCGTTGCCACCGTCGATCGGTTCGTTATGCTTGTCTGTCATTATCGAAAACCATCCTTTCGGCTCGAAAGCCGCTGATTTAGTATCAAAATAGTTCTATTTCGTCAATGAACTACAGGAGCGTCATTTTTTCTTGGCGGAACCGACGGCGGACCTGCCACAACGTTGGTCAAGCCAAGAGAACCATGATGGGGATTCACAGCCAACGAAGTTTGAATGTTTCTGGATTCCTTTGAAAAACGGACATATTCTCCAATCCGGCCTTGGCGCGATGCTCTATCGCATCGTGGAGTAGCCCATCTATCTGCCTACTGGCCCCATTCTTAAACGTCGGGCTCGTTTTCCCAAAAGAATCGCCACGACAACAGCACCATTAATAAGAAAAATGTAGAAGGGGTAGACAAGCAATGAGCCCTCCATTCGTCCAACAGATAGCATGGCAAAAAACCTGCAATGCACGCAGGCGTAACTGGACGATACCCCTTTGCACATGCTAAGGAATAACCGTCTGTTCACGGCAGAACGGAGACACCATTGAATACGGATCTGAACACCGAGGAACTGGATATCCAGATCAGCAAAGATGTGTTTGATCTGGAGAACGTGGCCCTCGCCTTCTGGGAAGACGTCCTCGCCTCCAGCCCCAATCTCATGAAGGGGGGATCGGGCTCGATCCGCACAATCGTCCTGTCTGAGACCGCCACGCTCGTCGCGAATGCTCGTCCTATCGGTTCAGCGATAACGACTCCCCCGCAAGGGATCCTGATCACCCATGGCCTTGTCAGCCTCGACGTCGGATTCCGACTTCACTATCTCGCGAGTGTACACCACCACAAGAAGCTACCCAAGGAAGTGAAGAGCCGCTGGGTCGAAGTCTGCCTGGACATCGTCGAGAAGCTCGAGAGAGGTATGGTCGTCGTCATCCCGACCTCAGAGGAGGTCATGCGGCGCACTCTCCAAGGACACAGGTTCGTCGACATGGGGCACGGACGGCAGCTCATCTGCACGGGTTCTGAGCTTCAGATGCTCGTATCGCATCATCCAAAGGAGCGGGTCGAGCGCTGTGCTGCTCAGCGGACGCCCTCTATCATCCCCGGAATTTTCCAGGAGCTTCTCCACGCCCTAAAGAGCCCTTCTGGTTGGAACTAACTTCGCGCATCCGCGCGGCAAAAAGTACATCCGTCACGACGACGGCTCTGCGCTCTCGCCACCCGGGTGCGCTTTTCTTTTTCTCTCGACCGTTGTCTTTTCTCCTCCTTCTCCCGCACCGACCCCGATGGGAATCAAGATGTTTGAAAACGCCGTGCGCTGTGCGGCGCACCTCTAAGAGCGACCTCGTCCGTCGCTCTTTTCTATTGCTTGAGCTCACAGCGAGTCATACGAAGTGAGAAATTCGAATAGCCCAGATCCTTCGTTGCACTCAGGATGACAGAGGGAAAATTGCTCTTCGTTCCTCATGAAAAACTCCCCAGCCGTTTGGCCAGAGAGTTCCCATGCTTAGAGAGGAATCATCGGGACCCCTGCATCATGCCATGCATAGGCCCGCGCATCCCTCCTCGACCCCCACCCCGAAGACCATGGCGTCCCGGTCCAAGAAGGTGCTGAATCAACCTTGGGTCAATCCCCTGTTGGGTCGCCCACGTTTCAAGCTCCTGACGCAAAAGGTTCATTTTTTCTCGACCCTGCTCGGGAGTGAGTTTTTTATATTCTGCCATCTTAGTAGCTACCTCTTTGGCCTTGGCAAGAAGGATTGTCTTTTGTGCCTCCGTGATACGTCCACGCGCCACGGCCTGCGATAAGAAGATGTTTATGTGATCCGTTTGTCGCTGTTCATGCTGTTGATCAAAAAATTGCTGGAGATCCGCTTGGTTCAGGTGGAATCGTTGAGCCAACGCCTCAATGAGCTGCTGCGCAGGACGTTGCTGAGGGCGAGCCGTAGGTGTCACAGGATCAGCCGCCAAGGCAGGCAAGGCAACGGAGGCCGCCACACCAAGGGCGGTGAGTCCGAATAAGAATCGACGAGAACGAGATGTCATATTTTGTGATGGGAGAAGAAATAAAAGGAGATGAAGTCCGGAGCTTCACAGGATACTACGACCTCTCCATCATTTATTTGCATCGCTCCTCTACGGATGCTCTGGCAGTCGTTCCATGAACGGCCGACGACGGTGCGGACGAATACCTTCCGCTTGGAATACCCAAGGTTTAATAACGTGGCCTCGCGCCACAATATCATCATGCACCTGAAAACGACGATATTGGAATCGGACCGGATCGATACGGACCTTCCATATTTCGTGCGGTGGACGTTCGACCACAAAATGATCCGGTTGTATTTCCGTAAGACGCCCAATCAATACCCCGTCTTCTGGACGTAGCCGTGGATGACCGCGCATGAGCCAAGGACGGGCTAACGGAGGCACTCCACGCTCGGCATACCGTTCTGCACGATCTGGCAAACGAAGGAAATGGAGGCCCATGGCGAGGAACAGGACGCTC
The DNA here is from genome assembly GCA_964358345.1 of uncultured Gammaproteobacteria bacterium. GTDB lineage: Bacteria > Patescibacteriota > Patescibacteriia > 2-12-FULL-60-25 > 2-12-FULL-60-25 > CAYHOM01. Next base: position 20,256 of record CAYHOM010000001.1, read on the forward strand.
ACCCCCACCATCCCAGCCACTCCGACTAACCGATAGCGATACGCATGGGTCTGCTGCCGCAGCATAAGCACAACCAGCACACACAGGGCCACAAAGAAGATAATCCACACAACGGGTACAGACTGCATGAGAACGATCATGGCCCTCCCCGGAGGGGCACCGCGCATCACATCAACATCAAGATGACGCACCGCAAGGGCTAAAAGCGCACAAAAGAGGGCGGCACAAAAAAAACATATTCCCACTAGAACCCAAACAGCTCCCTTGTACGCCACAACCGCCCAACGCGGGGTTGGGTGAACATGTTCCTGTTCGATCTTCTCAATGACCTTTTGTGAAAAATCATCCATAAAGTTGTATACCTCGTTTAGTAGCATCCGTTTGCACGAGAGCCCTGGCTCGATTAACGAGCGAAGCGATCGTTCCTTTCGGTTTTTTCAAAATGTCTACCATTTCCTCGTAGGTGCGTTCCTCGAGATACCGTAAGGTTAACGCCTCACGATACTTGAGAGGGAGATCTTGAATCAGCTGTTTCAACTGAGCGGTATCGGCTTGAAGGACATGGGCATGCTGCTCGTCTGCGGCGAGAAAAAGATGCTCCATATCCTCGTCTTCTAAGGATACCTGAGTTGGCTGCGTTCGCTTTTTCCGAAGGGCGTCGATGGCACAGTTACGAGTAATCTGATACATCCAGGTCGAAAAGGCGTAAGACGGATCATACGAGTGGAGATGGCGATAGGCCTTTATAAAGGCGTCTTGGAGAATATCCTGAATGTCTTCATGTTGAAAAAAATAGAGACGTTTAATGAACGTGTACAAACGACGCCAATAACGATCAACCAAGGGTTTAAACGCCGAGGAAGAGGTTTGAGCAAGAATGACCAGCTCTTTATCCGATACATCCTCAAAAAGGGTTTCTGCAGCCATGTTTTCTAGATTATACGCCTATTGATCCCCCTGTTTGCAAACTTGAGTAATAGAAGAAGCACCCCGTGGTTCCCGGATGGGAAACCACGAAGTGCTTCGGAAGAGACGCTACTCGCCCGCCAGGTGGCAGACGAGGGGCCGGCGTGCGGGGCCGGCCACGTGGACGATGGCCGGGAGCGGGTAACGAGAGGTCTCATACTGCCCGCTCACGAGCTGCGAGGCCGCGGCGCGCTCGATGGCGTCGAAGGTGACCATGGGGGTCACGACCCGGCGGCCACCCGGGTAGCCCGCGTCGGCGACGACACACTGGACCCGAAGGTTCAGGTCCTCGTACCGCGGCAGCCCCCGAAAGGTCAGCCGGCCACGGACGGGGTCCTCGCACCAGGCAGTGCCCGACCCGTACTGGATCGCGTACTGCATGAGCAGTGCGTCCAGCCGGCCCTGGATCTCCAGGGCCCGTCCGACGGCATACGTCGGGAGACGCTTCGGGAGGCCATAGACCCGAACCTCGACCCCGCCGCCAACGCCGCGACGGCCGAAGCGAATGGCGAGGTCGCCCAGCTCCGCGTCCGCCTCACGGATCTCCGTGAGCAGCCGCTCCTGCCGGAGGGCACGGTCACCGGCGGTCTGGACGATCGGGCGGAGGACTGCGGAAGTGTGCTGGATGGCAGCACCCCCCGCGCAGCCGACAAGAACCAGGAGGCCGAAAAAAAACGCAAACCTGATCATTACTGGTATCCCTTTGGAGACGGGGTTGACTGGCACTTCTGCACAGAATCGTCTCCCGTTTAGGGGGGATTTTGGCCCCCTTAAGCGGCAAACGGCTCTCAAATCAAGCCCTTTATTATGCCATAAAAATGGGGTTTTGTCAACGAAATGCCCCATCTACAGTGAGATGGGGCTAAAGACAGGGAACGATGAGACCGTTTTGATTACGGTGACCGCATCGAGGGCGGTGGCCGTGACGACGACGGCGTCCATCGTCGGCCGGTGAGGCTACTCCCGCATCCGGAGCCACAGCTAGGGGGGTTGTAGGTGCCGGATCCAAAGGGGCCTGCGCAAGGGTGCCCGCCTCCATGACAGGGGTGGGCCGCACCACCGTAACCTGGACAGGAGGGGGTGTTCTGATCGGTTGAACCGGTGGGATGGAGGGGTTGTGATGTGCCCTCCAAACGAGACCGATCCCGACGAATGCCAGGAAGCCGATCGCGAGAAGGATCGCTCGCGTGGTGGACCGAACCCTAGCCGTCGTGACGGCGGGAGGACGCTGGTAGATCTGGGTCGGATCGTCCTGCGTCTCACGAAGGAACGGCCTGGGTGCCGCCCCCGGTGCCCGCAGATCAGCACCCGAATGGAATCGAGGGGTCCCGGGGCGGGAGACGGGAGGGACCTGTTGAAAGGTCCTCTGCGCGTCGTCCTCACTCGCCAAGATGGGAAATTTACCCGCCTTCACAAGTGAGAAATCCTCTGCCATCTCATCCATGGTCTGATACCGCCGTGCACGATCCCGAGCCATGCTCTTGGCGATGACCCACTCGAGACCTGGCGGAATTGATGCCTCAAGATGACGAGGCGCCAGCGGACGATCCACCGGATTACTGATCCGCGCAACGATCACGACCTGGTCTTGAGCGTCAAACGGCATCTGCCCCGTCGCCATCTCGTAGAGAATGACACCCATGGCGTAGACATCCGTCTGACGATCAGCCTCTTTCCCACGGGCCTGTTCCGGCGACATGTAGTACACCGTCCCAAGCAGGGCACCCGCCGTTGTCATGCGGGCACTCGACCGACTCAGGCTACGAGCCAGACCGAAATCGAGAAGCTTGACCGTGTGTCCACCATCGCGCTTACGCGCCAGGTAAATGTTCTCGGGCTTCAAGTCACGGTGGATCACATTCTGCTCGTGGGCCGCTTTGACTCCATCCATCGCCTGACCAATGATGTCAAAGACTTCGTTCATCGGAGGGCGCCTCTGACGCTCAAGAAGCTCATTCAGAGACTCACCCTCCAAATACTCCATGATCAGGAAGAGTGCTGGACCCATCGGTCCATCTACCGTGCCGAAATTCAGCATGGTGATCACGTGAGGATCGTTGATTCCCGCAATGACACGCGCTTCCGTAAAGAAGCGCTGCTGGATGTCTGCACGGGCCTGCATGTCACTCGACAGCAGTTTGACGGCGACACGCTTTTCGGGGATGAGGTGGTGGGTGGCGAGATACACCGTGCCCATCCAACCCGACCCCAAGCGTGCTTTAATGACAAAGTCATTTACCTTATAACCGATCCAGGGATCGGCGTACGCCGGTGCTGGGTTTTGGGACGACATTGAACCTCCATGCCTAAAAGGTGCGCGCCCATGCCTTGTGCTGAGCGGTTACCTCTAACATGGGCCAAAAAGACAAAAAAGTCAATGGATGTTAAACAAAAAAACGCCATCCCACCTGCGCTCAACCAAGCAAAAAGCGCCGCCTTACGGTGACGCTTCTCACATGGTGGGCGTGGATGGAGTCGAACCATCGACCTCCACATTATCAGTGTGGCGCTCTAACCATCTGAGCTACACGCCCCTATGCAAATGTGGGCACACGATATCGAATCCCCCCTTGCTTGGCAAGGGTTCCTTTTACCCAAACGACTCAATGCGAAACTGTTTTCTTACATCCACTCCACGCTGTTCGAGCAACATACGTACAACCTGCATAAAGTCCTGCGAACCGCAGGCAAGGTAGTCTCCTTGAACCTCGTCCCCCAAATGACGGACAAGCATATCTCCATGGATTCTCCCCTGCTCTCCAGGCCATACGCGTGGCAATTCCTGCGTCAGGGTAAAGGTCGTATGAAAGGAAGGCCATACCTCAGCGATGTGCTGCAATTCGTTGAAATAGGCCAACGATTCGATACTCTTGTTGGAATAGATGAGGTGAATTGGCACCGCCTCTTTTCGTAGCCATAGGCTCCGTATCATGCAACGAAAGGGGGTGATCCCAATTCCGGCCGCAAAGTATACCTGGGGTACGCGTTCCGATCGCAAGGTAAACACCCCAAAAGGCCCTTGAACACCGAGGATGTCACCCGGCATGACTTTGGATAAACGCTTCGTGAATAAACCATACACTTTTATTCCAAATTCCAATTGTTCCTGTGATTCCTCCGGTGCACTCGCGATGGAATAGGCGGCTCGTCCCTCTGACGTTCCATCTGGTTTCAGAAAATGGAGATACGTCCATTGCCCCGGCAAAAAAGCGACCATCTGCTCCGGCTGCTCCGGACAGAGAATTAAGGTGAAGACGTCCAGCGTTTCCCATCTGATCTCAACGACGGAAAAAGGACGGATCTGCAGGACGGGGTTCATAGGGATGACCCAATTCTATCGAGATGCGGGAGAGATGAAAAGCCCCCGACGATGTCGAGGGCTTTTTTATCACGGTTTTGCTTTTAGATACGCGTCCATCGCTTTCTGGATCTCAACCTTTGTTTCTTCCAGACTCCGGAACCCCTCTATCACAATCTTGTCATACTTAGCTTTTTCCAGTTTCTTATACTCCTTAAAGTAGAGAAGAAACTCCTCACGAACATGCACGGGCAAATCTTCAATCGATTGGATCTCGTCAAAGCGCGGATCCACCTTAGAAACAGGAACGGCGATCACCTTATCATCTGGCCCATCTTGATCCGAAGTACGGATGAGACCAATCGCCCGTGCTTTGACAACACATCCGGAGAACGTTGGATGCGTGAGCAAAAGACACACATCCATCGCGTCGCCATCTCCCGAGTGCGTCTGTGGAATAAATCCGTAGTCAAACGGATAGAAGGTTGGCTGATGCAAGACACGATCGAGCTTAAAATAGCCTCCTTCTTCATCGTACTCGATCTTATTCGAGCTTCCCTTTGGGAGGTCGATGATCACATGGAATGCTTCCGGCGTTCCACAGGGAACTTCATGATACAAATTGATTCCTTTCATAGGGCTTCACCCTATCAAGGGCCTTGGGAAAAATCAAACAATCCTTTCAATTCATCCCAACTCAACGCGGACAGGGCCTCTGGTCGATCTTCCATCATGGCATCAAACACCCGCTGCTTCCGCTCTTGGAGAGCCACGACTTTTTCTTCCACCGTTCCGGCCGTGATGAGTTTATAGACATTTACCGTTCGTGTTTGGCCAAGGCGATGAGCGCGGTCCATCGCTTGACGTTCGGCAAGTGGATTCCACCAAGGGTCGTACATAATGACTGTGTCAGCAGCGGTCAACGTTAATCCAGTTCCCCCCGCCTTCAAACTCAAAAGAAACACTTGCGCTGACGGATCACGTTCGAACCGACGTACCTGTTCGGCACGATGGCGCGTACGTCCCTCGATGGTGACATGGCCAATGCCGGATCCGTCGAGTCCGGCACGCAAGATATCTAACAATGACGTGAACTGGCTGAAGATCAGCACCTTGTGACCGCCATTCGTCGCCTCACGTACAAGCTCCATGGTTTGTGCCATCTTCCCTGATAGTTCTTCTGTTTTTGGAAGACGTGGATCCACGAGCGCAGGATGATCACAGATACGCCGCAAACGCATCAGAGCGGAGAGAATTTCCATACGGGAACGTTGAAACCCTTTGGCCTGAACTGCCCGAAAAACATCTTCACGAACCTGTTCGAGGGTACGCGTATACACAACCAGCTGCTCGGGGGTGAGGGCACACGTGCTTGTTTGCTCGATCTTGGGAGGGAGATCTTTCAGGTGCGTGTCCTTGGTACGACGCAGGAGGAATGGACGAATACGGCGACGAAGGTCCTCTAAAGCCTGCCCATCTTGTCGCTCATGGATCGGCACCTCGTACCGTTTGCGAAACTGCGCTGCGTCACCCAAAAACCCCGGCATCAGGAAGTCAAAAATAGACCAGAGTTCTTGCACCCCATTTTCGAGGGGCGTACCGGTCAATGCCAATCGATGCTCAGCTCGAATCAACTTCACCGCCTTGGCCGTGGCCGTGCGATTATTTTTTACATATTGCGCCTCATCCAAAATCATGTACGCAAAGGATTGTTCGAGGGCCGTGTATTTTTTGATATCACGCAGCAAGAGGGAATAGGAGGTGATAATCAGATCATCCCCCGAAAGATTTTCCATGAGACGTTCCCGTTCTTCGGTGGTCCCATCAATAACGCGTACCGATAATCCCGGTGTAAACTTTTTGACCTCCGCCGCCCAGTTTAAGGTCAGCGTCTTTGGACAGACGACGAGCGACGGACGGCGATCTTGTTCTTTCGTGACGGTGAGCAACGCCAGCACTTGAAGAGTTTTTCCCAAACCCATGTCATCCGCTAAAATGCCCCCAAAACCGTAACGACGCAGGAACATCGCCCAAGCCACCCCCTCTTTCTGATAGGAACGCAGTTGATGATCGAGGTCGGGTGGCAGCGTCACTGGCTCGATGGGTTTACCCGATTGGACCTCCTCTAGAAACATTTCAAAGACGTGGTTTGTTTTAGCGATCCGATTCGCCTGAGAACGCGCCAACAGACTCAGCATCTCCGGAGCTGAAAACAAAGGAGCGCGGTATCCGCCCTCTTCCGTCTCTTCAGCGCGCTCTAAAAATTCCACCAGACGCTTCACATCCGCTTGATTTTTACATTCCACAAAGGTCCCATCCGGTTTACGAATAAATGGCTTCTGACTCTTCACCATATCCTTCAACTGATCGATGCTTACATCGGCGTTCGCACAGTGCCACTGGAGAGAAAAATCAAACCAGGTGTCTCCTTCTTTGGCTCGTGTCGTCCATGCAGAGGTGATCTCTGCCTCCTCTCCCTGCAGGAGGGGCGTCAAAGATGGGTCGCGTTCAACTTCATAACGAAATTCCAACTCTGCCAACGTTTCTTTTAAGAACCAATAGATATCTTCACCTTGGACAAAAAAATTCTGTACATCACCCCGTTGTACTCCTGCCCGCATCCCTAGATCAGAAAAAATACGATGTTCTTCGACCTGATCACGTCCGGCAATATGGATCACCCCATCCTTCTGAATACGTTCGACGGAGGAACCCATGGGGGTCTCGAGGGGAAAAGAACACGGGCCGTATTGCACGGTCGGCGACAAGGAAATGCGATCATGGGCGCGATCATAGGCCAGAAAAAGACGGACCTTGGTCAGGTCATGAACCTTCTGTCGTGGCCGCGGGATCTTCGTTTCCCCAGGCCTCCCAACCCCAACACCAAGGTGGTGGAGTCGAGCAGCCATGACGGTTGACCCTCCCAAAATGATCGACTGTTTCCGTTCTACGCTGTGATCCACAACCTCCTTCAACTTTTGTACCGCCGACCCTTCTACTTCATGGAACATCCCTGCCAGCCCCAAGGCCACCACATGCTCACAGGGGCCACCATCTGCTTTGCCACAAGAACAATCAAATGACTCCAAACGATCACGCTTTGCCGATACAACAAACTTCACCCGATAAGCCCCCGACCCATCGACGCGTCCAGAAGCAACCAGCTGCCCCGATGGATTAAAACCAACGGATACTCGTTTCACGGCGTGGGTCCAGTAGGCCCGTTGACCCTTAGCAAAGGTGTCCGGCAGAGCCATCCGCTCAAACAGGTTTTCTGAGTAGACCATAGTCGCGGAGGGTACCAGATTTTGAAGAATAATGCCAGCTCTTCTCCTGTGATCCCAAAACGGTTAAGCTGTGGCGAGTCTTTGTATGCGACGTTCACTTGGGATATTGGTGTGGATTTTGATCGGAGCCTTGGCCGCTGGTGGAAGCGTGGGATATTTTTTGCACGCCGCCAATCAAGACCGCGCACGGCTATCAGAGCAGGCGCGGCTAGCGGAACAACGCATGGAGCAAGAGAAGGCTGCCAACCTGCGTCTGGCCCAAGAAGCAAACCTCAAATTGAAAGACGCTTCAACGGAAATCCAAAAAGCGAAGGCCGAACTGAGTGCCTATCAAGAGCATCAAGGCTTACTGTCACAGGCGACGCTCCTCACAAAACCATCCCCTCGGCTATTACGTAGTTGGCTGCAACACCTTTCTTTACCCATCGGGCTATCTCTTTCCATCCCTCCCTCATGGCATGCAACGGAAACGTCTGATCGTCTTACTATTCTTCGTTCCGAGGACATCGGTGAGATGCCCTGGATGATCATCGCCCGGTTTGATGCCGTCCGTGAACAGGCCTGGCGTGAAGGAATGACTATCGAAAATACCTCTCCCCTCACCTATACCTTCGATCAGCAACACACCTTGCGTGGTTGGCGTGGGACACGTCCAGAGAACGGTCACAACGTACATCTTTTTTGGTTAGATACCTTTTCTACCTCCACACACATGCTGTGGGTCGAGGATGCTTCTTCCGATACCTCCACGCTTCTCCAGGTTCTTGCTACCTTGAGTGTCCAACCATGACGACAAGTGCTCGGCTGCTCCAGTGGTACAGGCGGGCCGGACGTGTCTTGCCTTGGCGCGGAACACGCGATCCGTATCACCTTCTCGTCAGCGAAATCATGCTACAGCAAACACAGGTACCACGTGTCCTCCTTTTTTATTCACGTTGGTTGAAGGCATTCCACACCTGGGCACGACTCGCCATAGCATCGAATGCCGAGGTGATTCATGCCTGGGCTGGATTAGGATACAACCGCCGGGCACTCATCCTGCGCGACATTGCCAGATCCGTTGTCGCTCATGGCGTTCCACAAGATGAAGGAGGCTGGCGAGCACTGAAAGGAATTGGACCGTACACCGCAGCAGCCCTAACCGTGTTTAGTCTCCATAAACACGCTACCCCCATCGACACCAATATTCGACGTGTCGTTTCCCGCCTTTATCTTTCTACACCATTTCCCGACCCCGCTCAGGATGACGCCCTTCAAGAAATCATGCGGACGAAGCTCATGACCAGCCGACGGTTTTACGACATCCCCCAAGCCCTCTTTGATCTTGCCACTATCTATTGTAAAAAAACACCAAATTGCGCAAGCTGCCCGTTACGCCCATCCTGCAAAGCGGCCTCTCTTTTTCTCCAGGGCCGGGTACATATCCCTCATGCCATGATCAAAAAAGCGGCAGAGACCCGACACAAAAACAAACCCTTCCCCGATCGTATCTATCGTGGCCGCATCCTGCAACACATTCGGACGCATGTCCGTGGCGTCTTGCCGTCAACCCTTGGTCCCGTGGTTGATCCACACTTTGTACGCGACCAGGATGAAGACTGGATCTTACGTATGGTTGAACGACTCACGCATGACCAATTGATCACCAAAAAAGGGACACGGCTTTTCCTTGGCGAGTATTGACACAACTTAAAAAATCTGGGACAACCTCCGCGGAGGATAGCATGACGACAGTACTCCTCATCGAGGATGACGACCTCCTTTGTCGGGCGTTCAAGCGCTCCTTGGAGCTTCGTGGCGTAACCACGATCCAAGCGAGCAGTGTTGAAGAGGGCCAACGGTTGTTTCACGCACATCGCGACTCTCTCGACGCCATCGTTATGGATGGGTGTCTGAACAGCCCCAATCTGAATACCCTCCCACTGATCAAAGAGATCAAGGATAGCGGTTTCGCTCAACCAATCATTGCCGCAAGCGGCGATCCAAAAAATCGACGAATCATGATGGCCCACGGATGCACACACGCCGTCGACGACAAGACTGAGATCATTTCATTCACCCTCCGTCTTCTCAAAGAAGCCGGAAAGCTTTAACCCCACACCTCTTCGCGTGGGTGTTTCTTTTTTCACCGTCATCCAGGCGAAATCGGTAAACGGAAGGCCTCCATGGCATTCAAGGTTGTCTGATGCGCCACCTCATCCAATGATACTCCGCGCACCGCAGCGACATGTTTCGCCACTTCTTCCACATACGCCGGTTCATTCCGCTTCCCACGGTACGGGACGGGAGCAAGATAGGGGGCGTCGGTTTCCAAGAGCAATCGCTCAAAGGGGATCCGTTCAATGGTTCGGTCGATCGCCTGTTCAGGCAACTGGCTCTTTCGAAGAGGAAATGTGGCGATCCCATTTACCGCGATAAAGCATCCAAGATCTATAAGCGGCTTTGCCTCTTCCCATGTCCCAGTAAAGGAATGGACGATGCCTCGTGCCTTTCGACCGGCTTGTCCTTCTCCTTGCAATATTTCGGCCAAACGCGTGAGTGCCTCACGACAATGGATGACAACCGGAAGCCCACATTCATGTGCCACGAGAAGGTGCTCACGAAAAGCCGTCTCTTGTAATTGCGCAGCCCGCTCCTTTGATATCCCTTCGTCAATTCGATAAAAATCAAGACCCGTCTCCCCAATCGCCACCACCTTCGATGATGACCGTGCGAGACAACGAAGACGCTCTCCGTCGAGTGTCGATTCGGCAACAACGCCCTCCGCTTCATCTTCAAACGACGAGGTCAGATGTTCGGGATGAAGACCAACCGTGGCCCACAGGTCCGGCTCTGCGTCCACAAAGGCGATCCCCATCTCGCTCGTTCCTAGACTCGTTCCAATCGTAATGGTCGCAATCCCCTTTGCGCGCATACGCGAAAGCACTTCGGCTCTATCTTGTGCGAAGGGAGGAAACTGAATGTGAGAATGGGTATCAATGAGATAGGGGGTCACAAGAGAAATCCGAGAGCGCGGTAGAATACCATTTCGGCAAACCGACCAACCCTCGCATGGGTCAGCCACGAAACCCAACGATCATCAAGATGGAGAAAAATAGAAGCGTACACCGCACCTCCGATAAAGAGGGTACCAACGGCCGCCCCCAACACGAGGCCAATCAGCTTGTTGATGGTGGAAACAAATGGAACGATGGTCAGCAGATGAAAAACGGCATCAAGCAAGGAGAGAACAAGCCGACACAATTGTTGGACCAAGAGAAAGACGGCTAAGAATGACAGCCCTTGTGCGAGTTCAGGACGTCCCGGCAACAGGATGCTTAACCACCCTGCCGCCGTTATGTAGACAGCACGTGCAACGAAAAAGGAAACGATGATACTTACCAACTGGCTCAATGTCGCGATCGCTCCTCGACGCCAACCATTCACGGCAAAACCAAGCAACAAGACCAGGAGAAAAATATCAGCGATCATCATATGACCTTAAGAATACCTCTATCCTTCCAACCGTGGAAATAAGGGCTTCGGTTCCCCGAGGGGTGTCCCTGGCTTTAACCCTCCCCACACCAATGCCGCATCCCATCCCTTCCTTAATTCCTCGTCAACGTTCAGCCCAAGCTGTTCAAAGATCTGCCGGCTGATGACAGGCATCACGGGATGGACGAGCCAAGCATACCAACGACAGGCTTCAAGAAGGGCATACAGGATGCGCGCGACAGCTGCAGGATCTGTTTTTACCAATTTGAAAGGTTGCGTTTCTTCAATGTATTTATTCGCTTGCAAGAGGCCAGAACGCTGCCCTTCACCGACGCCATTCCAGATCGCCTCAAGCACCTCATCACAACGCACGGCATGATATCTACGTTCGACCTGTTTACGTATGTCTTCAAGACCCGCCAGTCCGTTCCATGTCCCCATCTCGGCCGATCGACACTCCATAGGATCAACGCTTGGTACCTTCCCCTCAAAATACTTTTTACTCATCGCGACCACACGGTTCACCAAATTCCCAAAGGTATTCCCAAGATCTGCATGATAACGATCCTTCAACCGCTCACGGGAGAAATCCCCATCTTCCCCACAAGGAATTTCCCGCAGGAGAAAGTAACGAATGGCGTCAAAACCGTATTGAGGGATGAGCTCGCGCGGATCAATCGCGTTGCCAAGCGACTTCGAAATTTTTTGTCCGTCTATCGTAAAATGCCCATGAGCAAAGATCTGTTTTGGAAGCAACGGCCGACCGTCCACCCCGAGTAACAGCGGATCCTGCTTGGCGGCGCTCATGATCATCGCGGGCCATAGGGCACAGTGGAATTTAATGATCTCCTTCGCCATCATGTGAAGATCCGCGGGCCAATACTTCTTAAACAGCTCCTCATTCGTCCCATACCCAACGGCGGTCATATAATTCAACAATGCATCGAACCAGACATAAATGCGCTGCGTATCATCCCCTGGCACGGGGATCCCCACCGGCACGACCTTAGACTCGCGGCTGATCGAAATGTCCGTCAAATGGTCTTCCACATATTTACGCACCTCATTACGACGTGTCTCTGGCATCACGACACAGGGGCTGTCGTCCTGGTAGAGCGCGAGTAATGCTTCACGATAGTTCGACAATCGAAAGAAATAATTCTTTTCTTTGACAGGTTGGATCTCTTTTGTGCGATGATCGGGACATTTGTCGTCGATGAGATCGGTTTCCGTTTTGAAACTTTCACACCCCGTACAATACAACCCTTCGTATACCCCCTCATAAATGTCCCCGCTTTTTTGAACCGCCTCCCAAAAACGCCGTACCCCAGCGAGATGTCGCTCTTCCGTGGTACGAATAAAGTCATCA
>CAYHOM010000002.1:0-30662 GCA_964358345.1 uncultured Gammaproteobacteria bacterium
GATGTTTTTGTGGACGCACCCGCGGATCTATCCATGCCAACATCACGTAGGCAGGAAAGGTAAGTCCGATCAAGATCTGAAACGCTACTAATTTGGAAAAAACGAAGGGGAAGATAACGACGGGAATGAAGACGAGTGGCATGAGTAAACCCCCATAGACCCCAATAAGCGTTATACGACGAAGAAAGGTCACTGCATGTTGATGTGTCATAGATGGAGGCCAGAGTAACATACCCACTCAAAACGCCAAACCCCCCGGTCGGATGACCGGGGGGTCGGTTGTTCCCTTGAGGATTCAAGAGAAACTGCGCGTAGATTAACGGCTCAAGATTTGTGTCTGAGTCAGATCTTCTACGTACAGATCGTTCGACCAGTCGCGTGAGCGGTTGGCGCCGCTGGAGTTCGAGTAGTGAGGAACCTCAGAGAGGTCCGACCACACGAAGGTACCAGGTAAGTTCGCCGCATCCGTCGCGGTGGAAGACGTGGTGATGTTCGGTCCGTAGAAACCAGCCGTCATCTGCGTGTCCGTCAAGTAACCGGAGAAGACTCCTGCGTTGCCTGTGCGGTTCATCGAGACGTTAAGGCTGTCTCCACTGAGCGGAGGACCACCGATGGTTGCGTACATGGTGTAGACGTTACCAGAACCGGAGATCGTTTCTTCGCCAACGAAGGCAACGAAGATCTGTCCTGTGCTGGATGTCATATCCCAGCTACCCGTCTTCAAGTTGTTGTTCGACATATCCACAATGGTGTAGTCGGCCAACGCCATATCCGTGGATCCACGGCGAAGACGGAAGTTGGATGCACTGAGGGCGCTGCCTGTGGAGGTGGACTTGGAGAAGTTGAAGGTCATCTTCTTCAAGGCGACGGAACCCGCTGGGTCAGCAGAAACCTGCAGTTTGTACAGATCCAAGGTTCCAGCGGCCAAGGTGGCACTGGACAAGGTCTGACGCGTAACGGTTGGCACAGACTTGCGGAGCACCATGGTGTTACCCACGACACCGCCCGTCATATTGGTACTGGTAGCGTAGATACGCTCGCCAGAAGCCGCACCGACTGCACGCACATTCAACTTATCGTTGTAGTTGGAATCCCATTCACCCGTGGTGACGTTGGAAGCGAGACCAAGGCTCATGGTGTTACCCGAGCGAGAAACGCCCGTGGTGGCACCACTGACCGAGGAGGAAGACTGCACGCTCGCCAACTTGCCCCAAACCTGCAAGAGAACCGATCCGTCCTTCGGCACCATGATGGGGCTCTGAGTCAGATCAATATCTTTGCTGGAGAAGGCACCGGCTGGAAGGATATCCCATCCTTTGACGGCACCATCCTTTGCGATGGCAACTTCCTTGAAGTTCGCGGAGTCACCGGTGGATGTCACCGCAATGCGCTCCATCGAAATATCTTCGTTCTGTGCGGTTGCACGGAACTGTGCAAAGTTCTGCCAGACATCTCCGCCAGCCACCAAGATGGTCGCTTGACGCAAGTTGTCTGTAGCCAAGGTCAAAGAACCGGAGTTCTTCACTGTCTGAATGACTGCCTGACCGGTCGCTGCCGCGTTAGAGACAACACCCGCGCTCAAGGTAGCGGTCAGAGAGTTAGAGTCCTGATCTTCTGCCGTGACATCTGCAGCCGCTGCAATACCAACGGAATATTTGTCGCCGTCTGTCGTGTTGAACACCACAGAGTCGGTCGTACACTTCAAGATCAACGTCTTAGAAGTTCCGCGTGCAATGCGCAAAGCCATGTTGGTCACATTCATGGTACCCAACGTCGAGTCAGGAGACTGCGAGAGACCAACCTGGGTCGCTCCATCAAAGAGCGAACAAGAGGTCACCGCATCGTCCAACTGAGAAGCGGCGAAGCCTGCCGTGGCCGTAGAGGTTGCGGCGCCAGTGAATTTCATGGCGGTAACCAAGACGTCACTCTGTGCGCCTGCTGTCAGGACAAGACCGACGGAAGGAATCATAGACTGCTTCTTCACAACGCTGCCGGAGCTTGGCGTAGACGCGAGGCTGACCGACAAGCTAGAGGCCTTCACGGTGAAGCTGTTCCCACTGATTGTGCTATTTGGAACGATCTTTGACTGTCCCAAGAATTCACCCGTGTTCACAATGCGCACATCGGACGTGCCGAAAAGCGCACTGCTACTATCACCCAAGATCACCTTGTAGGTGCTCGTACCGCTGCCAAAGAACTCTGTTGACACGTCTTCCGAGTTCGAAAGGTCGGCAGTCACGGCGAGGTTCATTACCTGGCCTGGGTTGATATTGAAGGAGTCTGTCAACGTAATGAAGCCAGAATCCGTTGCTGGAGAAGCCAAGCCGCCTGACAACGAGGTAGGACCCATAACGGTCGCCCCCGTGTCCAAGTTCTTGATCTTAATATCGCGGAAATACTCTGTTCCCGAAGTACCCTTCACACGAGCTGCTTGTCCACCGACGGTTTGACCCTGGATTTTGAAGTCCAAGTTGCGGATTTCAAGCAAGTTGTCTGGGGAAACCAAGGAGAACTTGTACAAGACGACATCCTGCTGACCCTTAGCGATGTTCTGGTTGGCGGGACCATTAAAGTTCACCGTCAACTGACCACCCTGAGTTGTAACAGAGATGAAGCTTGAGCTATTACCATCGAAGGAGCCCTGGTTCGTGGACGTACATCCGCCCGTTGTCGAGCTGGAAATACACACGGCTGCACCGGCACTGTAAACCTTGTCGATAGCATACACGTCTGTCGTGTATTCCACGTAGGTCTTAATGGTACGGTCAGCACGACCAGCTACGCGAGCCTTCAAGGAGAAGGTCTTCGTGGTGCCATTGGTCAAGAGATAAGGCGTGCTGAAGTTCAACACGAGCTTATCACCGATCAACGCTGCCGAGCTGGCGATGAGGGTTGTGCCCTGATAGAGCTTCAAGTCGGACAGATCCGAGTTGGAAATGGAGCCGGCCTGGAGCAACGTGATGCGACGAACTTCAATGTCATTGGTGTTAGCCGTGAGCTTGAAGTTGGAAATTTCGGCTTCGGTCGCACCAATGTTTGGATTGGTTGGCTGGGTGCCCTTCTGGACATCCAAGCGAGCAGAGTTAGCATTTCCGATGGTGAACACGTTGCCGCGCACCGGGAAGGAGCCACTCACGGAACCGCTGCCACTGATCACCACGGAAGCCGCATCCATCAGTTCGAAGGAGTGCTGACCACCAGATGAACCGGCACCGAAGTCTGCCTGCAACAGCACACTGAGGGACTGGCCCGCAGGGATGCTGAGGTTTAAGGAGTTGAACTCAACCAAGTTGGTGGTTGAGTTGACCGTGCGGCCCGTGGTCAAACGCGTACCGTTCATGTCATACAAGTAGACATTGGCGATATCCGTTGTTCCACCGACACCGACACGATGCATCTTAAGACCTGTCACCGTGACAGCAGCAGAGCCAGCGGTCAAAGTAAATTTAGCGAGCTGAGCTGCTGAAGCATTCTTAGGAACGGTCATACCAGCTGGGGTGTCAGAGGCCAAAGCCACGGACACGGAACCGCCGACAGGAGTAACGCTTGCTGCGCTGACCGTATCAGACAGCATCGCTTCACGACCAACGACGGCTGCACCCATTGGGTAGACGATCGACGTTGAAAGAACGTTCGAAGCGTCAAACCAGTTAGCAGCAAAAGCGGCGTCGGAAAGTAAACGAGCCTGCCCGCCCCAAACGACGTAGCGTGCACCAGACATCATCACCAAGGAACCATCTGGGTGGACCGCCGTCGCAACGGAGGAACCAACCGAGTAGTTTACAAAGAAGGCATCTGGAACATCAACGACGCGAGAGGCCCAACCACTTCCGTAGAGGGAAGTAGCGATCGCTTCGGATTCGACCCAGTGCAAGAGTCCACCGCGTGTAACGGCATACACCTTTGGATCGGTCGTGATTTTGACTAATTTCGTACCTGGACGAAGCGTGACATTACCGCCAATCATGACTGCCGCTAATTCTGCATCCGAAATGGTCTTCACGGACGAGAAGTCAGCGTACCATGAGTTGTAGGTCGTCAAGTTTACGAATACATAACGCTTCTGATCAGCGGCGTAGTAATACACGGCTGGACCGGATGCCTTGATAAGATCACCGGGAGCGAGGACGGCGGCTGACGCAACACCCGGAAGGGCGAACGTCCCGACACCAACGGACCAGGCAATCGTCATCAACGCAACGAAGCTGGAGAACAGTTTTTTGATAATTTGACTCATAGAGATGAACCCATTGAAGGGATCTCTGTATAGAGAGATGTGTGACAATGAATAAGGAAGTTCAGACGCACCGACATGTTGCGTCGGGCTCGACCTTTCTAGGTCTGAACATATCACGAGGATCGAACACGAGCGGGCGCTGGGCTCCGAGAATATCGGAGGTTCCCCCACCCGTCAGGATGACCGTATGACTACCGTCACCCTGTTTCCGGGGGGAAACCAGCGGAAGAACTATGATGATGAAGTTGTTGTTACCGAAACCGCTCCCGATGAGGTCGTCGTCACTGGAGGTGAGCTCGAGGTTGCACTGGAGGGCGGCGAACCAACAGGAACTGGTGGTGGAAAAGGGGGAGTCGTTGTGACCGACGCAACGGATGCCTCCATCGTGGCAATCGCCTGGACCGTTTCAATTAACTGATCTTTGACTTCGCCTAACTTATTTTCTTGGAGGAGCTGCTTGGTCTGTTCAAGAGATTGGTGGGCTGTTTGGACCAGGGCGTTCGGCGATCCCATCGAGGTACTGGATGAGTGCTCCCTCATCGTGGTCGAGGCATGACCGGAAGTGCTGGTTGTGGCTCCACTCATGCGTAACGCGGCATCCGCGATATTCTGCTCCAGCCCCTGAACCTTCACATGAATCGATTGGAGTAACTCTTCATGACTCATCACCCCTTTGGCCTCTGGGTCTTGCTGGGTGTCAATAAGGACTTGCACCGCCTTAGTTCCAGCATTCACCGCTGCAACCTCCGCTTCGGTCACCTTCACACGCACTTCATCAGATACGGCGATCTTGACATCCTTAAGGGTGAGGGCTAATTCTGAACTTTTTTGATCGACAAGTTTGGCCGCCTCCGCTGCCTGGAGGGGTGAATCTTGGAGGGAGAGTTCATTGAGCTGGATGTTGACCGTATCAAGGTCTCGACGCAAGGTCTCTGCCGCTTCCCGCAACTGTTCCTGCTTTTTCGGACGATCTGAGGAAGCAATGGTTTTCATCTCGAGGCCGCGCCGTTCGACGAATGCTGTTTTCAATTTTAGTTTGTCTGTACTGTTCTTCGCAAGAATTAAACGTGTCTGCTCTGTCGCCAGCTTGACCGGGTATAAAAGATCTCCAGGAATCGCCTTTTCCGCGGCCGACACGCTCGCGATGGAACCTCCCGTGACGACACCCGCAATGGACAGCGTCGCGAGGAGTGGACCACGAACAGCCATCATGATGCGGGAAGGAAAAAGGTATTGGAGGGCCCCTTGAAAACGCTCTCTCCAGGACGGCTGTGCCACTGGCAAGGTATTCGTGACCTGCATCAATAACGTTTGACGTGTACGCAAAACCCACGCAGGATCAGGCTTGATCTCACGTTCTGCGTGACGTATCACGGCGAGGCGTGTGTGAAAATCTTGCTTGCTCATGGGTCGTGGTTAGGGGAGAGATGATGAAGTGCCTTCAAGGCACGGTGATGAATGACACGAACATGCCCAACGGATTTTTCCATAACTCTGGCGATGTCCGTGAAGCTCAACTCGTCAATCAAGCGCAGGGTGAGGACATCCTGATAATCCTCCTTGAGCCGAGAAATCCTGTTCAGAATAAGGGCTAAATCAGCGCGTATATGGATAAGATCACGGCCACGATTGTGATCAGAGATGTCCTCCTCTGCTATATTAGACGTATCTGAGGAGAGAAACGTTACGGTTGGCTGTTGATACCCATCCTTTCTACGATAGGCATCTACAACCAAATTCCGGGCAATTCGATAGAGAAGGGCCCGAATATGGCTCACTTCCTTGTTTTGTTGGAGGTACTGCCAACACCGTAAAAAGGTCTCTGACGTAACATCTTCCGCCGCTTCCTTGGAAGGAAGTTTAAGGTAGACAAAACGATAGATCGCTTTAACATAACGGTCGTAAATACGTCCAAACGCCTCCGGATCGCGCTTGGCACGAATCCGGAACAGGAGATACTGATCAACAAGGTTGGTCATGGACAGGCAAAAAGATTTCACGTCCCGAGGACGACCATTTTGTGCCTAAAAAAATACTCCAAAAACCCCATTTTGACAATAAACGGGGTGATTTTACACAGAATTGAGGGAATATTCAAGCAAAGCATGTCGCGTACGCAAACTCGTATCACCCGTACACAACTCCTGATAGAGGAGGGCAACATCGTCTACACGGTCGTTAAAGGAGAACTGCTTCCGTAGATATTGGTGAGCTTTTTTCCCCATTAATTCACGAGCTTCTGGGGAAAGGGCCAAAAATTGCGCTAATCCGCGAGCTAAATCCAACCTATCACCTGGACGGACTTCAAGGGCGAACTCTCCCGTCGCTTCACGGTTTTGGGGAAGATTAGTCACGATAGATGGCCGAGAGAAACTGGCAGCTTCAAGCATCGTAAAAGCCAACCCTTCACTAGAGGTCGGAAAGACATGGGCCAAGGCATGCGCCTGCAATGTCTCTAGTGCCTCCCCACAACGTTCGCCTAAGAGATGAACCCCGGGAGTTTGTGCCACGAGTACACTGATGTGTTGAAGATAGGCCTTACCTCCCGCATATCCACCTACCAGAACCAAAGGGAGGTGAGCAAGCATCTCTGGCGCCGCCTGACGAGCGATGGCATAGGCCTCGATTAATGTGTGAATTTGTTTGTCCGGAATAAGACGTGCCACAGCCAAAAAATATCCCTTAGCGACGAGTCCATCCGCACGCAACCCTTCGACGGGAGGAAGATGAGAGGGTGGAATAAATGGATGTGTGATGTACGCCACCTGACAATGATATTTCTTTAAACAATATCGTGCCAACGTCTGTGAAACGACAATGGTACGATGAGCAAAATGACAAGCGCACCATTCCCCTAATCGAAAGGCCGCCTTGGCAAAGGCATTCCATTTTGCCAATACAGCATCCTGACAATGAAAGGTGACCACAATTTTTGCACGACGGAACAAGAGGCGAGCGATGGGAGCAAGGAGTGCCACACCCGTCCCATGAAGATGGATAATGTCTGGATGCGCAGCACGCGCATGGATGAGTGCCGTAAAGCTATGCGTAATCGCATCAAGATGTTTCGTATGGATGCCGGGAGTAAACACCTGCTCGATCCCTTCAGGCAAGGTGACCGACTCATCCCCCACATACCAACGCCGACCATACGAGATGACGCGATACCCTCGCAACACCAACCCCTGCGCCAAAAATGAAACATGGCGTTCAAATCCTCCGGATCGAGCGGGAAGCCCTTTATGGCCAATCATTACAATCGTCATACGAGAAATAGTCGGCTTATCTTAAACAGCCATTCCTAACAAGGAATGGTGATTTTGTCAATCAGGGCATCTCTTCCCCAGGCTACCTTTCTATGGAGATATCGCTTCTATCCACTGAATATCAATTTTATGGCTAATATCTAAGGAAATAGCGACCACATCCAGGGAATAATCCACGACCTCTGGATGACGCCCCAACCAACAATGAACGCTTTTGGCAAGATGCAGACGCTTTGTAGCGGTCACCGCTTCTTCAGGATATCCATACGTCCTTGTTGCTCTGGTTTTCACCTCTATGAATCGCGTCTCCTGGCGACGCTGCACAATGAGATCAATTTCTCCAAATCGGCAACGCCAATTACGACCGATAATCCGAAACCCTTTATTGAGCAAAAACGCCGCGGCCAAATCTTCGCCACGGCGTCCAAACGAAGCACGAGAATCCGGCATGTTCTCCTCTTATGTAAACTACCTATGTTGTTTAGGCTTGGGTAACCATTTCTCGTACGCCGCTCGTTCCGCCTTTTGTTTATCCATGATTGGCTGCACGTAGGCAATGTGACGAAAGATAGTCCAAGCCCAATAACCAAATCCAATCATCCAAACCAAAAACAACGCACGTATGCTGAGGACAGGGATGCGTAACCAGGTAAAACTATAAATAAGAAGACCTGCCAATCCAGACCAGATCCCGACAGAGGACCATCGTCGATAGATACGACGACGTTCTTTCGAAAAGCGTCCCCCATACCCCATCCACCACAGTCCAATACCAACGATAAGAAGGAGGGACATCATCCCGAACACAAGCCAACCCGCCCAGGGAAGAAACGGAATGGGAGTCAAGCTAAACCAGTACCCAGATTGTAACAGTGGTGGCAGGGTGAACATAGGCGGAATGGGTTTTCCTTAGAGATTATACCTATAGAGAAGGGCGTAATGACAATCGCCTGCTTCAAATGAGTCTTCTAACGTTAGCGTTCCTTGCGTGAAGTATGTTTGCGCATCCTCTTGTGAGAGACGATGCTCCAGCGAAGGACCAATGACGGTTGGCTCGGCTTTCCACTCGATGATAAGAAGAAGACCACCAGGTTTTGTGAGTCGTATCGCCTCCTCGACAAAAGCTTCACGATGACGTGAAAGATAAAGGTTATTCGCCAGAATCGTCAAGTCCAAAGAAGCGGCGGCAATATGCGTCGCGCCGAGCACCTCTACGTCAGACCACACAGGCCGTATATTCCAATACTGTTCACGTTTAGCGATCTCCTCAATCGAACGGAGAGCAACGTGTTGAATATCCACCGCATAGACCCGTCCTTCTCCCCCCACGAACTGCGCAGCAGGAAAAACAAAATGGCCTAACGCTCCACAGCCAAGATCTGCAACATGCCATCCAGACATGATCCCAACGCGCTCCAGGAGCTTAAAGGGATTGATCAGTTCATTCCCGCTGTGGTGCATAGGCCTACTCCCCGGTCCCAGACCCTGGGAGGATCGAACCGAGCGTCGACTCAAGAAAGGCGTTCCACAAGTTTGCGGCGACCATGAATCCCGTAAAAACAATCACGATACCCAACAGCTTATAAAACAACCGTGTGCCACCCCCACCAAGCTTTTGCTCCGCCCAATCAACCGTCCCAAAAAAACCAAGAATCGTTTCCGTGCGCAGAACCATATAGGTACCGAGCCCAGCCACGATGAGTCCGATAATGATACGTAAAAAAATGTTCATAGCCAACGTGTAGGGATAAGGATAGTCTGATAGTATCATATAAGCATACCTTCGTCATTCCATTCTATGGCATTTCAACGCACAAAACATCCCTCACGCAAAACTAGTTGGGAACCCGTGGCCGAATGGTACAGTAACCATCTTTCTCAACCCGGTACCTTCCACGAAACCATCATCTTTCCAAAAACCGTCCGTCTCTTGAACCCAAAACCCGGAGGCCACTACGTTGATCTTGCCTGTGGCGAAGGGTCATTTACCCGTTTTTTGATGAAACAGGTCCGCTCTATCATGATGGTGGGAATTGATGTATCCCCCCGACTGATTAAGCAGGCTCAGCAGCATTCTCGCTCCACCGCTTGCCGGTTTTTGGTAGGAGATGCTACCCATGACGCCGCTCAACTTTCCAAAGAGCGTGCGGATGGGATGACGTGTATTCTGGCCCTTCAAAATATGCATCCTCTCTCCCCCGTTTTCCGCAATGCCGCCCAACTCCTAAAACGAAATGCTCCTTTTGTGATCGTGTTAAATCATCCTTGTTTTCGTCAACCGCGACAGAGCGGCTGGGGGTGGGACGATGAACGTAAACTGCAATATCGTCGCCTTGATGGGTACATGACCCCTTTTGAAATGCCTATCCTGGCCCATCCAGGCGCAAACCCGACACTCAAGACCTACTCCTATCATCGACCTCTGTCCGAATACATACAAAGCCTGTTTCAACATGGATTTGTCGTAGATGCTCTTGAGGAATGGATATCGGATAAAAACAGTGACTCTGGGCCCCGCGCGAAAGCTGAGAACGTATCTCGTACCGAATTTCCTCTTTTTTTGACGATTCGTGCTCGCAAACAGTAACGTACCCTCACTCCATGTACCCGTTCATCGGTCTTGTCGGCCCAAGCGGCTCTGGAAAAACCACTCTCATCATGGAGGCGATCCGTGCGTTGCCCGATCAGGTGACCATGATGCGAAGCGTGACAACGCGCCCCCGTCGTGGACCAGAAGATGTTGCTTCCTACACATTCGTGACGGGGGAAGAGATCCTCAAACGGCACACCGAAGGACATCTCGTCAATCTTTCGGAGTATGCCAACAACCTCTATGCATTTGATCGACGGGTACTTGATGCCACCCTTACGACACGCATCGGCATCCAAGCTCTCGTTGAATCAGCCATTCAGCCTCTTCGTCAGGCGGGGTATAACCTACACATCGTGCGCATCATCCCAGAAGGGACGATTGATCAACGAGATCCTGTACGCATCATCGCCGATCAAGAACGTACGAAGGATTCCCCGAAGGCGGATCTGACCATCAACAATCGTTTTATTCCCGGTGGACGCGAAGCCGCCGCAGAGGCATTCATTGCCTATCTCAAAGCCCTCATCGTTTAGCATTCCCTTCATTCCAACGATCCCTTCAACGGAAGACGAGGTGAGCGGTAAAAAGACCCCCCTCACATCTCTTGACCAACGGCCCCAGAAGCAAACCGCCTCTTGAAGTCACCTTCATGATACTCTGCGATATCAAAGATCTTGTTTGATTCTTTATTCAGACGCTCAATGTAGGAGAAAAAAGCTTCTTGTGTAAAGAGCTCGAGTCCAAGCTCCTGACAGAGGCTCCGAATCTCCATGGTGGCGACTTCTCGATCTTCATCCTGACTCACCATTTTTTCCGCTTCAAAATAGTAGCTATGTCCCGGGACTTCTACCAAGGCAAACTCGACCCCACGATAATCATACACGCGACTGTTACGAACGCACATGGCTCCTTTTCTAAAACCCAGGACACCAAAAATCTCCACAAGCGTGTCAAAACTTCCCTCTTCCGTCAGAACGGAAAGCTCTCGACGCTGCTCCGTCCCTCCCCATGCTCCAATTTTTACCACGATCTCAGGCTTCCCGTTCGTCATGCGCAATCGAATATCTCTCGTTCGTTCTCGTACGCCCTCGTTCGGCAAAAAAGTTGAATAATCAATCAGAAGACGATTTTTTGTTTTCTGAAAAACTCCGTTGACAGAGAAAAATGTATCCAACCGCTTATACCCCTCCTGGTCCAACGAACCACGAACCTCAACCTCAATATCTTGCATAAGAGTGATTGATTACTTCCCATGGCACTTTTTATATTTCTTTCCACTGCCACAGGGGCAGAGGTCATTGCGACCTACCTCCTTGGTTTTCCCCTGTCCACCCGGCACAGACGAACGCTCCCCCATCTCCTTCGCTGGGGCGGAAAGTTGTACGCCGCGGGCCATCGGACTTTCCTCACGAAGTTGCTCCGGAAGGACATGCTTGGTCACCTGAATCCGAAAGATGGTTCGTGCCACACGCTGATTGATCATGTTTGTCATCTCATGGAACAATCGGTAGGATTCCCGTTTGTATTCCACCAATGGGTCTCGTTGACCATACCCCTGCAGGCCGATTCCCTGACGCAGATAATCCATCGACTCTAAATGGCCAATCCACAAATCATCGATCGTCCGAAGGAGAATAGCCTTTTCCAAGTCAGCCATGTTCACAGGATCCCCAATCATCTCTTCCGTTCTTCGATAGGCTACCTCCACGATCTGCATCACCGCTTCAATCAGCTTGGTACGACGTTCCGCTAAATCTTCTTTTCCCTCCAAATCACGCTGATCAAGGATAAGAGTATCCGGACGCATGATCTCCGATGGGAAGAAAGAACCAACCGCTTGGTCCAAAGCTGCCTGATCCCAATCTGAAGGATTTTCAGCAGCCGTGTGATAGGCAATGATCTGTTCCACATCCGATTCTACGGCTTCAAGAATTTTGGCCTTCAAGGGACGCACTCCTTCTTGCGTTGGGGTCTCTGAAAGCTCCAAAAGCTCACGGCGTCTTTTGTAGATGACCGTACGATGCTTATTGAGGACATCGTCAAACTCCAGGAGGTGTTTACGAATGTCAAAGTTGTGACCCTCCACCTTCCTCTGAGCCGCTTCGATCGACTTGGTCAGGACACCATTTTCGATCGCTTCATCATCTGGGAGACCTAAACGGTCCATCATGGTCTTCATACGCTCAGATCCAAAGATACGCATGAGATCATCTTCCATCGACACATAAAACTGCGTCGTTCCCGGATCGCCTTGACGACCAGAACGTCCGCGAAGCTGGTTATCGATACGACGCGATTCATGTCGTTCCGTACCAAGCACATGCAACCCTCCCAAGGCACGTACTTCTGCCGCCATGGCTCCATCGGGCGGATTCCCTCCCAGAATAATATCGACGCCACGGCCGGCCATATTGGTCGCGACCGTCACTGACCCCTTTCTTCCCGCTTGAGCAATAATTTCAGCCTCACGCTCATGATTTTTAGCATTTAACAATTCATGAGGAACGCCTTCCTGCTTCAGGAGTTCACTCAATAGTTCATTCTTTTCAATGCTCACCGTTCCAACCAGCACCGGCTGCCCCTTTTCGTAACGTTGCTTGATTTCACGCACCACAGCTTTGAATTTTCCTAATTCATTTTTGTAGACACGATCACGCAAATCCTGGCGTTGATTCTGCGCGTTGGTGGGGATAGCTAATACTTCCAACTGATAGATCTTATGAAATTCTTCCGCTTCCGTCGCCGCCGTCCCTGTCATGCCAGCAAGTTTTTCGTACAAGCGAAAGTAGTTTTGAAAGGTGATGGTTGCAAGCGTAATTGATTCACGCTGGATCTTTACCCGCTCCTTAGCTTCGATGGCCTGATGAAGTCCCTCGGAATAACGACGTCCGATCATAAGACGCCCCGTAAACTCATCCACGATGATCACTTCTCCATCCTTCACCACATAGTCACGATCCTTTTTATACAACGCTTGAGCACGCAGTGCTTGTTCAACGTGGTGGACGGTCTTCATTCCCCCTTGAGCATACAGATTTTCGACGCCCAACCATCCTTCGATCTTGGCAATCCCCGCTTCCGTTAAGGTAGCGGCACGCAGTTTTTCATCGACAAGGTAATCCTGTTTCCCTTCCAGCCGCGTCACTAAATCTGCACAGCGATAATAAAGCTCTGCTGGTTCTTCTGATGGAGCAGAAATGATGAGTGGCGTGCGCGCCTCATCAATCAAAATAGAGTCCACTTCGTCAATCAACGCATAATGGAGGGGCCGCTGCACCATATCCTCTGCCCGTTGGACCATGTTGTCGCGTAAGTAGTCGAACCCAAACTCATTGTTGGTTCCATAGGTGATGTCGGCCCGATAGGCCTCTCGACGTGAGACCGGACGTAAGTAGTCCATATCAACACGGAATGAACCGGTTTCATCACGTTCTGGATCATGCTGCACCTCTGCCTTAAAGGTGGGATCGTACAAAAAACTTCCGGCGTGCTGGATACAGCCAACCGATAATCCAAGAGCGGCATAAATTTGCCCCATCCATACGGTGTCACGACGGGCAAGGTAATCGTTCACCGTGATGACATGGACCCCCTTCTCCGTCAGAGCGTTCAAATACACCGGAGACGTAGCGGTCAAGGTCTTTCCCTCACCGGTACGCATCTCCGCGATAGTGGCGTGATGCATCACGACTCCACCCATGAGCTGCACATCGTAATGACGCTGCCCCAATGTACGATGTGAGGCTTCCCGCACGGCCGCAAAGGCCTCTGGCAAAAGATCGTCCAACGATTCACCTTGAGCAAGTCGTTGACGAAAATTCACCGTCCGTTCACGTAACGCCTCATCACTCAAGGTCTCAAAAGAGGGGCCGAGTGAGTTCGCGCGCTCGATAAAGGGCTTTATTTTTGCGATTTCTTTGGCATTTGGGTCTGGAAACAGGGAACGCAGGAAGGTCATAGATGCACGGATGGTAACGGGTTCCCCCGTGATCGTCCAGGTGCCCCTTATCCCTTCGTATGACGGTCTTCTTCTCGTTTTTTATGGTCCGTTAACTCAACCCGCAGATGATCACGAACCTTGTCGATGGCTTTGTATAAATCCGCCTCCTCGCGCTCAAGGCGCATCGTCCCCCCATCAAAAGCCAACACGACTTTACAGGCGTAGATGTCCCCTTTGTGATGATGGCCAGAGGCCAATCCGACTTCAACGTCCATATGATGAAGACGATCCATATACTTATTCAATGTCTGCATCTTTTCCTCAACGTAGTCTTTAATCGCCTGCGTAAGCTCAAACCCACGGTGGGTAATGTTGATGGTCATAGGCTGAAAAAATAGCGAATGAGGTCACCTCTTTATGGTACCAGGCGCCCCCCTAGAAACCAAGCTCCTGGACTTCTTCCTGTAACTGTATGCCAAACCGGTCGCGCACCTTCATTTTCACGATGGATATAAGGGTCAACACATCCTCCGCTGTCGCATGCCCTTTGTTCAAAAAGAAATTGCCATGCTTCATACTCACCTCCATGCCCCCAACCCGCTCCCCCATCATCCCAGCCTGCTCGATAAGCCATCCAGCTCCCAAACGCCGGTGCACAATCCTACTGGGCGGAATCTCATCTACGTGGCGACGAAGGATCTCGATCTCCCCTTCATCGTGAACATCCACGTTACGAAATACCGACCCGCAGCTGGAAGACCCGCTCGGTTGGGTGTCTTTCCGTTTTTGCAAGCATCGTTCGATTTCGGCCTTCCCCTCCTCAGGCGTTTTTCGTGAGGCAAACACGAGCTCGGCTGATAAAATAAGATGTGGACGCTCTTTGAACATACTGCCACGATAGACGAATCCACATGCCATATGATCGAGCTGAACACGCGTATGCGTCAGAAGATCATACGCCTCCACCTGAGAAACAACATGAGTCATCTCTCCTCCATAACACCCCGCGTTTCCATAGACAGCCCCACCGATCGTCCCAGGGACCGTCACAGCCCAAGCAAACTCTGCCCACCCCTCTGCCACCGCTTTACGCGCCGCCAACGCCGTAATGACTCCCGCCTCAACACGCATCCCCATCGGCGTGGCCTCTATGCCAGAGGAAGCGAGTTGAATCACGACCCCTTCATATCCTTTGTCCGCCACCAGCAAGTTAGAACCTCCTCCATAGATATACCAAGGGATGTGCAAGACTTCTGCCGCCTGTACAGCGTCGATGCATGCATCAGAAGTCTTGGCCACAACATACAGACGCGCTGGACCCCCAATATGGAACGTCGTGTGGCGCGACATAGGCTCCGCTTCTATCGTCTCCGGAATCCGCTCTTGATACTCCTTGATCTGGTCTGGATGTAGCGGATTCATACCGTAGAAAGAAGATCTGCCGCAATGGTGTAAATGTCGCCGGCACCCATGATCAGAATCACATCGCCTGCACGCATGATGCGTTGTACTCCATGACGCGCTTCCACAACCGTGCCCGCATATTCACGCAGACGCGTACACCCTCGATCGGCATCATGGCGTGTCAGGGCATCACACAGGTCATGGGAGGAAATGTCTCGATCCTCAACCTGTTCGCGTCCCGCGACATCATAAATCTCAACCAAGATAACGGCATCCGCTTTATCGAAGGCCTGAATAAAATCAAGAAAAAAATGACGTGTCCGATGACGATGATGCGGCTGAAAACAAACAACGATACGGCGGCCGGGATAGGCCTGTTTGGCAGCTTCGATCGTTGCTACGACAGCCGTAGGATGATGGGCGTAGTCAGAGATGACGGTCATGCCATCACGCTCAGCCACCTTCTCAAAACGACGCCAGATCCCTCTAAACCCAGCGAGCGTTTCCCGCAGAGCGTCATACGGTGCTTTCAAACGGCGTGCGGCAACACAGGCCGCCGTGGCATTCATCACATTCATTTTTCCAGGGATGGTGAGTCGTAAACGGGTGACGATGTGCTGTTCGTCACGCAGAGAAAATTGCCATCCTTCGACCGTAGGCATCAAATCTTTCATCTGAACATCCGCATGACTTGCGCACCCAAAGGTCACAACATGGATATGGCGCGAAGCCAAGCGCGTGCGCTCCTGACCGATCAACGTACTCACCTGTGGATCATCCGCATTTGCCACCACCCATCCCCCATCGGGGATCTGACCCAGGAGGGATCGAAAGGCCTCAAGGATGTCAGCGACATTGGCAAAGACATCCGTATGGTCAAGCTCGATATTATTGATGACGACCCCGCGCGGATGAAAGGACAAAAAATGCCTCTCATATTCATCTCCTTCGATAAGGACAAGATCTGACTGACCAAATCGGACATTCCCATCTGGGAATTGTGGGACTTTACTGCCGACGATCACCGTCGGATCTAAGCCAGCTCGTTCGCAGAGAAGACCAAGCATGGCTGTGGTGGTGCTCTTGCCATGCGTCCCTGTCACAAGAACGACTTCGCGACCCTGAAACCACTCTCCCAAAAATGCAAAATTTGTGTATTGCGGAAGGTTTCGCCGACGCGCCTCCGCCCGCTCGACATTGAGCTCAGGAACGGCCGAGGTATAAATAACGAGTTCCGTGATAGGAGGGAGGTTTGCAACATCGTGACCAATGCTCACAGGGATGCCCACGTTCCGTAACTCTTCGGTCTGCGGTGACTTGGCAACATCTGATCCTGTGACGGATACGCCTGATCGGTGGAGCAGTTTTGCCACGGCGGACATTTGAATGCCACCAATGCCTATCAGATGAACATGCTGAAATGTCATACAAGAAAGAGATAATCTTAGCCTACGGTTTTCCCCACGTCTCGTCCAGCGTTTGACGCTGCCTTTCTCCTCCTCCATCATAGGAGCCATGTCTCTTCTTTCTTCTCTCGATCCAGATGTCGCCCGTCTCATCCACAAAGAACTGGACCGACAGCGTCATGGACTCGAACTCATTGCCTCTGAGAATTACGTCTCACCAGCCGTGCTAGAGGCTGCAGGATCAGTGCTGACAAATAAATATGCCGAAGGGTATCCTGGCAAACGCTACTACGGCGGCAATGAGGTGATCGACGAGACCGAATCTCTCGCCATAGGACGAGCGAAACAGTTGTTCAGCGCAGAACATGCCAACGTCCAATCACATGCAGGTGCACAGGCAAACTTCGCGGTATATCTCGCGCTATGCAAACCTGGCGATACCGTCCTCGCCATGAATCTTGCCCATGGCGGACATCTTACGCATGGTTCACCTGTGAATTTTAGCGGCAAGTGGTTTAACATCATTCCCTATGGCGTACGAGAATCAGACCATCTGGTCGACATGGATCAGGTACGTGCCCTTGCGCGCGAGCACAAACCACGCATGATCCTGGCCGGATTCTCTGCCTATCCCCGTAAGCTCGACTTTGCCGCTTTTGCGGATATCGCCAAAGAAGTTGGGGCGTATCTGTTTGTTGACATGGCACACGTGGCAGGACTCGTTGCTACCAAATTGTATCCCGATCCGATCCCGCACGCTGATGTAGTAACCAGCACCACCCATAAAACCTTACGTGGTCCACGCGGAGCCATGATTCTTTGCAAAACGGAGGATCGGCTTGATCCGGACGGAAAAAAAACCCTCGCACAAAAAATAGACAGCGCCGTATTCCCCGGCTCTCAAGGAGGACCCCTTGAACACATCATTGCCGCCAAAGCCGTTGCTTTTCACGAGGCTCTTCAGCCATCCTTTGTTCACTATCAAGAACAGGTTTTGAAAAACGCTCAAGCCATGGCAGAAGTTTTTTTAGCGGAAGGCGGACGGCTGGTTTCTGGAGGGACAGATAACCACCTTCTGCTCCTCGACGCGACCGCCTGGGGACCGAGCGGTAAAGAAGCCGAAGAATGGTTGGAAAAAGTCGGCATTTCAGCCAACAGAAATATGATTCCCTTTGATCCTCGCAAACCCATGGACCCGTCTGGATTACGTGTCGGCACTCCCGCGATCACCACACGCGGCATGAAAGAAGAAGCCAGTAAACAGGTCGCACACTGCATCATAGACGTGCTGCGATCCAACCAGGACATAAGTACGATAGAGCGTATCCGCGGACGCATTCGTGAACTCACCGATACCCATCCACTTTACCCAGACTATGCCTAAACGGTGGAAGGACACGCTCACCTCTGCGGAGCAGAAGATTTTACGACGACTAGATTCACCGAAAAAAATTCAGGACTATCTAGATGCATTGCCCTTTAATTTTGAAGAAGGAGGCGAAACCTGCCTGTCTCCGCGTCGTGTGATGCGAGAACAGCGCGCCCACTGTATGGAAGGCGCTCTTTTCGCCGCTCTCGCGCGACGCATCCATGGTCACCCACCCGTCATTCTTGATCTCACCGCGACCTATCACGATGTCGACCATATCGTCACCCCTTTTAAAGAAGCAGGGCGCTGGGGCGCAATATCCAAGACCAATCACAACGTATTACGCTACCGCGAACCGATCTATCGATCCATTCACGAACTCGTGCTCTCGTACTTTCATGAATATTTTGACGATCAAGGACGAAAGACATTGCGTTCATACACTTCCTGCATCGATTTGCGCCGTTTCGACAAGCAACAGTGGATGACGGATGATCAGGATCTTTGGTATCTTGTGAAGGGTATTATTGATCTTCCTCATCAGGACATTCTAACGGATGCACAACGCCGCAACCTGCGAAAGGCTGACGGGGTCGAACGATATAGCTCCTCTTTTCCCGAATGGACAGCACAGGACAAACGTAATCCATGCATCAACCCTCCCTATGCTATTTTATGAAGAACATTACGCAGAAAAAGAAAATTCTTTTCTGCTCATCCTCCTTTCCGTGATCATTCTGGCGGCAGTGGCTTGGAAAAGCCTCCTTCCCCTTCCCGCCATTCTGACCATCATCCTCTTATGCCTCTTTGGTGGCATCATCTATTCTTTTCGGCTTGGGAGCGTTCGCATCACATCGGATCAGATCACCCTTTTAGGAGGGAAGAGTTTAACAACGATTCCTATCCAAACGATGACAACAGCGCAACTTGCCGAACGGAGGCAAAGACAGTTTTTCTTGCCCGGTACCATGCAACAGATCACAGGAGCTATTCGCATCGTTCCGCTCTGTCTTCCAACGTTGTTCTCCTTGACTCGCGGCGTCATGCTTACCCTCACAAACGGGACACAACTTTTTATTCCTAGTGGCCACGCGGAGGGGTGTCTGAAGGCGGTGGAGGACGCACGAAAAATACATACGACCTCTTTCAAATGAGCATTCAAAGGATATAGTGGCTCCCGTTAAAATTTCCCATGTTTGATACCATGGTGAAAGAACTCACAGCAAGGACTCGTTTTTTTGTTGAAGAGATGGGTGAAGGACACGCTACAGAAGATCGATGCAACGCACATACACAGTCCCCGTCGATGGAGTCGCCACTTCGTTATTGTAGTAAAAACTGCCCGCGGACCACGAGGCACCCTGGGGGCCCGTTGGACCAACTTCACCTTACGATCCTTGTGGACCAACTGATCCTACCGTTCCCATAGGTCCGACAGGTCCCGCTGGACCCATAGGACCCGCCGGTCCAACCACATTCCACGTAAGCAATCGATCACTCCCACGACAATCATTCCGTCGAAATCCTTCCCCAACAAGCCATGAACGGAAGGGACGGAGCAGAGATCGCAAGGTATCGACCTGGAGGAAATGAAAATCCGACCGTCATGCGGTCGGAGTGGAGAGAGCTAGTTGCCGGCACCAGCGAGGACCGCGTTGATCTGCGCGAGGCATGCCTCACGCCGCATCTCCGGATGGCGCTTGCACACCACCATCGGGTCGTACATGAAGGCCGCATATACGTATGCAGCAATCCCCAATACGCAGCAGATGGAACAGAATACAAACCGGAGCATCGTGACCTCCCGTCCAAAAGGACGTACGTCGGCCGCTTATCTGCGGCCAGACGGGTATCCATAAGAACATGTAGAAAGGAAAAGATCAAGTTCGTGTATCCGAGTGTTATTGACCTTCGCATACATGAGCTTACTCCTGCCATTCTCGTGAATACGAGAATCCATCCGTCGTTCCGATGGTAGATAAGGTTTTTGATTGTGATATCCGCGCATTCGCGCCATACTTTCTAGGCATGAATAAGCTATTTCAACATGTATTTGCCAAAATCCTGATTATTCCAGCGATTTTTTGCTTTGCTTTGTTGTCATCCTTTATTCGCACAAGCCGCAGAACCAATAGACGGACAAGCCCAGATTCAAGAAGAGACACCCGTCGCTCCGACTGGGTTAAGATCGAGTCGTGCCTGTCCTTATGACCACTTCTTCGACTGCTTTGGCCCTTGCCCCATTGTTTTGGGCGGCGTATGCGCCGGGTAAAGAGATGCTTCACCCGTTGACGGTTGTGATTTTTGGAGGATTAGCTGTTTCGAACGTGATCTCCCTCTTCCTAATGCCTGCTGTGTTCTATCAGTTTTGGAAAAAGAAGACGGAGAGAGTGTCTGATTATGGAGCCTCTTAATATAATGAATGTATAATTATGCATCTCCAAAAAGTCATCGAGCGTTTAGGCTATAAGCCGAATGAAGTAAAGGTCTATCTCACCGCCTTACGCTTGGGCGAGTGTACATATTCTGACATTGCGGTTCAACTCCGGCTTCCTCGCACGAGTGTTCAGCTCATGGTCGATAAGTTGCACAAAGACGGGCTTATGAACTTTTATGTAAAGAGACGTTATCGTTACTGGATTGCAGAAAATCCGGAGAAATTCGTTATCGAATTACGTGAACGTGAAGCGGCACTACGGACGGTCATGCCAGAACTATCCGCGATGCGAAATCATGGCGGTGGCAAACCGACCGTCAAAACGTTTATCGGTGTCGATGAGATACGCTTGGTGCATGAAGATATTTTGGCGACGCAGCAACCGTTCGTAGGAATCGTCCCTTGGGACGAATGGGCGTCTTTCTTAGGGCAAGAGTACGTGAACAATTTCATCGAGCGTCGGATCAAACGGTTCCTGAAAGTCCGACTCTTATTTCCCAAAACAAACGCCTCTGTACGATTGAAAGATCGAGACACGAAAGAACTGCGACAATCTCGTTTCCTTCCTGATCGTTTTACGATTGCAGATGCCATATTTCTTTATGGAAATAAAGTGGCGATTATCTGTCTAAACAAAAAACAACCGACAGCCGTACTGATCGATGATCCAAGCATAAGGAGTACGATGACAGCCTTCTTTGAAGAGTTGTGGATTCAGAATAGAGAGTAAATATCCGATGAAGATTCATTTTGACGACAACATTCCTGTTGCTGTTCTTTCCCTTTCTTATTTATTACAAGTGCTCATCGAGAGAGTGTATTTACCCTTTTAAATAGGACATATTTTGATAAATCCCGTCACGAACGCTTTTGATTTTCTAGAGCTGTTTGACGAGCTTGGGCAAAATCCTTCCCCGTATTTTTTGAGGGGGTATAAAGAGTGTGTAGGGTACTTTTACCTATTTCACTTTAACCCATATGTCCCTCACCAAATACGGACCTTTCGTTAACCTCGACCGCTTCTTGGATGATGCATTTCTTACCCCATCTCGTCGATATGGATGGGATATGGCTGTTGATGTGTTCGAGGCAAAAGATCAAGTAACGGTTAAAATGAGTTTACCGGGCATCAATCCGGATGAACTCAACCTTTCGATTGAGGAAGACTTACTTTCCATTTCCGGTGAACGGCAAGAAGAGCACGAAGTGAATGACAAAGAGTATTACAGTAAAGAAATTAGACGAGGATCATTTTCACGCGTTGTTGAGCTACCAACAGCGGTAGATGCGGCAAAAGCAGAGGCGAGTTATTCAGATGGTCTACTTTGTATCGCTTTGCCGAAGCTACCTACCCAAGCAAGAAAGGGTGTAAAAATCTCTGTGAACAAATAACTTTTTGATGAATAATCTATGATGAACAATAAACTCATCGTCATCGTCACAATGGTTGTCGCCGTTGTTGGGATTGGTATTTTCGTCTATGACGGATCCAGGAAATATGATGACATGCTCTCTCGTATGCAAGAGAAGGTGTATGTTGCTCTTGAGGGTTCTGGCGAAATAGCGGTGATAAACGCGATGACGAAGAACGTTGTGAGAAAGATTGATTTGTCTGAAATGAAAAATGGAAAGAGTGTCAATTACATGCCTCACAATGTTCAAGTCGCTCCAAATAACAAAAGTGTATGGGTTACAGCGGCTGCCACAGAAAAAAAGAGAAAGATGTCTTTTCAGATCATCCTGGCGGCTCATGCGGATGAGGGAGCTGTTCGTGAAACGGTGGATGCGGATGATCAAATCATCGTGATAGATCCATCCTCAGATAAGATCACAAAAAGAATTAATATCGGTCGAGGCCTTCGTCTTTCACATGTTGCGTTGACACCAGATGGTTTATTCGCGATTACGGCTTCACAAGAGAAGGGTGTTATCTATAAGATCAATGCAATCAGTTTTGAAATGGAAAAGACCATTGATGCGCAAAAGGGAGCGGGGCCTCACGGCCTTCGTATTTCCCCCGACGGGAAAACAGCCTACATCGCGATGCTCGGGGGCAAAAGTATGGGCATCCTTGATATAGACAAGATGAATCTGGAATATATTCCCTTAAAAGGATCGGCGGTACAGACGGGGGTGACGCCTGATGGAAAATACGCGCTCGCTTCCATCTATGAAACAAAGAGTCTGGCGGTGTATGACATTGCTTCCGGAACGCTCCGATATGTTGATTTACCAAAAGAAGCGAAAGGTCCGGTTCAGATCTATCCGACATCTGACTCGCGCTTCGTCTTTGTTGCTGATCAGGGATATTACTTCAACCAGCCTACTAGTGATCTTGTTTACATGATTGATTTAAAGGAGATGAGCGTCGTGCAAACGATCTCTGCAGGATCGGCACCTCACGGAGTCATCGTTTCTAAAGATGGAGCCCTTGTCTACGTGACAAATCTTCTGAGCGACGACGTCTCGGTGATTGATATTAAAATGGGACGAGAAGTGAAGCGAATTAAGGTCGGAGATATGCCAAATGGAATCAGTATTTGGTCAGGGCCTACTGCGGGAGCTCCTTAACTCATTCTCACTAACCATATGACGAACGCCTTCAAAATCCTCTCCTTTGTTCTCCTTGCCGTGGGCATCGTCATTTTCTTCGTTGATCGTTCCAAATTGTTAGGCTTTCTTCCATTCCTCTTCATCCTCGCCTGTCCATTCATGCACCTCTTTATGCATAGCGGGTACAATCATGGTTCTGGAGGGGGCGATGGAAATGATGCAGGGGTGAAAAAGAAGAAGCACGGTGGGTGCCATTGAAAGTATGATTACTTATTCTCTTGAGCACACTATGAAAAATATCTTCCTCATCCTATTCATCTTTTTCAGCTTCTTGATTGGTGTTTCCGCCACAAGTGCTCAGATGATGGGCAACGTAAATAACGTTCGAGTCAACTGGAACGAGGTGCAAGAACATACCCTGCGTGAAGAGCAAGAAGGCAAGGAGCTTTGGAACAAACTGCAGGCCAAAGAAGCGACGTGTACAGATCTCAAAGATGAACAATTCGGTGTCCTGGGTGAGTACTATATGGGGCAGATGATGGGAGCGTCTCATGCCTCCATGAATGCCATGATGATGCAAATGCATGGAGAAGATGGGGAAGAGCAGATCCATATTGCCATGGGAAAACGCTTGTCTGGCTGTGATCCAAATGCCGCACTTCCTACACAAGGCTTTGGATGGATGCCAATGCTACAGATGATGGGAGGCCTAGGATCATCTTCTCAATCGTTTAATCAGCCTAACGCGACATATATGCCAATGATGTGGGGCTTCGGCCCAGGTGGGTATGGGTTTGGTGGAATGGGGTCAGTCTTCATGATCTTTTGGTGGATCTTGATCATTGCGGTCATCGTCTTGATTGCCAGATGGTTTATGGGTCAATCTCATGGGATGGGACATCGCAATAGCTCTGCCCTCGATCTTCTGAAGGAGCGCTACGCCAAAGGTGAAATTGACAAGAAAGAGTTTGAGGAGAAGAAGAAAGACCTTACTTAACCTATGAAACTCGGCATCATTTTGCAGTCCAACAACCCGGAGCATGTCTGGAACACCTTTCGTTTGGGCATCGCTTCTCTCAAGGCGAGCCACGCGGTACAAGTAGTTCTTTTCAACGAAGGGGTTGAAATCGAAGATATCCAAGACACGCCCCAATTCGATCTCTCCAAGAAACTTCAAGAGTTTACAACCCTGAAGGGAATGATTTTCGCTTGCACCACCTGTCTCAAAGTCCGTTCAAAATCGGAAAGCAAGGTCTGCCCGACTGGCACCATGGACGATTTGGTAAAGATGGTTGAGGTATCGGATAAGGTGTTGGTATTTGGATGAGATGATCTTTAAATTTGTCTACTTAATACTCACATATATGAACAATACATCCTGCTGTAACCATGCAAGTAACGATGAAGAAAAACCATCTTGTTGCGCTCATGCAGAAAACTCGTCTTGTTGCAGTAACAAGAGCTTGATGGCAAGTGGAGCCATTGATCCAGTTTGCGGCATGGAGCTTGATCCATCCGAAACAAAACTCACGGCTGAGTACAAAGGCAAAACGTACTATTTCTGCAATATCGCCTGTAAAGACAGCTTCGTCAGTGACCCTCAGAAATATCTTGATAAAACCAACTAGTAATTCTCATTTGGTGAAAACGATATGGACAAACTTTCATTCTCATCCTACGTCAAGAAGTGTGTACTTGGAACAGAAATCGCCTATGTAGTCTGTCTCATTGGGGGCTATCTCCCATTCCGATCGACGAGGGGCACAGAATTGCATCATGCGCTTTTTGAGACGTTACCGGGATTTACCTGGGGCAGTTTTAGCAGCGTCATCTGGGGAGCGATTCTGTTAGCTCTCGTAGCCATTATCGTGGGTTCTTACATGGTATGGATGTATAATTCCAGCCTTGAAGGAACGCATTAATTTTTCTCTATGAAAAATTCCACCATTCGTTGGGTGCTCGGCATCCTGGTTGCTGTGGCTGGTGTGTATCTCGTTACAGATCATGGTCAGCATCTTGCTCCCTATCTTCCGTTTACGTTTCTCTTGGGCTGCCTCGTTATACACCTTCTCATGCAGGGAGGTCATGGGGGTCATCATGATGATGTTTCGCGCGATGAGGGTAATCATGGCAAACCTAAAACATAGGATATGTCCTCCTCCGCCTACGGCCTGTGGCCTCTTGTTATCATCAACTCTTTGGTTTTTCTGATCTTTGCCTTTAGCTTTGTAAAACCTAAGACTTCTCGTGATTGGCGATCATTCGGGGCATTCTCAGCCTTCATTGTTGCTTTGTTCACCGAAATGTATGGGTTCCCTCTTACGATTTACCTTTTTTCAGGCTGGCTTTCAACGAAATTTCCTGAGATTGATTTCTTGTCACATAATTCAGGGCATTTGTTTGAAGATTTCTTCGGTTGGGGCGGCGATCCTCACTTTGGCCCGTTCCATATTGCAAGTTACATTCTGATCATCCTTGGGTTCTCACTGCTCGCGAATGCTTGGAAAATTCTTCATGCGGCGCAGCAGAAGCATGCTCTGGCGACGACCGGCATTTACGCACGCATTCGTCATCCTCAGTATGTCGGCTTTATCATCGTCATGCTCGGATTTCTTTTGCAGTGGCCAACGCTTCTTACGCTCATCATGTTCCCGATACTCGTGTTCATGTACGTGCGGCTTGCTCGAAGCGAAGAACGAGAGGCGCGAAAGGAGTTTGGCAAGCAATGGGAAGCGTACGCAGCCAAGGTCCCAGCCTTCATTCCCCATTGGAAGCCCCCGGTTACAGCCATCGATTAACGATCTGTAACGTATAATATTTATGTCAGCAATCATGACAAAAACTATCGGTTACGGTACAGGAGCGGCTTTCCTATTGCTGGCGTTCTATTTCGTTATTCTAACGCTTGTATCCGGTTGGGGGTTTGCTCAGAGTCAGTTTAGCGACTATTGGTACTTTATCGTGAGTCTAGCCATAGGTTTTGGCATCCAAATATTCTTGTACCAATACATCAAACGGATGGTTCATAGTGGGCAAGGAATGGGAAAGGTGGTTGGCGTGTCTGGCACAACATCTACGGCTGCGATGATCTCTTGTTGTGCGCACTACCTGGTGAACTTATTACCGATTCTTGGGGTAACGGGCCTGACGACTCTTGTCGCACAATATCAGGTAAGGCTATTTTGGGTGGGGATTGTATTTAACGCTGCGGGCATCGTCTATATGGCAAACAGAGCTCTTAAACTCCCTCGCTTATGAAATACACTCGATTTATCCTCATAGGTCTAATCGTCGTTGTTTCTGTGCTCTTTGTCATGACTCGGAATAAGCAAGATCCCAGTCCACAACAGCAGGTCAATGAAAGCCGCTTTGAGACACAATCTGATGAACAGGGGCAGGTCTCTATCAAAGTGACTCCGCAGGTATCAAACGGTGCGCAGTGGAAATTTAATATCGTATTCGATACCCATTCAGTCGACCTCAATCACGATCTTCTCCAAATAGCCGTGTTAGCTGATGACCAAGGGAATATCTATAAACCAACTTTATGGGAGGGTCCAGGGCCCGGCGGTCATCATCGTGAAGGAGTTTTGATATTTGAGTCGATCAGCTCAACCACGTCTTTTGTGGAATTACGCATAAAAAACGTTGCTGGAGTACCCGAACGCTTATTCAAGTGGCGTATCAAATAACGCATATGAAACCATCTTTACTTATACGCCATCCTTATTTCGTGGCTTTTTCCATACAAATCATCCTCGTATACGAATGGATCTCTGTGGGCTTAGGCAAGATTTATGGAGGGCAGTTCGTATCGAATATAGGAAAAACGTTTAGCCGTTTTGAGAATGGCAATCCCCATGAGTGGTATGTCGGCTCCGTATTACATCTCGCAAAAAGCTTCCCTGAACTTTTCGGACGGCTTGTTCAATGGGGCGAGCTGCTGGTAGGGATCGGGCTCGTTGTCGCCCTGCTTACGTACGGACTCAGTACGCAGCCGCAATGGAAGAATCCGGCACGGTACGCAGCCATCCTTTCCCTTCTCGGAGGAGTGTTCATGAATGCAAATTTCTACTACGCTGCCGGATGGACAAGTCCGAGCACGGAGGGGTTAAACATGGCTATGTTTTGGATGCAAGTTGTGCTTATCCTGTTTTGGGTCAAACCTTGGGAGGAGAGACGTCCGTATCCAAGATAAAAAGCTTGGTTACTTCACGGTAACCAGATTTCCTATTACACATGAATGATCTAGATATGAAAAAAATCTTCGGGCTCTCCCTTATCGTTATCTTCGCTATTCTCGGAGGGGTATTCGTTTATCGTAACTCGAACGCTCCGTCGATCAACCAAGGGAGCAATAACCCAATGGTTCCAGCCGTTGTCGAAACAACTTCTACACAGGTTCAAGCTGTCATTGATCTGAAGGATGGTGATGCATACACGTTTAGGCTCCAAGCGGTAAAGAAGACGATTGCCGGACGCGAAGTGGACGCTCTTACCTACAGTGGTACCGTTCCCGGTCCAACGATTCGTGTCCCACAAGGAGCTACGATTCATCTCACGCTTAAGAACGATCTTGACCGTGAGACGACCCTCCATCCTCACGGAGTCCGGGTTGAAAACGCCTCTGATGGAGTGCCAAATGTGACGCAGAAGCCTATTCGTCCAGGTGAGTCATTCACGTATACCTTGCGTTTTCCTGACGCGGGCGTCTTCTGGTATCACCCGCACCTTGATGAAGTGATGCAGCAGAACCTTGGCTTATACGGTAATTTTCTGGTTGCTCCAACTTCAACAAGCTACTGGTCGCCTGTGAACCGTGAAGAGACGTTGGTGCTTCAAGATATGCTCTTTAACGAAAACAAGATCGCCACGTTCAATGACGGTCGTTCTTCCTATTATGGCATGATGGGTCGCTACGGCAATGTTCTGCATACGAATGGCAAGACCGACTATCGTCTTGAAGCGAAGAAGGGGGAAATCGTGCGTTTTTTCATCACCAACGTTGCCAACGCTCGCCCGTTCCGTTTGGCTATTCCTGGAGCGAAGATGAAACTTGTCGGTGGCGACAACGGGAAATATGAACAGGAAACATTTGTGGATAGCGTGACCGTCTCGCCGTCTGAACGCGCCATTATAGAGGTTTCATTCGATACCGTAGGGGCGTTTACCATTGTGAATGGTACACCTGTTCGAGTCTCTACAATGGGAACGGTTCACGTGTCTGATGATTCAATCAGAGTTTCTTACTTGGAGGCGTTTAACCAATTACGTACCAATCAAGATGTCATCACCTCAATCGATCCTCTGCGTCCACTCTTCTCGAAACAGCCGGATAAGACTCTGGATCTCGGATTCAATATGATGGGGAACGGTGGGATGATGGGTGGAACCGGAATGATGGGACGTGGCATGATGGATGGAGGCATGATGGGATCATCAGTTGAGTCGAACGACGGGATCGAATGGGAGGATCACATGGGAAGTATGAATGCCCATATGACAGCAGCTACGGCCGGGTGGACAATTACAGACAAAGCAACAGGAAAAACGAACGACAAGATTAATTGGTCGTTCAAACAAGGCGACTACGTCAAAATTCGGATCAACAATCCAAACACGGGGATGCATCCCATGCAACATCCGTTTCATGTTCATGGTCAGCGCTTCTTAGTTCTAAGCGAGAACGGAAAAGCGAACACGAATATGGTTTGGAAGGATACGGTTTTGCTACCTGCTGGTACTACCACCGATATTCTGGTCGAGATGTCGAATCCTGGGCAATGGATGATGCACTGTCATATCGCAGAACATCTAGAGAGTGGGATGATGCTGAATTTCGAGGTGAAGTAAACCTTTTTGGCAAAAGAAAAACCACCCTCTTACGATGGTGGTTTTTCATCAACCGGCTTGTATGCAGGGAATCCGGTCACCCGGAACTCTTGTCCACTTCCCCATGGGAAAGCGGTCTTATACACCAAACCGGCTATTGGCAGGAGCTGGTATCTGACGTCAGAACTCTTGCCACTACTAACTTTGGAATTCTCTCAATGAGAGATACTTCTCGGGAATAACTTTTGCCTTAATGGTCTCTTGTCCGTTTTCATACGCTTTTACAAGCCGATGAACTCCATCAAGAATCACTAGACGAGTTTTGTATTGTGTCACAATGATTGGATAAACTGCATCCGCCTCTTTCACTCTTTTTTGATGGACATCTGAACCTGTCGCTTTCCTGATAACTTCCCATGGTGTCAGATTCCAGTCATCAGTTCCATCTTTTTCCCAAACGGGCATATCAAAATGCCAAACTAGTTGCTCAATGGGAATTTCCATGATCGGAAGAGGTAGATCCCTGAGCTTTACCGTATTCACGAACATACTTAGACCGACGTCAGTAAGTGCACGTGGTGGCTGTCGATTTTCCATAGATGGATACTAGGGTAACAGCCTACCGAAAAAAGTTCCATTCTTTCATCCCCTCAAACAAAATAACCCCGTATTCACGGGATTAAAATGTTGGCAGGGGCTCGCGGAAGACGTTCGGACGTTGGTAATAGCGGAACCAGCGTTGTACATGGCCAGATTCCGTTAGAGAATTATTACCGGAAAAGAAAAGGCGACGGCCTACTTTTCAGTAGTACCGTCGCCATGAGTCGCTGGTTGCGTGGTCAGCCTTTCTGAACCACTTCCAGCTCGAAGACCAAGACGCCGAGCCGCTCCTTGTTGGGCGGGTAGATGTCCTGAAGGAGTCGAAGCGCTTCGGGCTTGCTCACGTCGGGCACGATCTTCTCGTGCGGTTCGACCTCGAGCATGGCCGCGAACGTCGGGTACGTACGAACGGCCTTGACGCGGATGACGCCCTCGCGGTGCTGGGTCATCAACTTGATGCTCTCGCCAGCACGGATCCGCTTGAGCGAGTCATACCCAACCCGAACCTCGAGCGTCTTGCGGCCGCTCATGATGTGGTTGAAGTAGACGTTCTTGACGCGCATGTCTCGCATGAGATGGTTCTCCAGATTATTGCCCCATTGCTGGGTGCAGAAGTTGTCGTGATACGCAGCCGGCATGACCGCGTCGAGCGTCCACCCAAGTCGTTGAAGTACCATAGTCTCATCGACCGAAGGCACGCAGTGGACGTAGAGCTTTCGTCCGTACTGACGCATGAGATACGGCAGATCGATGAGCATCGCCGCGAAGGCTTGCGGATCATGCGCCACGCAGGGCATGAGCTTGATCGGTTCGCCTTTTTTCGGAGTTGCTCCGGTAACCCCGAGCACTCGATCATCGCGGTCGACGGCGACGAAGATGAGCTTGTACTTGGCGTTGACCTCGCCGATGTTGCGTCTGGCATAACCGCGATACAGCGCGTTCACCCATTCGTCATCAACCCCACGAAAACAGGGCGGGAGTTTCTGCAGAATCAAGGCGCGAGCCTGATCGGAGTACTTCTCATC
>CAYHOM010000003.1:0-6462 GCA_964358345.1 uncultured Gammaproteobacteria bacterium
GCTACGAGAGATAGTAGGGCAACGAAAAATCTCTACGAGCAAAAGAAAACAGAACAGGAGGAAAGGAAGCGACAACTTCAAATCCAAAAAACGACCCTCCTACAAGAGCGAGATGCCCTAGAACAGACATTAGCGGCGAAAGCATCATTGGTCGCGCAGACGCAGAATAAAGAGGAAGAGTTCCAGCGCATTCTGTATGAACTGCGTCAACAGCAACAAGGGGAAGCCGACGACATTGCCGCGTTGCGTGATCGTTTACAAGACCGTCTTGATTCCGTGGATGTGGCGTTGGCACGGGGGGATATTTTATTGAACTGGCCTGTCAAAGTCCTTCGGGGCATCTCTGCGCATTTTCATGATCCAACCTATCCGTTTCGAAAACTTTTTGAGCATCCAGGGACCGATTTGCCGACGCCCGTTGGAACGCCCGTGAAGGCAGCTGCTGGGGGGTATGTAGCGTGGAATAAAAAAGGGAAGCAGTATGGGAACTATGTGATGGTGATTCACCCAGGTGGGATAGCAACCGTGTATGCCCATCTTTCAGCATTCGGTGTAAAACCGGACACGTACGTCGAGCGTGGGCAGATCATCGGATACTCGGGTGGACGTCCTGGCGATGATGGAGCCGGGCTTTCTACAGGTCCCCACCTCCACTTTGAAGTGCGTCAAAATGGGATCCCGGTAAATCCCGAAAACTTTTTGCCGGATTTAGACTAACGTGATGAGGGCGCGATGCAGGTCGTCCAGCGTCGATACGCGTACAAGGGCTGAGCGCAGCTCTTTATCCCCATGAGTGCCCTTGAAGTACCAAGGGAGATGCTTGCGTAGTTTGATGAGACCCCTCTCGCCGTAATGTGTAAGATGAAGTTCCGCATGTTTTTTCACGACGCGTATGCGTTCTTCCATGGTTGGTTCAGCCACCTTCTCACCCGTTTTTAAGTACGTTTCTATCTGATGAAAAAACCACGGGTTCCCTAACCCACCACGTCCAATCAGCACCCCGTCGGCACCAGCGATCATCATCGCTTCTTTAGCGAGTTCTGGAGTGGTTATGTCGCCATTCACCAGAAAGGGAATATGCGGAACACGCCGCCGTGCTTCCCCCACGCGTTCCCAGTTGGCCTTGCCGCTGTAACCTTGCTCTTTGGTCCGTCCATGCATGGAGATGAGCTCTGCGCCGGCATCTTCCAGGACTTTTACGAACTCTAGG
Organism: uncultured Gammaproteobacteria bacterium; assembly: GCA_964358345.1. Classification (GTDB taxonomy): domain Bacteria; phylum Patescibacteriota; class Patescibacteriia; order 2-12-FULL-60-25; family 2-12-FULL-60-25; genus CAYHOM01. Next base: position 1,211 of record CAYHOM010000003.1, read on the forward strand.
CAGTCTGTGTCTTCTTTCCAGCCAAGACGTGTTTTTACACTGATTGGAATGGAGACAGCTTGTTTCATGGCAGTGATGATCGCGTGGGCGCGCTTTGGTTCTTTGATCAAAAAGGCCCCGTTAAAATTGGATACCAGATTATAGACGGGACAACCCATATTGATGTCGATAGCATCGGGATGAAACCGTTCTTCAATGATGCGTGCCGCCTCGGCCATGACGGCAGGTTCACTGCCAAAAATTTGTTGGACAAGGGGTCGCTCACGTTCATCAAAACTCGCCATCTTCAAGGTCTTCTCATTCAACCGGACGATGGCTTCCGATGACACCATTTCACGGAACATCAACGGTGTTCCTTGTTCTTTACAAATCAAACAGAACGGCAGATCACTCATATCTGCCATGGGAGCGAGAGCAACGATGGGCCGCGGAACGGTTTGCCAATGCATCATGGGAGGAGGGTAATCAAAAAATGACAGAAAAGCAACGGCTGCATATACTTATTGATATGTCGTTTGAGGCAAAGTTGTTGGGATATTGGCGCAGAGTGCGTCGCTATCCATTTTGGCTCGGGGCCGCGTTTGGGCCTTTTGTGTGGTTTGGACTGGCTCTCTTGCTGGACGCCTTGCCCCGATATTGGGGAATAGGCAGGTTGTTTGTGTATGTAACGGTTCCGCCATTTTTGAATAAGATGATACATCTGTTCTTTTTTCGTTTCCTCTGCCCACGTTTAGAAAAAGACGCCTGTCGTGGTTTTGGTGAGGGTGGTCCTCTCTTTTGGTTAGAAACCCTGTTGATCTTCCTCGGTTTCTCCCTCTGGTTTGGAATACTGACCTGGATGGTTACCCAACTCGTGAAGAGTGTTCAGTCGTGGAGAAAAGGATAGCCATCCTTCGTGATAAATATGTTTTCTATGAACTCATAGGGTGTTTCTGTCTTGTCATTCCCGCTCATGCCATAGGCAGATCCGCCTCTGGCGGAGAAGGCGGGAATCCAGCCCAGATCGGCATGCCGGCATAGGATGGATTCCCGCCTTCGCGGGAATGACAAATACAAGGGATGAATGTTCCAATGTATTCGAGATGACGCAGTGAATAGGAGTCGTGGATCTGTGCTAGAATAGAGATATTCTATGCGTATCAAACGACTTGTCATGGGGAGCGTCTGTATGGGTCTGTTCCTTATCGTTCTATTTTACGCAGGGTTATGGGGCATCGAGCAGTACATGGAAACGACAACCATGCTTCATCAGTTGGATCTGAAGGTGAATCAGCATGCGGAGCCGACGATGGCAGATGTCACTCGACTAATCCAAGCGCAACAAGAAACGGAGGACCGTCTTATGGATCTGGAGCGGATCGCAGCTCTCCCTACGGACTGGCGAGGAAGACGGATCTTGACGACCCGAGATTATCGTTTTCTCCATCTCCGTTATGATTCAACGCCGAATACTTCCCCATGGATGGATGATCCATCCCCCAAGCATGGAACCAGCACCCTGTGGGAGACTTCTTCTTACCGTCTGCGTATCCCCTATAACCCTGATTGGGGGAATGCTGCGTATACGGTCGTGCCTTATGAGATGGATGCCGCTGGGAGAGCCGATATTCGGTTTGGGAGAATTATCGATCCTGACGAGGGTGAGTCTTATCGAGAAGCGGTGTTTTCAGTGGTAGACAAAAGGAGCATGGAGGATGTCCTTGCTGACCCTGCAAACCAGGGCAGTGCCTGCGGCATAGGGGCACTGTTTCCTCCGAAGATGGTTCGTATAGGGAAGCACAAGGTGGTGAAGGTTGCGGATGCATATTGCGATAGAGGCGTGCCAGTCTTTAGCTATATCCTTCCTGGAAAAATTTCAAATTATGTCTTTGAGATTCTCGGCAATGAAGCGTTGGTTAGATGGACCGTGGAACATTTTGAAGAGAAATCATAGCGTCTGTGGACGAGGAGCTGGTATTTCTTTAAGGTGGGTTCTGTGTCCTCCTTTCATCTTACCTCCCCCTATCTCCCCTCCGGCGATCAGCCAGAAGCGATCCGTCAACTAACGGATGGTTTGTTGCATGGACATCGTTTTCAGACGTTGTTGGGGGCAACAGGGACCGGAAAAACATTTACCATCGCGAATGTCATTCAGCGCATTCAAAAGCCAACGCTCGTCATCGCCCACAATAAAACACTAGCCGCCCAGCTTTGTAACGAGTTCCGTCAGTTTTTTCCTCAACATGCGGTGGAGTATTTCGTGTCTTATTACGATTATTATCAACCCGAAGCGTACATCCCTCGATCGGATACCTATATCGAAAAAGAAGCGATGATTAATGAGGAAATCGATCGGTTACGCCACGCTGCAACGCAGGCGTTATTAACAAGAAAGGACACGATTATTGTCGCTTCTGTGTCGTGTATCTACGGCCTGGGTGCACCAGCAGCGTATGCGCAAACGGTGCTTCATCTTGAACGTGGTGTGGACGTTGCTCGCCAAAACGTCATGCAGCGTTTGGTGGACATGCAGTTTGTGAGGACGAATGCCGATCTCACGCGTGGGCAGTTTCGTGCGCGTGGGGAAGTCCTTGAGATCATGCCTGTCAACGAAGAGGTCGTGTATCGCATCGAGGCTCCCGGGGGGACGGTTGCCTATATTGCCCAAATCGATCCCCTCACGAAAAAACAAAAACGTGAGCAGGAGGATGTCTGGATATTTCCTGCGAAGCATTTTATCACCCTCGGACCGGAACGAGACCGTGCTATCAAGGCGATAAAGGAAGAGGCAAAAGAACGGGTGGATCTTTTTGAGTCTCAGGGAAAATTACTGGAAGCGGAGCGTTTGGATCGTAAGGTCAAATTTGATCTGGAAATGATGGAAAATCTTGGGTACTGCAACGGCATCGAAAACTACTCGCGTCACTTGTCTGGACGGGCTGCCGGTGATCCGCCGGATACGCTGTTCGCCTATTTCCCGGAAGATTTTTTGTTGGTCATCGATGAATCACATGTGACGGTCCCACAACTTGGGGCCATGTATGAAGGGGATCGCTCACGAAAACAAACATTGATCGAATACGGTTTCCGTCTCCCGTCGGCGGCGGATAATCGTCCGTTAAAGTTTCCAGAGCTAGAAATAAAAATGAAGCAGGTTATTTTTGTGTCGGCCACCCCTGGACCGTACGAGTTCAAACATTCGACACGGGTGGTTGATCAGATCATTCGTCCCACGGGTCTTGTTGATCCAGAAATTTTGGTTTTACCGATCACGCCAGGAAGAGCCCCAAGACCCAAAGCCAAGGATGACGAAGATACGACGTATACCCAGGGAGGCGATGAAGTTGATCCAGACTATCCAGGGCAGGTGAGCGATCTTCTGGGACGTATTCCCGTCGTCCTTGAACGTGGGGAGCGTGTCCTTATTACCACTCTCACAAAAAAGATGGCAGAAGATCTTACGGGGTACATGCAAGAACGCAAGATGCGCGTACGCTATCTGCATAGCGATATCGATACGGTTGAACGGTTGGAGATCCTCTCCGAGTTCCGTAAAGGGACCTATGATAGTATTGTGGGGGTTAATTTATTGCGCGAAGGTCTTGATTTGCCGGAAGTCTCTCTGGTCGCCATTCTGGATGCAGACAAAGAGGGATTTCTTCGTTCAGAGACGTCGCTCATTCAAACTATCGGTCGTGCGGCGCGCAATGTCCGTGGTCAGGTTATCCTGTATGCAGATGTCATCACCGGTTCGATGCGTCGTGCCATGGCGGAGACGTCTCGTCGTCGGAAAAAACAGCTGGCTTATAACACCCTTCATGGCATTACGCCCAAGACGATCAAGAAGGCGCAAGAAGACTTGCGGACCATGTTGGGGATCTCCACCAAAGAGAAAGATGTGAAGGAAATTCTGAAGTTGGAACTTCATGGGGAAACGCATAGCCTGGAAACGGTCAAAATAGAGAAGGAGAAGCAGATGAAAGATGCGGCACTTAATCTGGAGTTTGAGTTAGCCGCGATTCTTCGTGATGAGATCAGCGTTTTAGAGAAAGAGGTCAAGAGACGCAAAAAGGAAACACCGCTTCCAGAAAAAGAAGCAAAAAAACTCGCAAAACGTGAACGGCCACGGCATGGTCGGACGCATTGATTCAACTGCTTGAATGGTTTTTACTATACAAGTATCATACAGGCATGAAACTGAGAAAGATCCCGTTTGTTTTTTTTGTAGCACTCCTTTTTATCGGGTTATCAACAGGCGAAGGTTCGGCAGCAACCTGTACGATCAGCGCAGATACCCTCATCAACCAAGCCTATATTGATAGTAATAGTTGCAGCGCTATCACGATCAGTGCGAGTGTGAGTACCACGTGGGTCGGGACGACGGACCTCACAGGTGCCGGCACTGTCACGGTAAATAGCGGTGTTACGATGACCATGGGGACTTCAAGTGCCATGGTGCTTGGGAGTACGGATGATGTTACGGTGAACGGCACGATCGCGCATGCGACGAGTGATCCAAGTGGGATACAGATCACGGCGCGCAACATAACCGTGGCAAGCGGCGGCACTATCCGTGCGGATGGGAACGGCTGTGTAGGTGGTGCCAGTGGAGGAGCTAATGGATATGGGCCAAATACAGGCACGGGGGTTTGCGCGATTACGACCTCGGGGTACGGCAAAGGTTATGGTGGAGGGGGTGCCTATGCCGGCACGGGTGGTCGTGGTGGCTATACCGAAGACTCGTCACAAACAACAGCCTATGGCTTGAGCGCGTCTACCGCACCGACGTTATTGGGCGCGGGAGGTGGGGGTGGCTCCAATGCGGTTACGGAACTCGGTGGAAATGGCGGTGGTCGTATCACGTTGACGTTGACAGGGACACTAACGGTGACTGGAACGATTACAGCCAATGGACAAGCTGGTTCCGGTGAAAATAACATCGGTGGTGGTGGCGGTTCTGGAGGATCGATCCACATCGTGACAGCCACGTTAGCAGGTTCCGGTTCTATTTCAGCCAATGGTGGTAACGGCGGACCAACTGGTACGGGCAACGGCGGAGGCGGTGGAGGAGCCGGGCGTATTGCCGTCTATTACGACACATTGAGTGGGTTTTCGTTGGGTTCTGTTTTGGCTACGGGCGGCGCCAAAGCCACTGGTTCGAATGGAGTCAATGGTGGGGCAGGCTCAGTTTGGCTTTTGGATCGTAGAACGGATGATGGAGCCGGTAACCCAAGGATCACCTCAGGTTTTGACTTTTCTGCTTCAACGGATTT
>CAYHOM010000003.1:6472-8332 GCA_964358345.1 uncultured Gammaproteobacteria bacterium
CGGATTTTGCGCGGACTACCTACACGATTGATGCAGGCGCAAGACTTGGTTGTGAAGCGCAAACGACGTTGATCATTTCAACGACGGGGGTCTTTTCAGATTCTGGTTCCACGTGGACGTGTAGTGCAGCAATTACGACGGTCAATATCACGGCTGGTACATTTTTGAATACAACGGGCACCGTTTGGACATTTTCATCCGCTTCTTCCGTGGTCGTTACTGCGCCAACCTGGAATACGGGTCTAGCTTCTTCGACTTTTCAAGTGCTCCAAGCCGGTGCTTCGACGACCTTCGACATCGCGAATAATTTGACGTTTACCCAATTTAGATACACGGGTCCATCACACGCGGGATACCAAAGCGATGTAGGAGGTTTTCTGTCAATCAAAAATGCGATCACTCTTTCATTGGTCAGCTCAACCTTTTCCACAAACGTTTCCTCTACAAGTCTCACCGCGTTTTCCTTAGACAGTAACTCGACGCTGTCTGCGACAGGACGTGGATGTATAGGAGGAACATCGAATGCGAATGGATATGGGCCGAATACGACAACGAATGTCTGTGCGATTACTACGGCAGGATATGGTATTCCATACGGTGGAGGTGCTGCGCATGCAGGGACGGGTGGGGGTGGGGGATATTCTGCCCTATCTCAAACAACTACTTATGGGTCTTCGACTAATCCCGTCTTATTTGGTGCTGGCGGAGGTGGTGGTTCTAATCCTGGTGAAATAGGTGGAATCGGAGGGGGACTCATTCGGATCATTACATCGGGAGCATTCACTATAATTGGCACTATGAGTGCCAATGGTGGGAATGGTGTAGGAGAAAATAACATTGGAGGTGGCGGAGGATCGGGAGGATCGATGTATCTGCGAGCAGGTACCTTTACTGGATCAGGGACGTTAAGCGCAGATGGAGGGGCGGGTGGTGGAACGGGAAATGCGTACGGTGGCGGAGGCGGCGGAGGCGGCCGCATTGCTGTTTTATACGCTACGCTTACTTTCTCTGGTACGTCATCTACCGCTGGTGGAGTAAAGGGGGCACTGTCAAATGGAGTGAACGGTAGTTTGGGCTCCGTATATCAGTTCCAAACCAACGTCACTCCATCCACCCCCTCTTCTCTCGGTCCTTCCGGGGCCACAAACGGTAGTAGCACTGGCACGAATAATCCCATATTCACCTTCACACTCGCTGACACGGATGTTGCTGACACCGTGCGATTCCTGATTCAGATCGACGACAGTTCCGACTTCTCTTCCCCAGTCGTTGACTATACAAGTGTCCTTGGTGCCACAGGGACACGTTCTTTCCAGATAGGTCAAGCTGCTGGTTCAGGTTCGTATACGACGGGCAGTTCCGGTCAAACCCTCTCTGACACTTCATACTACTGGCGCGTACGTGCTGCCGATCCTCAATACGCGACCTCTTCCTATGCCACGGCGAACTCTGGTGCTGTCGCCTTTATCGTCGACACGGTAACCCGCACGGTCTATTTCGAGTTCAGTGCTGAATCTAACACCGAATCCACCAACACAACTTCTGTCAAAATACTTCTCAACCAAACCCATTTCGAGACCGTTACCGTAACGTATGCCCTGACGGGGACAGCGACGGGTGGGGGGGTAGATTATACGCTTGCTAACGGAACCGCTACGATTACCGCCGGTCAAACCTCCACAACCCTTAGTCTTGCGCTTCTTGCAGATTCCATCGATGAAACCAACGAAACAGCCATCATCACCCTTTCTAGCCCCGCATACGCTTCTCTTGGAACAACGACTACCTATACATACACCATTCTTGACAATGACACCGCGAGCGTCACCATCACAGAAGCAGGAGGATCAAGTGTCGCAA
>CAYHOM010000003.1:8432-11019 GCA_964358345.1 uncultured Gammaproteobacteria bacterium
GCTATGTGAGTGGCCTCAGTATCTCTTCTGTTACCGCGGCGGTGACAGACAATGACACCGCGAGCGTCACCATCACAGAAGCAGGAGGATCAAGTGTCGCAACCGAAGGAGGCATAACCGACTCCTATACCGTCGTCCTCACAACAGAACCCACAAGCACTGTCCAGATCGTCTTTGCAACGTCAACGCTTGGCGTCACTCTCTCAACGAGTACCATCACCTTTTCAACGACAAACTGGAACAGTGCCCAAACCATCACCATCACCGCCACAGACGACTCTGTGGATGAAGCGTCTCCCACAAACACCTCCATCACGCATACGGCCTCTTCCACCAACTTTGGCTATGTGAGTGGCCTCAGTATCTCTTCTGTTACCGCGGCGGTGACAGACAATGATGTAGCGGGGATCACCGCTACCACGAGTACACTCTCGCTTACGGAAGGGGGATCAAATCGTACCTATACCTATGTCCTCGATACCCAACCGACCTCGACCGTCCTCATCGTTCTCTCTACCTCAACCCTCGGTCTCACCCTCTCCACCAGTACCGTCTTCTTTACGAATGCTACCTGGAACATTCCTCAAAGTGTGAGCGCAAGCGCAACGGATGACCTCGTGTATGAAAATACTCATGTAACGAGCGTCGTCCATGCTATAGCGTCTACGGACATGGGATATTCCTCCCTCGCCTATAGCGGGGTGAGTGCTACCATTACGGACAACGACTCAGCCAGCGTTACCATCACGGAAAGTGGAGGATCGACAGCTGCAACCGAAGGAGGATCGACGGATACCTATTCCGTCGTCCTCACGTCTGAGCCCACATCAACCGTCCAAATTCTCTTTACCACCTCCACCTTTGGCGTCACCCTTTCCACAAGCACCATCACCTTTTCAACGACAAACTGGAACAGTGCGCAAACCATCACCGTCACTGCCACAGACGACTCTGTGGATGAAGTTTCTCCACACGCAAGTCCCATCACGCACACCGCGTCTTCCACGAATCTTGGATATGGTTCCAGTGTAAGTATCTCTTCCATCACTTCATCGGTGACAGACAATGACGTAGCGAGCGTTACCATCACGGAAAGTGGAGGATCGACCAACGTCCTCGAAGGCTCCACGATCGATGCATACTCCCTTGTGCTTGTCACCGAACCTACGACAACGGTTCAGATCATTTTAAGTGGTATCGACTCCCGTCAGCTCGCTCCTACCCCCACGACAACCTTCACCTTCACATCCATGACCTGGAACATCCCCCAAACCGTCACCGTGACCCCTTTCGATGACAGCATCGTCGAAGGTCGTCATCGTGCAAACATCTCTCATCAATCTTCTTCCACGGGATTTGGCTATGCGTCTCTTTCCATCTCATCTCTCTCTGTTGATATCCAGGACAATGATTTTCCTCCCACGGGAGGTGGGGGTGGAGGCGGCGGAGGATCGGGCGGATCGAGTGGATCTGGTTCAGGTTCAGGATCAAGCGGTTCCACGGGAGAGGGACAGCCGACGTCCATCACGATGACGACACCGACCCCAATCATCGTGACGGATACAGCCCCCTCGTCTCCCCCGGTTTTGCCTCCAATAACCGTCGCCTCTTCGACGCCGGTTCTGGCTCCTACCGTATCCTTAGAATCTCCCTTTTCTTCTCCCGTCGTTTCACCCCCCTCTTCCGAAGCCGAACGCCGTGGTGCTGAAGCGACCAGAGCGGATGCTCGCGCCTTTAGCATCCCCCTTCCTTCTCAAAGCGTATCTCCTTTAGCATCCTTTATTGCACATGGTGTCTCCTCAGCAACCAGATCTCTTGGAGAAGGGGAGCGCCGGGCCGTCCTCCGAGATGCCTTTGAAACCATGCGCCGTTCCGATATCCCCCTCGCAGATCTTGATCGCATGACACGAGGTCAGATTCCTTCTACCAGAAATATTCCTGAAGAACGCCGTCAGCTCCCACGGGTCCTTCAGACCTTCCGCACGATCTATCGACATGATCCTGACTTTGAGAACGTCCAAGAAAACCTCGCTTGGAACACCCTCATGTATCGTATTCGCTTTCCGAGAGATCTTGAGGCGGAGCGAGGGGGTATTCGAGATTTCCGTGAAGTCTTCAGCCGACTTCCGAGTAGTCCATTTTCATGGGCTGCTGTACGTGTGATGGGGTATGTCATGAGAGAAAGGAGATAATGCGTTGTCAAGACGAAGGGGAGGGGTTATAAGGATGGTATGGATTCAACGGAAGATATTAAGTCTCGACTCGATATCGTCGACGTGATCGCCGAGTATCTTCCCCTAAAACCGGCAGGTACCGGAGCCTTTAAGACGGTCTGTCCATTTCACCAAGAGCGGACGCCATCATTTTATGTCTCGCGTACGCGTCAATCTTGGCACTGCTTTGGGTGTAGTGAAGGAGGGGATCACTTTTCCTTTATCCAAAAAATGGAAGGGATGGAGTTTCGAGAAGCACTGGAATTTTTAGCACAGAAAGCAGGGGTGGCCCTCCCTACCTTCAATCAAGAACGGTCAACGCAGCGTAAGCATCTTCATGAAATAAACGCTTTGGCCATGCGCTATTTTTCTTC
>CAYHOM010000003.1:11029-28923 GCA_964358345.1 uncultured Gammaproteobacteria bacterium
TTTCTTCTACTCTAGAGCATCTTCCCCAAGCTCAGGACGCGCGTGCCTATCTGGAACGTCGTTCCCTCGATTCACTCACCGTCGACCTGTTTCAGTTAGGATACGCCCCTGATTCTTGGTCTGCGTTAACGGATGCCATGCTCAAAAAAGGGGTGTCCGCGGAGGACCTTCTTCTTGCAGGATTGGTTGGCAAGCGTGATCAAGGCGGGGTGTATGACCGTTTTCGGGATCGCATCATGTTTCCTATTGCGGATCTGCATGGCAACATCGTAGGTTTTACAAGTCGCATCCTGAGTGATGCAAAAAAAGAGGCGAAGTACATCAACACTCCTGAGACTCCGGTGTATCGCAAGTCGGCTGTCCTGTATGGTCTCGATAAGGCCAAGGGGGAAATACGACAGAAAGATTTGGCGGTGATCGTCGAAGGAAATATGGATGTGATCAGTTCTCATCGTGTTTCCATTGGTAATGTGGTTGCCGCAAGTGGGACGGCGTTAACGGTAGAGCAGCTTGCTCTCTTGAAACGGTTTACCCAAAACCTTGCCATGGCGTTTGATCAGGACGCGGCAGGTGGAGCGGCAACGTTACGTGGCCTTGATCTTGCGCGTTCGCAGGGATTTTCGATCCGCATCATCTCTCTTCCTCCGGAAGCGGGTAAAGATCCGGATGAAGCGGTGTGTAAAGATCCTCATCTTTGGAAAGAAACGATTGCGAAGGCGATGCCCATCATGAACTGGATCTATCAGCGTGCATTTCGTGGGCGTGATGGAACCAACCCCGAAGACAAAAAGCATATCGCTCAAGACGTCGCGACGGAGATCCGTTTATTGCCCGACCCCATTGAACGCGACCATTGGACGCGTCGCCTCGCTCAAGATCTGGCGGTGAGTGAAACATCGGTGCGGGAGGTGATATCTCGTAAGCAAGAAAACAAGCGTCCCACCGCCGTTGCATTCCCCCCCATCATGAAGACAGAACCCGTGACGGTGTCACGCACCCGGGAACAAGAGATGGAGGAACACGTCCTTGCGCTCTTCATCTGGCGACCGGAGCTTTCGGTGTATGCCATGACGACCCTTGCTCTTGAAGCCGGTGATTTTACGGTCCCTTCGCTTGCCTCTCTTTACGCCCACCTAAAAGCGGCCTATACTCCAGCCAATCCTTCTCTGTCTGCGCAGAACATGGTTTCTCCGCAGCTTCTCCGCCCTCCGGATGGCCTGACGCCGGAATTGAGGCAGAGCTACGATTTCTTGGCCTTTCATGCCGAACGAACCTTTCAGGAACAATCCGTTGAATCCCTCACGCATGAACTCACCGCAGGGGTGGATCTCCTGCGTCGTGAACGTAAGCAACGTGAGCGCAAACGATTGGAACAAGAGATGCGTCAAGCCGAGCGGGCTGGCGACCAAAATCGCATTAATGCCATCCTTCGTCAATTTGAATCATTGATGTAGTTTCCGTGTATGAGAAAACAGCCAAAAAAAGTCGGAAAAAAGCGGTTTTTTGCCAGTAAATCGCGTCCACGAAAACTGGTTCCAAAGAAACGTGGTCATGTCGTATCAAAACCTTCGAGCAAGCGACCCGCTCCAACGAAGCAGGCACCAAATAAACTTAAAACACGGGCACCCGCCTACCAGGCCTCGCCCCCTCCACCTGCTGAGGCAGTGGAGCGGTTGTTCGAGAAAGCTCGATCTCGGGCCTTTGTGACAGAGAATGAAATTCTCTACGCCTTTCCCGAGGTGGAAGATTATATTCAGACCTATGAAGGGTTTATTGATCGTCTCGACGCCGCTGGCATTGCGATCGTGGAACAGAAGGAAGGGATTTTGGGTCGTGGCAAGGAGCGCCAACAGGTGATGGAAGGTTTGCATAGCAGTGATGAAAAACGAGGTAAGGTTGATCCGTTTGATCTCACGGTGGATTCCATTCAGATGTATTTACGCGAGATAGGGAAGATCCCGCTTCTCACGGGTGAACAGGAGGTCGCCCTTGCGAAGCGCAAAGAGAAGAATGATAAAGAAGCTGAAAAAGTATTAATTGAAGCCAACCTCCGTCTTGTCGTATCCATTGCAAAGAAGTTTACGGGTAAGTCATTGTCCCTTCTCGATCTTATTCAGGAGGGTAACATTGGTTTATTTCGGGCCGTCAAAAAATTTGAGTATCGCAAAGGGTTCAAATTTTCCACCTATGCAACATGGTGGATTCGTCAGGCCATCACGCGTGCGTTGGCCGACCAATCGCGTACCATTCGTATCCCTGTGCACATGGTGGAAACGATCAATAAGTTTCAACAGGTGGAGCGTGAACTGATTCAGGAGCTTGGCCGCGAACCGTTGCCCGAAGAGATTGCCGCTGAAATGAATCAAGAGGTGGATAAGGTGCGTCACATCATCAAGATCTCTCAGGACACCGTTTCTTTGGAAACGTCCGTTGGTGACGACGATGAAGATTCGACCCTTGAAGACTTTATTGAGGACGTGAAAAATGTCACGCCAGATCGTTCCGCCGCTCTGCAACTACTGAAAGATTATGTAAAGGATATCGTAAAAGATCTTAATCCACGTGAACAAAAAATTCTGGAAATGCGTTTTGGCCTCATCGACGGTGTCAGCCATACGTTGGAAGAAGTGGGGAAAGAATTTGATGTTACACGTGAGCGTATTCGTCAGATCGAAGCGAAGGCTTTGGAAAAAATCCAGCAGCATCCGTTGATTAAACGGTTAGCAGATTATTGATGGTTATCGAACAAGGAATATCCTCTTGCGTCCCGTTTTGTCTCTTGCTATCCTCACATCGCTTCTTGGAGAAGCGAAATTCCGAGGTAGCTCAGCGGTAGAGCAGGGGACTGTTAATCCCTTGGTCGTGGGTTCGATCCCCACCCTCGGAGCCATGAAAAAAAATAAACCCGCGTAAGCGGGTTTATGCGTGTCGAGGAGAAGGAGTGAAGGGTCTTGCCCTGTGGTTGGGTCGAACGCTGGAGCGATATTGAACAAGCCTGAGTATCATGTTCTTCTTGGATTTTATGAGGATCTTTGGACATTTGCCAATATACCCCCTAGGGGGTATTATGTTCTCCTATGCACCAAGATAACCATAAACTCATTCGTCGTCTTAAAATCGTTGAAGGCCAAATTCGTGGTCTTCAGGAAATGATAGTGAAGGATAGTTATTGTGTAGATGTGATTACCCAAACCTCCGCCGTAAAACAGGCACTTTCTAATATTGAAGACGTGTTACTTGTAAACCACCTTTCTCACTGCGCCTTGAATCAAATAAAAGGCGGGAATGAGAAGAAGGCGATTGGGGAAATCCTAAAGGTCTATCAACTTAAGCGTAAATAATATGACGACGACACAGACCTACAAGATCAAAGGGATGCACTGTGCTTCTTGTGCGGGTATTATTGAAAAAACGTTTAAGAAGGCTTCTGGTGTTACAACGGCGCAAGTGAATTATGGCACCGAAACAGCAAAAGTAGCTTTTGATGAAATGAAGACAAACCCGCTTGATCTCTCCAAGACGATTGAGCCTCTTGGCTATTCTCTCATCATACCGACTGCGGAATCCATGGGAATGTCTGAAAATGAGCACGCGACACATTTGGGACTAAGCCAATCCAAAAAGGAGAAGTTAGCTGAGATCGCTGATATGCGGAGTAAAGTCTTCTCTGTCATACCGCTCGCTGTCTTTAGTGTTATTGTCATGGGTTGGGATATCCTCGCCCAATTCGGTTTCATTCCTGCGCCTACGTACATCCTGATGGAGTTTTTTCATCACCTTCTGCCAATTTTTGCGACATATACGCTCTTTGTTGTCGGAAAGCCCTATCTGCTCGGGGTTTATCGTTTCCTTCGCTATGGAAAGGCGAATATGGACACGCTCATTGGGCTTGGGACATCCGTCGCGTTTTTGTACAGTCTCATTTTAAGCGCGTTTGAAGAACCGTTGGCTCGTTTCGTAAACGTTGAGCAAAGTTATTACGATGTCACTATTATTGTGATCACCTTCATTACGTTAGGGAAATATCTTGAAGCACGGGCGAAGTTCAAGACGGGCGATGCCATCGAAAAACTCCTGAACCTTCAGGCGAAGACGGCCCTTGTGATTCGAGATGGAAAAGAGCAAGAGATTCCCGCGAATCAAGTTGTGATCGACGACATGGTCGTTGTAAAGCCGGGTGCAAGTATTCCTGTAGATGGCACGATTGTAGAGGGAACTTCTTTCGTAGATGAATCTATGGTGACAGGCGAATCCATGCCGATTGAGAAGAAAGAAGAAGATGCCGTCGTGGCTGGAACAATGAATACGAGCGGGTCATTCACTTTTAAGGCTACAAAAGTTGGTTCAGAAACGCTTTTAGCGAAGATCATTAAGATGGTCGAGGAAGCTCAAGGAAGCCGCGCGCCTATCCAAGCGTTAGCCGATAAGATTTCTTCCGTCTTTGTACCAATCGTTCTCGTTCTCTCATTTATCGCTTTCGCTGCTTGGTTGATCCTTGGTACCCCTGTCCTTGGTTTTTCTCAAGCACTTTCCTATGGCCTAACGTCATTTGTAGGTATTCTCGTCATTGCGTGTCCATGCGCTCTTGGTCTTGCCACACCTACGGCGATTATCGTTGGTGTAGGTAAAGGCGCAAAAGAAGGCATTCTTATTAAAGATGCGGCAACGCTTGAGAAGTTGCACAGAGTAGATACAGTTGTGGTTGATAAAACGGGAACAGTTACCAAGGGAAAGCCGGAACTGGTTGGTGTTCAGATCTTATCGGGCCTTACTCAGAAAGAAGTTATATCCATTTTAGCCTCTCTTGAAAATAAATCAGAACATCCCATCGCTCATGCAATCATGGAGCATGCGAAGAAAAAGAATATTGATCTCGTCTCCGTAAAAAACTTTGAAAGTATCAAAGGGAAGGGCTTGAAAGGAGTCATTAATAACATTGAATATTTTGCTGGAAACACCAAACTTATCGCTGATCTTAAACTATCCTTTGATACAGAGAGTATTGGGATCAAGCGGGCAGCGTCTCAAGGAAAAACGCCGGTGATCCTCGCAACGAAAGAAGAAGTCGTCGCTATCATTCTTGTTGCGGACGCGATTAAGCCTGAATCCATCCAAGCTGTCAAAGATCTTCACGCGCTCGGGATTAAGGTCGTCATGCTCACGGGGGATATGGAGAACACGGCAAACGCGATTGCCAAGGAGGTTGGGATTGATGATGTGGTCGCCGAAGTTATGCCGGACGATAAGCTTGATAAGATCAAACAGCTCCAATCAAAAGGATATATCGTCGCTATGGCGGGGGATGGCGTAAACGACGCTCCAGCTTTGGCTCAAGCTGATGTCGGGATTGCGATGGGAACGGGCACGGACGTAGCGATTGAGACAGCCGGAATCACACTCTTAAACGGAGATGTCTCAAAGCTCGTGAAAGCCATTCATCTTTCCAAGATTACGATGACAGGAATCAAGCAGAATCTCTTCTGGGCGTTCATCTATAATGTGATCGGCATCCCGCTTGCTGGAGGACTGTTCTTTCCATTCTTTGGATGGCTCTTGAGCCCTGTCTTTGCAGGTCTCGCGATGGCCTTCTCAAGCGTGTCAGTCGTCGGTAATTCCTTACGTCTTAAGGCGAAGAAGATCTAAATATGCCACAAACATATACGTTTCATGTGAACGGAATGCATTGCAACTCCTGCGTGATCCTGACAGAGAGCGAGCTGAAGGAGGTAAAAGGAATAACGAACGCCAAAACTTCGCTTAAAGATCATTGCGTTGAAGTGACGGGAGAATTCGGAGAAAAGACGCAAGAACAGGTGATGGGTGAGCTAAGCGAGGTGTTGAGAGCACGTGGATATTCTCTTTCCTTAGAAAAAGCAAAGAAAACGGTCAAATGGTCCGATTTTATCATCGCGATTCCGATGACACTACTCTTTGTTGTTGCATTTATCTTCTTACAGAAGCTGGGAATCGTGAATCTTGTGAATACGTCGGATGTGGGCTATGGAACAGCCTTTATCATAGGTCTAGTCGCCTCTGTTTCAACGTGTATGGCAGTTGTAGGCGGTCTGGTGCTCTCCATGTCTGCGAACTTCGCCAAAGAAGGGGATAAGATGCGTCCACAAGTAATGTTTCATGTCGGTCGTCTCGTCTCCTTCTTCCTTTTGGGAGGAGTGATTGGGATGTTGGGCTCCGTGTTCCAATTTGGAGCGACAGGAATGCTCGTTCTTGGTTTGCTCGTTGCGATGGTCCTTCTTATCCTCGGACTCAATCTTCTCGATGTATTCCCATGGGCGAAGCGGCTTCAGCTCACCATGCCAAATGGGATTGGAACTCGTGCGCATGGACTCAAGAATCTCAATCATACGCTTACACCCGTACTTGTGGGCGTCGTCACCTTCTTTCTTCCGTGTGGATTTACCCAATCCATGCAGATCTATGCGCTCACCACAGGGAGTTTTGTGAGGGGAGCACTTACGATGTTCGTGTTCGCTTTGGGAACACTACCGGTCCTTGCCCTTCTGAGTTTCAGCTCTCTTGGAATTCACAAGAAGGCACAATCCGGTATCTTCTTCAAAACAGCGGGACTTATTGTTATATTTTTTGCGCTCTTTAACCTGATCAATACGCTTGTCGGAGCGGGTATCATTCCTCCTGTGTTTAACTTCTAACTCTTATTCGCCTTCTGCTTCTTTTCCTATGAACAAAATTATCACGGGATTAATCATTCTCACCGTTGTCGCTATTGGTGGAATAGTGATGCTTTTACGGAATGGTGGAGCGGAAACACCTGTCGCTACGGGAAATCAGGCCAATGTTACAACGGTTGATGGGAAACAGATCATTCAAATCAATGCGAAAGGCGGCTATGCGCCCCGCGTAACAGTCGCCAAGGCGAACATGCCAACGGTCATCAATGTCCAGACAAACGGAACGTTTGATTGTTCCTCTGCCTTAACGGTTCCGGCGGTCGGTTTCCGTAAGATGCTGCCTTCGTCAGGCATAACACCCATTGAAATTCCTCCACAACAGCCAGGAACAACCATCAAAGGAGTTTGCTCTATGGGAATGTATAATTTTGCAGTAAACTTCAACTAGTCTAAGAAAGAGGCACATTCTTGTATGAATATCTTGGCAACAAAGCTTTTCGCAAAGATCCTGGTTCTTCCAACTATCTTTGGTTTTGCCTTAGCCTGTTGCCAGCCCATATTTGTTCAGGCCGTCGAATCGAACGATACTCATATCGAAACAAGCGCCGAGCAAGAGCCTCATTCTCATGTGGATGGACTGATGGTTGAGGAGGGTCATGACTGTGATCATGACGATCATCATGGGCAGAGTTCATTACAGGCACCGACTCAAAAACTCGCTGTGGATTTCGCTTTTTCAAGGGCTGTATCCTCATCGACCTCGCTTTATCAATATTCGACCATTGATTCCCATTTTCTTACTCAACCTCGCATCACCGGACCACCGTGGGACGGAAAGAACATAAAAGCGTTCTTGGGGGTTTACCGTTCTTAAATTTAAGATACGACGAACGATGTTTTCATCGTTATTTTTCGTTTCTCATATTATTTATCTCTGATCATGACCCATCTATGAAACAGGCATCTCTAAAAGTTCTGGCTCCTCTCGCGCTCGTCGCTCTTCTCGGAGCCGGATGTGCAGGGTCAAGCCCATCAGAAGGACCAAAAACGACTACTAATACTGACACTCCTAAAGTTGCAACCGGACAGAATAACCCTAATCCAAATGTTCCTGTAGCGACCGATGATCATGCAGGAAGCGAGCATGTTGCAAAACTTGCCGGTTCTCGTATAGATGTAAAAGGAAAGAGTGATCTCAAGACGGGGGATGTTGAATTATCATTCAAGTTATACGGTGAGGATGGACATGCTTTTGGACCAAACGATTTGAAAATAAGGCATGAAAAGAAACTCCATCTTCTTTTAATTCGTGATGACATGACACGCTTTCAGCACCTTCATCCAGAGTATACGAACGGTTCATGGACTGTGAAGACAGCGATCCCAGATCAGGGGAAATATCAGATGTACGCGGACGTGGCTCCAATTGAAGAAGTGCCATCTGTATTACGCGTTCCCCTCACGATCGGAGGAGATACCCAGAACACACAAGTTCCTGTGCCAAACGCAGACTGGTCAGCTCAGGATGGTGAATACACAGCTAAACTCACGATTGATCAGCCTCTCAAGACAAAAGAAACCAAGCAATGGGCATTTGTTGTTACTCAAAATGGAAAACCTGTGACGAACTTAAAACCCTATCTCGCCGCCTATGGTCACGTTGTTGAACTTCGTCACACCGATCCAGATGACTTCTTTCATGTTCATCCAGTGACGGAAAACCAGCCTACCGATGGAAAGGTTATCTTTGAGGGCGCTTTTCCAGTGAAGGGTCGTTACACGCTGTATACCCAGTTCAATGTAAACGGTTCGATTAAAACCTTTCCTATCACGGTTGATGTGAATGAGGTGGGTGAGGGCGAAGAAGTGCATAGTGGACACGAATAAAGCCATTTACAATCTATTATGGAGTTATCCAAAAAACAGTTGGCTTATTTAGCCGTACCCGTGGTCGGGGCGGTTCTCATTGGAGGGATCTATATCAGGAATTTTGCACTGGCGAGTGCCGGGCATGACGGGGACGAGCCAGAGCCAACAGGAGCAGTGGTTGAGCAGCCTGTGAGCGTGGGCGTTGAAACAGTCGCGGATACGTCCGTTTCTGGTCTTAACGCCTCAAGTTATTCTTGGCCGGGCGAAGTTTTATCTGCGACCGATGTTCGAGTACATCCATCGCGTGAAGGACAGATCTCTGAATGGAGGGTAAAACTCGGACAAAAAGTGAAGAAAGGCCAAGTGATTGGCCGGTTAACGCCTCCTCCGGCGACCTTAGAATTAAGTTCCGCACTGGCCGAGCGTTCCCAAGCGATTATTCGCGCTCGGGCGCAGGCCGAAGCAACAGAGAGGTTGGCTCAGGCTGCTCGGGGTCAACTAGAGCGCTTGAAGCTCGTTCTCGATCGTAACCGGGATGCTTCCTTGCAAGTCGCTGAACGTGAAGCGGAGCAAGCCTTACGTTCAAGAGAAGGTGCCTCAGCAGAATTAATAGCGACCGAATCAAACAAAGAAGCGTCGCTTGAAGCGGCACAAGCAGAGTTAGATCAGGCGAAGACAACGGTTCCCTTAAAGCGCCAAGCGTTACGGGTTGCGATTGAACGTCTGACTCAGCGTACCGCCGGACGACTTTCGTATTCCGGTACAAGTCCATCTACAAGCGCAGGCGCATCGAATATGAGTTTCAAATGGGGAGTAGGTGTCACGAATAGCGCCGCTCAAGATAATTATCGTCGTACGCTCGGTCAATTGCTTGATGCCATGAAAGACTCAAACGCGCTTCCGGATGAAATTGCCCTTACCTACGTGAAGGTGACTCAAGATTTGTTGAGTTCAACAATTGGAGGAACGCAGGACTTATCGCAAAGCGAACTAAACACGATCCGAACCGAACTTGCCGACGATCAAAAAGACATGATCGAAGCACTTAACGATTATAAAGAAGCTCAATCAGCCATCACTTTGAAGCAAGCAGAGCTTACGAAGATTCGTTCTGAACGCGATAAAGAACTAGCAACGGCTAAAACCGCTTCATTGAATACGGATTTAGCAGCCCAAGGATCGACGGCGCTGAAAAACAAACTGATTGCAGAGGCAGATACGGAGTACGCGAAGGAAAAAACAGAACTTGATAGCAAAGTAAATGAGTTGAACCGAGAAATAGCCGTGGCTCAAGCAGAAGTTCGTGGCGCAGAAGCTGCCTACGGTATCATTGCTTCGGGTGTTGCTGGTCAAGATATTATTGCGACCCAAACTGGTGTTGTTTCGGCTGTCTTCAAGAATATTGGGGATCATGTCAGTCCAGAAACACCTCTTATCGGTCTCAGTAGTGAAAAAGCAACGGAACGGTTTGTGCGCTTCCGCATCCCAAGCGATGTACGAACGCCTCTTGTAAATGAAGAGGTGAAAATCGAATTGCCAGGGTTCCCGTATGGTGGCAAGAAAGCCAAAGTCGTTGGGATAGGGTTAGCATTAGACGAAAAAGGGTTCTATGCGGCTGATGCAGAATTTACAGAAGCGGTTGATTGGCCTGTCCATGCTTCTGTCCGCGTGACGCCAACAGTTCAATTTGCTGCGCCTATTCTTATTCCGTTTACGGCTCTCTGGTGGGATGACAAGGGTGTCTCGAATGTTTGGCTTGTAATGGAAAATGGCAAAATTCGTCCTCAGCCGGTGAAGATTGGTAAGGCGGTAAGTGATCGTGTAGAAGTTGTAGAAGGCCTTGAAATTGGAAGTCGGTTCGTGATACGCACTCACGCTGGGCTCAAGACCGGACAATCCTTCTCAGAAATTTCCCAAGCTACAAAGCAAGAAGGAAACGTGGAACCTGCGGGAGATGGTCATGGACACACTCACGACGAATAATCCGAATGTTTTATGCTAAACAAGATTATTTTCTGGTCGATCCATCATCGTTTCATGACGGTTATATTAGCTCTCATGGTCGCGGGTCTTGGAGTTTGGAGTCTCATGGGTATGAAGGTGGATGTTATTCCGGACGTCAATAAACCAACGGTCGCTGTATTCGCGGAAGGAGAAGGGTTGGCAGCAGAAGAAATTGAACGGTTGATTCTGACGCCCATGGAGGCGGCGGTTGCCGGAGCTCCAGGAGTTGAGCGTGTGCGTGGTTCTGCTTCCTTTGGACTCGCTATTGTTCAAGCGGAATTTACTTGGGGATCGGATGTCTATCGTAATCGTCAAATCATTCAAGAACGACTGGCCCAACTGAGTCTTCCCCAAGATGTAAAACCAGTTTTAGGTCCGGTTGCTTCGGTGATGGGAGAGATTATGTGGGCAGGACTTACCTCGTCTGATGAAAAAACGGATGGGATGCAGCTTCGCACCCTCGCGGATTGGACAGTTCGGCCCACGCTTCTGCGTGTTCCGGGAGTATCAGACGTCATCATTATGGGAGGAGATGTACGCGAGTGGCAGATTAACTTGAACGCGGAACGACTACGGCAGTACAACCTCAAAATCAGTGATGTCATTGAACAGGTTGAGGGAGCCTTAAAGAATCGAGGAGGGGGAATCTTGGTTCAGAATGGTCAAGAGTATCCGGTCCGTATTCTCGTTGCTCCCTCTAAAATTGATGAGTTGAAGGAAATCGGGATCGGAAGGTTCAATGAACAGCCCATTCGACTCACAGATATCGCAAATATCATCGAAGGGCCGAGCCCTGTTCGTGGGAGTGCTTCTATCGATGGAAGGCCAGGCATCATCATGCGTATCGTCAAACAACCAGATGCGGAGACGCTGACGGTTACGAAAGCGGTGGATGAAGCGCTTGAATCTTTAAAGCCGAGCCTACCTCCTGGGACGGATTTGAAAAACGATCTTTTCCGCCAGGAATGGTTTATTGATGCAGGGTTAAGCAACGTCATTGAAGCTTTACGTGACGGCACGATTCTTGTCGTGATCATTCTGATTCTCTTCCTCATGAATGTGAGGACGACCATCATCACCCTCACAGCGATTCCGATGAGCATCTTGGTAACGGTTATTATCTTCCGTGCGTTTGGACTCTCCGTGAATGTCATGACGCTTGGTGGAATCGCCGTAGCGATTGGAGAACTCGTCGATGATGCGATTGTTGATGTTGAGAACGTCCATCGGCGTCTGAGGGAATGGCGAAATACTGGCATGAAGGAACGCGTAGAAGAAATTGTTTTTAAGGCTTCAAGCGAAGTGCGAAATTCGATTGTCTATGCGACCATTCTCGTTGCCATCGTTCTTCTTCCTATCTTCTTCATCCCGGGTGTAGAAGGTCGTCTTTTGTCTCCGTTGGGTCTGGCCTATCTTGTCTCCTTAGGTGCCTCGCTCGTCGTGTCTCTGACGCTTACGCCGGCACTCTGTACGATCCTCTTAACGCGTGGCAAACAAGGCTCTCATGAAGAGGATACACGTTTCGTAAGATGGGTGAAGCAACGGTTAACGCCGGGCATTCGTTGGAGTATTTCTCACCCGAAGATGGTCATGACGGGTGCGCTTCTGACGCTCGTGGTTGGAGTCGGTCTCTATGTGACCGCTGGAAAAGAAGGCGTTCCGCCCTTTAACGAAGGATCAGCGACAATCGGCGTCGTGTTACCCGTTGGAACGGATTTACAAACTTCAAATACCTTCGCTTCAAGGGTAGAAGAAGAGATCCGTAAGATTCCAGGGGTACGACGTGTCAGCCACTCAACCGGCCGCGCGGGTGCCGATGCCCATGATAGCGGGGCAAATACGAGTGAGCTTCAGGTCGCCTTTGAACCAGGCTTAGAAAAAGAGCGTGAACGCTTGTTCGGAGACGTGCAGAAGGTTCTAGATGGCTTTCCTGAAGCGGACTTTGGCTTAGGCCAGCCAATTACGCACAAGATGGAAGAACTTCTGTCGGGTGTGCGTGCACCTATCGCGGTCAAAGTCTTTGGGGATGATCTCCCGAGCTTACGCGAAGTAGCGGCACAGGTGCGAGACGAACTTGCCAAGCAGCCAGGAGTGAAAAACCCACAAGTGCAAAAAGAAGTCATGGTGCCAGAGTTTCGTATTTATCCCGTACGCAGTCGCTTAGCGGAACAGGGGATATCAAATGGAGAGGTCGCCGAAGAACTGGAACGAGGACTCTTGGGAGAAACGATTGGACAGGTTCAGCTTGGGAGCGCCCGGGTTGATGTTGTCACAAGATACGATCAAAGCTCACGTGGAAACGCTTCTGGACTGCGTGACCTTGCTCTTCCGTTTGAAAATGTAGGATCGCTCGGAGGAGCCGCTGATATTCGGATCGAAGGAGGAAGAAATCGTTTGGGACATGAAGGCGGAAAGCGTGTCATGACGGTCAGCGCTAACTATCAAGGCAGTGACATTGTTGGAGCCGTCGAGCAAGCCAAGCAAAGTATTGAGTCAAGAAAACTGCCAGATGGAGTCACCGTGTCTTTTGAAGGGACGTATAAAAGCCAAAAAGAAAACAGCCGACGGCTTGCGATTCTCTTCTTGATTGGTCTCGGTCTCATTTTCGGCGTGCTGTATCATGGGTTCAAGTCCTTGCCGGTGGTTTTCCAGATCATGCTGAACATTCCTACCGTGCTCATCGGAGGAATTATTGGTGTCTGGTTAACGGGAGGCGTTGTGAGCTTGGCCCACCTAGTTGGCTTTGTCTCATTGGCGGGCATCGTGTCTCGAAACGGTATTATGCTTGTGAGTCATGCCCTGCACATGATCAAAGAAGAAGGGCAGCCTTTCTCACCGGAGACGATTCTTCACGCAACGCTTGATCGTGTCGTTCCTGTGTTTATGACCGCTGGGACGGCTGCTCTTGCGCTTGTACCGCTTATGTTGGCTGGTGGAGACTCTGGAAAAGAATTGCTTCATCCGATTGCGGTAGTCATTTTTGGCGGATTAACTTCTTCAACTCTTATTGCGATCTTCTTAACACCAGCGATCTTCTATTTCTTGGGCAAACGTATGCCGAAGATGTTTGAAGTGATCAAACTGGAGCAAGATGCTTGATAAATCTAATGGGGTGGAAGCTCCTTCACCCACCCCTCCTTCAGATCACATTTGGGACTGAAAATAGGTTCTGCATTCGTTGTAAAGCCAAGTCCACCAAAAAAATTAATGGTTTTCCGCCTTCTCTCAAGTCACGATGTTTGTTATACTCGGTATCTTGTTGTATGCCCCTTCCCAAGAAAAGAAGCGTGTCGTTAAAGACCGCGACGAAGATGACAAAAGTTGAGACTCACACGCAGCCTGCACGAGATTTTTTAACGATCGTTCAGGAGAATTTGAAGCAAACGCGCGCATTCAAACTCATCCCTCGCATCGAAGAGCTCGAGAGTACGTCTACTGAATCTATTATTCGACTCATTGATGTCATCATCCAAAAGGCGTATCAGTCAGGGACTTCCGACATCCATATTGATCCGGCTCCAGAAGGAATCGTGGTTCGTTTTCGGATTGATGGTGTGCTACATGATGTGATCCTTCTTGAAAAGGATCTGCATCCCCTCATTATCACGCGTTTAAAAGTGCTTTCTGGTCTCCGCACGGATGAGCATTTGGTTGCCCAAGATGGGGGGTTTCGAGTGAAGAATAATCTTCAAGAAGTGGAGTTGCGTGTTTCGATTGCTCCTACGTTTAGAGGGGAGAATGCCGTTCTTCGTCTCCTCGTAGGAGGTGCCCAGGCTTTAGGCCTTGAACGGCTTGGGTTTAGCGAAGAGGATTTAGAGACACTCCAACGCTATATCAAAAAACCTCACGGGATGATTCTCGCAACCGGACCAACCGGCTCTGGAAAGACGACCACGCTTTACTCGATTCTCCACATTTTGAATTCACGCGACATATCGATAGTGACCATTGAAGATCCGATTGAATATTCGGTGACGGGCATCACCCAGCTTCATGTAAATACAACAACGAATTTCACCTTTGCGACAGGCCTGCGTTCCATTGTTCGGCAAGATCCAAATATCATTATGGTCGGGGAAATTCGCGATCGTGAAACAGCGAGCATCAGCGTCAATGCGGCTATGACGGGTCACCTGCTCCTATCTACACTCCATACGACCGATGCAGCGACGACCTTGCCGCGTCTCCTGGATATGGGGATCGAACCGTTTCTCATCGCGTCGACGGTCAATCTCATCATCGGCCAGCGCCTGGTCCGTAGATTGTGTGAGGCCTGCCGTATAGCAGCACCTTTGTCTGAAGAAGAGCGGCTCGCGCTCAGCTCCAACCTGTCTGAAGAGATGCTGAATAGGACAGAGACTTTTTGGCGTCCAAACGGATGTGAAGTCTGCTCGCACACAGGTTACACGAAGCGTGTTGGCATCTATGAAATCCTAGAAGTGACGGAGGCCTTACGGGGTCTTATCATGCGTCGTGCCAACGCGGATGACGCGGCCAATGCAGCTAAAAAAGAGGGGATGAAGACTATGTTAGAAGATGGCTTTCTCAAAGCAGCCCAAGGCATAACTTCCATTGCAGAAATCATTCGTGTGATTAACGACTAGGCCTCTATGCCCAGCAAGAAGAAGCTTGAAGTACCTAAGACGCCTCTCCCAAAGAACGTCCCTTTTTACTTATATCTCTCGACCCACGATAAAACGTTATTCTTGAAACACTTAACCGTTATGCTCGAGGCCGGTATCCCTTTACGGAGTGCCCTCAAAACCATTCTTTTACAGAATAACTCAACCACCCTTAGACATGTTGTCGAAACAGCCATAAAGGATATTTCAGACGGCCGCCAAATGACGTATACCCTCAAAAAATTTCCTCAGCTCTTTGATTCTTTTTTTATAAACTCGATTCAGGTCGGCGAATCCTCGGGGACGCTTTCCATCACCCTGCAATACCTTGGCCGACAGATGGAGAAATCTGCTTCGCTCAAAAGTCAGGTGCGAGGTGCGCTCATTTACCCCTTCATCGTGCTCTTTGGAGCGGTTGGCATTGCTGTGTACTTGGCCTTCTTCCTTCTTCCTCAACTCCTTCCCCTGTTCCAGACCCTGTCGGTAAGCTTGCCCATCAGTACCCGCATTCTCCTGTGGACCACCACAGCCATTCGTGAACAGTGGGCCTTCTTGCTCTTCGGGACCCTGGGACTTATCACCGCCATATCCATCGTTTGGCGTCTGTCATTTGCGGTTCGACTCATGTGCCACCGTATCCTTCTTTTTCTTCCCGTTGCGGGCCACCTCGCACGCGAAATACAAATCAACCAGTTTGCACGCGTACTTGGGACGCTGCTCACGAGCGGTACGCATATTGTGGATGCCCTTGGTATTGCTGCCAGTGCCGCTACCAATCTCGTCTACCGACACCATTTTCAGCAGATTATGGAAGGTGTACAGCGAGGCGAAACCATGACGCATGAACTCATGAAGCACACACGCCTTTTTTCACATACCGTTATCAGCCTGGTTACGATCGGAGAACAAACCGGTACCTTGCCGAAGAGTTTAATGGCATTAGGTGAATTTTCTGAACGCGACATTGAGGATACGATAAAAAACCTGACGATCTTGATTGAACCTTTTATCCTCCTTTTGATGGGGGTCTTGGTCGGATTCATTGCCCTCTCCATCATTACACCTATTTATCAGTTAACACAGGGCGTTGTTCGCTGACACGCATGACTCGTCCTTTTTTTCCTTCTCGGGGGTTTACGCTGTTAGAGCTACTGCTTGTCTTGGCGTTGGGAAGTATTTTGATGACGGCTACTTATCTTCTTGGCATGCCCGCTATTCATTCCTATGAATTCCAACGCACACGAGAAACGGTGAACCGGGAACTGTGGCGTGCCCGCTCCGATACCATCGCGAATGTCAAGGACAGTAGCTGGGGTATACGATTCTCGGGGAGTACGTTGACACGCTACCGAGGGAGTTCGTACCTGAGCAGACAAGTGGCGGATGATGTTGTCTATACATTTGGAAATCAAATCGTTTTTTCGGGCGCGCATGAGGTGACGTTTCTTCGTCCGGAAGGAACGGTGACGAGCACGCAGATCATTTTTCTCTTAGACGCAGTACGTAGTGTGACGATAACCATCCCTCCTTCAGGAGCTGTTCTGACCCCCTAATCTATGCGACGTCCTTTGCCTACTTTTCATTTTTTACATTCTCTGCAGTCTGCACAGTCATTACTTGAAGTCATGATCGCGATCGCTCTCGGGGCGATCCTCTTCACGGCATCATTCCTTGCGCTGACAGCGCAGTTAGCGGAAATGAGTTCTAGTGAAGAGTCTATTGCAGCACTTGCATTTGCAAAAGAAGGGCTTGAAGCCTCTCATCTTATTCGTGATCGTGGCTGGAGCGAGATAGCAAGTGGCTCTCACGGACTGGTCGCTGAAAATAACGTGTGGCGTTTTCAAGGCATCTCCGATGCCCAGGGAAATCTTACGCGGACCATCACGGTAACGGATGTGGGTCCGCAGGAACGTCTCGTGCGTTCTCAGGTTGATTGGCAGATAAATAATCGTACCCGACAAGTGCGCCTATCGACCATCGTCACGAATTGGCGGAACGCCGTTCCCGCTCTTCTGAGTGGGAATTGGCAGAACCCACAAACCCTCAGTTCGATTGATCTCGGACCAGGAAATGAGGCGACCGCTTTAGCGGTCCGTTCAGGAATCGTCTATATAGCAGCCCAATCTTCTAGCAGCAATAAACCAGATTTGTTTATTGTAGATGCCACCAATCCAAGTGCTCCCCTCATGCGTGGAACGGTGAACACGGGTGACGGTTTGAATGCCATTGCCTTATCCGGATCATACGCATTTGTCGCAAATGGCGATGATGATGAAAACGAGCAATTGCAAGTCATTGATCTCAGCAATTTGGATGCACCAACCCTTGTTCGTTCTCTTGGTCTCGGAGATGATGATCAACGAGCACTGAGTATCGCGATCTCTGGAACCACCGCGTATGTCGGTACTGAAAATTCAAGCAGTCAGCCAGAGCTCTTTGTTGTTGATATCGCCATTCCAACCAACCCTATTGTACGCGGGTCTTTGGAAGTGGGTGGGTCTGTTAAGGGAATTGTTATCCATGGTGACCGAGTCGTACTCGCAACGAGCAAAGACACAGCAGAGCTCATGGTCGTCAATGCGACGGTACCAACAGCCCCATTCCCGTCTGGTTCCTACAATGCTGCAGGTTCAAACGATGCGCTCGGGATCTTTATCAATCAACAGGATAGTCGCGCCCACCTTACACGTCGGAGTGGATCGGCTAGCAGCCCAGATGTTATTGTTCTCGATCTGACGAGTCCAGATGTACC
>CAYHOM010000004.1:0-28732 GCA_964358345.1 uncultured Gammaproteobacteria bacterium
TGTCTTTGCCTGTCACACGTGTGATTCAGCAACTAATGCGTGCGGGCATTTTGGCTTCACAGAATGAGCGGCTTGATTTTACGACGGCGGCCATTATCGCCGAAGAGCTTGGGTTTCGTGCCACGGCACAGGAAGATTCTGCTAAGCAGGAATCGCTTGAGACATTGCAGAGCGTTGACCGTATTAAGACATTGATGGATGAAGAAAAGGCGGAAGATCTATCCGCGAGACCTCCGGTCATTGTCGTCATGGGACATGTGGATCACGGCAAAACGCGAACGTTGGATGCCATCCGTAAGACGCATGTGATGGAGGGGGAGTCAGGGGGGATCACACAACATATCGGAGCGTACCAGGTAGAAAAGAAAGGCCAGAAGTTGACATTCATAGACACGCCTGGCCACGAGGCATTTACGGTGATGCGCTCACGTGGTGCCAAGGTCGCTGACATCGCCATTCTGGTTGTTGCGGCAGATGACGGTGTGCAGCCACAAACGAAGGAAGCAATCAGTATTATTCAGGCAGCAAAGTTGCCCTATGTTGTCGCCTTAAACAAGATCGACAAAGAAGATGCTGATCCCAATCGTGTTATGGGTCAGCTGGCGGAGGTGGGAGTTACGGTCGAGGAGTGGGGTGGCAAGGTCCCTTTAGCGCGCATCTCTGCAAAGACGGGACAGGGGATTGATGATTTGCTTGAGCTCGTCCTTCTTGTCGCAGAGGTAGAGAAGGAGCGGATCGTTTCGAATGCCGAACGTCGTGCTGCCGGAACGATCATCGAGTCGCACGTGGATAAGGGGGAGGGGCCTGTCGCAACCGTTCTTGTCCAAACAGGGACGTTGCGCCGTAACGATTGTCTGGGGATTGCGGGTGCCGCCTATGGACGTGTGCGGGCTATGCGTGATTGGACGGGCGCGCACGTGGAGGCGGCCACCCCCGGGATGCCCGTGAAAATTCTTGGGTTTAAAGTTGCCCCGGCTGTTGGAGACATTATGGAAGTACCGAAGGATCCACGAGACTTGGAACAGAAGAAGGTGAAAAGTAGTCACCAAGTTGCTGAAACATTGACGGCGACACGAACGATGCCTGCCCCCCAAGAGGAAGAAGAGTCAAAAAAGATCATGTTAAATGTGATTTTAAAGACGGATGTCTTGGGATCCCTTGAGGCAATCTTGGGCATGTTAGAAAAGATTCAGCACGATGTGGTCGGCGTCACGGTCATCCAAAAAGGGTTGGGCAACATCACTGAATCGGACATTGAACGTGCTGCCACGTCACAACCTGCCGTCGTCTATGGATTCAACCTCATCACTCCATCACAGATCGAGATCATGGCACGTGACAAAAATGTTGAGACGAGAGCATACAAGGTGATTTACGATCTCTTTGACGATGTTGTCGCGCGGTTGAATGTCCTCCTGCCGCAAGAGGTGATCGTGACTTCGTTGGGGAGCGCAGAGGTGGCGGCCATTTTCCGGACAGAGACCGGCCGCATGGTGCTTGGGGCGAAGGTGAAGGAAGGGAAGCTCTTATCGGGAGCCAGCGTTCGTGTATGGCGTGAAGAAGATCCTATCGGAGAAGGTATTCTTGAATCTTTGCAGTCCGGAAAGTCGCCGGTTAAAGAGGCTGGAGCAGGTCAGGAATGTGGATTGTCATTCAAAGGGAAAGTAAAGGTCCAGCTCGGTGATCGCCTTGAAGCCTACACGCAAGAATCAAAAACTCGAAAAGTGGAGATGGTGCGTTCATGAAAAATCCCTCTGTGTAGAAGGATAGAGGGGAGGTCGGTGGTTTTACCCGATGCCATCACGCATTTTGTACATACGCACCACCATGAAGGTGTTGAGCCCGGGCCTGCCGCCGTCCTCACGGAGGGCTTCGCGATAGGCAGGGCCGAAAACGGGGTCCGCGTGTATCTTTTTCATGAACTTTTTGTGACGGCCACGTACGTTGAACGACGGGATGCTTAGTGATGAGATCCACCATCCCAGCACCAGTATCGATACCACGAGCGACCACATGAGCACGTTCTCCATGGTTCCTCCAGAGATCTTGTACAAGAAAATGTTTTTGCCGTCAACGATCCTGCGTTCAGGGATCGCTAGGTGATGATGTGAATTTCTTTGCTCGGTTCCCACATGATACTGCTCAGGCTATGACATCGTCCTGAACGCATGAGTTCAGGATAGGCATCATGGAGAACTTTTTCGGCAAAGAGACGGAGCCCGCGTGCCCGAGCTATGGCCTGCCGTTTGTCCATACCAGATTTTCGGTATTGGATGTTTGTAAAAATGGTCGCATCGTCTCCGGCGGGAGCGTTTCTAAGATTTTTTTCAATTAAGGATCCGGCTACACGAATGGATTCAGCCAGATTCGGATCGGCATCATTAATGATGAGGGCGAGATTTTCTTCAACTAACCAATCAAAACCCTGTCCAATAGCAATGATGCGTTCGTTGTGTTCCAGTTGTTCTGGTTTACGAGGATATTTCCTGAGCTCGCTGATGCGTTCTGCATTGCCGCGTAAAAATGGGACAAGATCCCGTATCATTTCTTGCGACATCATGGGAAAATGACGCGCGATCATATCCTGAATATCTTGATCCGACTTTCCGATGAGCATCTCGCCCGAAAGGTCGCCGTTTGGCCCGTGGAGGGTGAGCAGATCGTGATCCGTTTCTACGCCTGTTGTCATGGCTGTGATTTCTTCACCGAAGACGAATTCCAATTCTTTTTTCAAATATTCCGCGTGATTCCGAGCGGCCTTCGTATCGTATTTCCATCCCGCGCAACCGAGATGGATGTCACTCGCACTGTAGTGATAGCTCACAAAAACGAATGTACGGCTACCTTGGCTGATGGCCCGATCCGTCCAATGGCGGATGCGTCCCAAAAAGGTAGGCCACCAAATATCAAATTTCCCACCAATGGCGCGAAATGGTTTCACGATCCCGATGGGTGTTTTGGTCATGAGGGGGATGCTCACCCGCCCATCCATACATTTGATGCAGGCAAAAAAAGTGGGATGTTTTGCCCAATAACGCAGACGCTCAGCTTCGCTGGCGACGTATCGTTCGGACTCTTCCTTGTTGATAGCGATAATGCGTTGATGAATTGGTTCCATACGAGAATGGGGGAAAAGAATAACCGTGGAGATCATAGCCCTTCGCTTCGTATCCTTCAAGGAATGGTTTTGTGAACGAGAGAAAAGAAAATCGAGCCTGACAGAGAACGTCGGACTCGATGGAAGGTCATGAGGGATGGGTTGTCACGGGAGGGATGCTGTTGACCCGGATCCGGACAGCCGTAGGGTGCGGGGAGATGCTCTGCATGCGCTCGAGACCCCGTTCCAGACCGAGGACGGTGCGTCCGGAGAGGAGGACGTCACCCACGAAGCGGCGAAGCTCGGTCATGGAGGTGTGATCGATGAACGTCACATCCTTCAGATGGATCTTTACGAAGTGACTGGCGTCGTTCGCCTTGTCGAGTGCTCCGCGGAGGTACAGCGAGTTGAAGCAGGTCACCGGGCCCTTGAGTCGGATGTGCCAGATGCCATTTTCCGTGGCCCACGTGTCCTTTACGGGGTTCTGGAAGCAGCGAATGAACAGCGTCCACATACCCACGCCTTCATCGTTGTATTTGAGGGCGTAGTACAGGGTCACGATCAACTCCGTCACGAGACCGATGAGGATGCCTTCGAAGAGGCCTTCGGACACGGTGACGAATGCCGTGATAACGAACACGACAAGTTGCTCACGTCCGATATGGGCCGTGTGAGACCACTTCATGGGCTTGCATAGACGCCAACCAGTGAAGATGATCACGGCTCCCAGGGTTGCCATGGGCAGACAACTGATGACCGCCTGTCCTACGAAGAGGAAAAGCAGGAGAAAGCAGGCGTTCCAGAAGCTTGCCCAGAGCGTTCTGCCGCCCGAGGCGACGCAGGCCGTTGAGCGTCCTGCCTCAGGAATGATTGGGAGTCCGCCGAGCAGACCCGAGCACAGGTTTGCGACACACATGGCCTGAAGTGTGCGATTGGGATCACTTTTTCGGCCGAAGGGATCGATCTTGTCGATAGCAGCGATGGTTGCGAGACCTTCGACGCCGTTGATGATCACGAGGATCACGACCGTCTCCGTGAGGTGCCACAGGTGGCCCGTGAAGGCACCGTGGAAGTTCGGAAACGTGATGCCCTGAAGGGGGTTGGCGGGCAGTTGGATCAGGTGGCGAGGGTCCAGATCGATCAGGATGGAGAGTCCGACCCCGATGGCGACAGTGATGACTTGTGGGGGCAGCTTCTTTTTCCACTCGCCCTTACTCATGTCCAGTCCGAAGACCGTGATGAGGGAGACGACCCCGACGGTGAAGGCCTTCTGATCCAGCAGCTCCAGTTCGTGCGGAGTCTCGATCAGCATCCCCCAGAAGGACGTGTGTTCGAACGAGTGGCCCAGAACGAGGGGCAGCTGCTTAACGATAATGAGGAGACCGATGGCTGCCAACATCCCTTCGACGACACTGGCCGGGAAGACCGCGGCGTAGCGGGCGAGCTTGAGGCGCGCCAGCAAGATGAGAATCGGTCCGGTCAGACAGATGGCGGCGAGGAGCAGGGGATACCCGACTACGCGGTTGTTGTGGCCCAGGAGAAGGGTGCCAGCGAGGAGTGCCGGAGCGAGTCCGGCGGCAGGTCCTGCGATGGTCACATACGATCCTCCCATGATGGACATGATCACGCCTGCCACAATGGCCGCGATCAAGCCCGCGATGGGTGGCCCTCCGGAAGCGATCGCGATTCCACAGGAAAGCGGGAGGTTGATCATGCTGACGATGAGGCCTGCTGGAAGATCGCTCCTCCAATGGATAAGAGCCTGCAGGCCGCTGACGCTCGTGATTTTTTCCTTCACACGAGTCCCCTTGTCTTGCGGACGGGCTGTCGTCCTGTACGTGCGCAAAGAATTTTTTGCGCGGAACATTATGTCCACTCTTTGAGTTGTTTGTCAAAAAAAGAGATCTTGCGAACTTTTCCCACGACGATTAAGATACGCCGATATGGAACTTGTATTTACTGATGCCACGTTTACACAAGATGTTTTGCAATCGCCCGTCCCCGTCCTCGTTGATTTTTGGGCTGAGTGGTGTGGACCGTGTCGCGCCATGGCACCAGTTATTGAAGCGCTGGCAGAGGAGTTAGATGCTAGCAAAATAAAAATTGGAAAGATGAACGTTGATCAAAACCAAACAACTCCTGGTCAGTACAACATTCTTTCCATTCCAACGTTTCTGCTTTTTAAAAATGGTCAGGTGGTAGAACAGTTGGTGGGTGGAATGACCAAGGAAGCGATGCGGGCAAAAATCCATCCTTATATTTAATCGTGGTAACGATCTCACGCACAGCCTCCATCCCTGCATGTATGAGCTTTGTCCATGATGTTATCATCGTAGGTTCCGGGCCGGCTGGGTATACCGCGGCTATTTATGCGGCACGGGCGAATCTTCAGCCTGTCATGTTTGAAGGGGCGGAGCCTGGTGGGCAACTGATGACAACGACGGACGTTGAGAACTTCCCTGGCTTCCCACAAGGCGTACAGGGACCGGAGTTGATGAAAATGATGAAAGATCAAGCCCTCCGATTCGGTACGACGATGATGGGAGAGCAGGTGACTCAGATAAAACGGTGTCCTGAAGGGTTTGAACTCGTAGCGAAGGACACGAGCTACACCTCAAAGACCATCATCCTCTCTACGGGGGCTACCGCTCGTCGCTTGGGTCTGGCTTCTGAAAAAGCCCTTTACGGTCGGGGGGTCTCTGCCTGTGCGACGTGTGATGGATTTTTCTTTCGTGGCAAGGAGGTCATGGTGGTTGGAGGAGGAGATAGCGCCATGGAAGAGTCGACTTTTCTGACACGTTTTGCAAGCAAGGTGACGATCATTCATCGACGGGACATGTTTCGTGCCTCTCAGATTATGCAAAAACGCGTCATGGAAAACACAAAAATTTCCGTCATCTGGAACACAGAAATAACGGAAATAATGGGTGAAGCCGTCGGGCATGTGACGGGTGTACGTTTACACAATGTTCAAACAGGTGAACGGTCTGAAGTGCCTGTTGATGGAGTGTTCGCCGCTATCGGTCATGAACCAAATACTTGGTTAGTGAAGGGTCTCGTTTCCTTGACGGAAAAGGAGTACATCCAGACCATCACGGGAACTTCCCAAACAAATGTTCCAGGCCTCTTCGCTTGTGGAGATGTTCAAGATCCTCGTTACCGCCAGGCTGTAACTGCCGCAGGGTCTGGGTGTATGGCGGCGCTAGATGCGGAGAAATATCTGGCCGATCATGCATGGACAAAAAATCCCCCCGTCGAATGACGGGAGGATTTTGCTGCACCAAGTCTCAAGCCATCCGCACCCAAGAAATTTTTCTAGAGGGGAGAGCGAGTCCGAAGACCTGCGGCACCCTTTGGAAAAATCCCATGCTTGTCGTGGATGCAGATGGCTAAAGACCTCGTAAAAGTGCTTAGAACACCTCAGTAAGGTATCAAATTTCAACTATTTTGTCAACCATCAATGCCCGTTTGTGCTTGAAACCAACGATTTTGGTTTTCACCAGACTAAAAACAGCTCCGATCGAACGGATCATGAAAGGACTAGATCCTAGTATGGCAGTCAAGAAGTTGGGCGTCAAGAAGAAGAAATAAAGGCTTTTTTAAGGTATCAGGAGTTCTGTTGTTGATGCTGTATGGCTTGTTGTCGAGCTGGCTGAAAGTTGGGTTACCCCTTTTAAGCAGACCGCTCCCCATGGTCTATAGTGGCTGTAGAAGGTGACTTTCTTAGGTTCTTCACCTGGATGGCTCACGATATAATCAAAACTGGCATCTGCTCCTGCATGGGCTACTTCCGTACACTTGACCGTTCCGGGTGTTAAATCGAGTGTTTCGATCTCTTTTTTTGGTGGAGGTGGAACAACGTTGAAAATCTTCGAGGGTGTCTGCTCTACTATCCGTCCATCACGTGTTCCCCAAAATGTGAACATAGCAGTATCCCGTTTTATGTCAGTAGTGATCAAAATCCAGTGCTGAGTGTCATTCTTGAATCGAAAGTCAGGTGCCGGATCATAAATGGTGGCATCCGTCCCTGCGGGTTCATAATACCTGACCCGGTAGCTGTGGTTACGGCGTTCTGTAATGGGTAGACCAGATGTTAAGGCTCCACGGAAGCTTGTCGTGCCGATTTGACACAACCCGCCTCCAAATTCTGGAGTTGTTTTGTTACCCTTGATCACAAGTTCCGGTAACCAGCCATGCTCCCCATCAATTTGACCTAATGTTTTTAATAAAGAAAATTCGGCTTCGGGAGCAATCAGTGTTCCGTTCACCTTTTTTGCCCCCAAAGCGATGTTCTTTCGTCGGTTTGTTGGTGAACCGCTAAATTCCGAACGTCCAACACCTAGCACCTCCCGTATCCCTAACGTTTCACCATCACCCAAAATACGCGGGGTGGCGTGAATGAGCTGAATGGCCGTGCTGCTCGTTTTTGATGTGTGGACTTTCAACAAGGTGATCGTGGCGGGCACATCAAGCTCAATCCCCTCAACGGGTGCGGTAAAGGTCTCCATGCGTCCGTCCTTTACGACAAGCGATCCATCGACAGCAGCTCTTAAAACATCGTTGAGGGTTTTTTTCAAATTTTCCGCGACGAGATGAGGATCGAGATCAATGGCCCATCCTTGAACGGTGTGCGTTGCCGTGATCCAGCTTCCTACGGTTCGTGTGGGAATGGTCCATGTCTTATCTTCCATCGAGAGGGTGAGCGGTGCATAGCGCATCCAGGCTTCAGCATCTGGAACGAGCGGCATCAGGTCACGTGCTGTTCGTTTCGGGAGGGTGGTGACGATATCGAGAGGAAGGGGATCGCGAACATGCATCTCCTTCGCTTGCGTGAGGAGCCTTTCCTGTAACGTATCGAGGCGGATATCTTGCCCGACCTGTTCATCGCTTATGTCTATAGAAAATACGCGTTCATCTTCTGCCACGTGAATAAGGAAACGGGCATCTGTGGCGAGGCGAAGGCGGGATCCCAGAGCCTGCCGGAGATCTCTTTCCAGTTGGGTGGTATCGAGTGCAACAGGAATGGGGAGGTTTTTTTCCGTGATGCGGACATGAAATTGCATGAGGATATTTTGCCAGAGGTTTTGGGACCGTCCTAGTCGATAGGCCTCCTGAATAACCGTTTCGGTCTGATAGCGGAGGTAGGGGTATTGTCGAGAAGGGTGTAATAACAGCCGCTCATTATGCCAAAGTACTCCAAGATCTTGTCGAGCGGATGACTCTGCGCGCTCTTCTATGAGTGTCCGACCTTCTTCCAGGGTGAGTCCGCCCACAGGGATACGCGCAATGTGGATACCTGGTAAAAATCGATCAGTAGCAACGGGCGCATAAAAAAACCAGGTCCCTGCCACCAGAGCAATGATGATGAGACCGGTCGGTACCATCCAAATAAAGGCACGTGTTTTCATGGAGAACGGATCAGGGGGTGAATCAGGGATTTCCGAGGAGTTCGTTCAAAAGAGCTCCTGCAAACGCTTGTTTCCCGGCATCTTCTGCATGAGGGGCGACAGCGATCAGGCGGAGTTCTTGTCCCGCTTGAACGGTTCCGTAAATTGCCTGAGTCGGGAGGTGCCAGGTTTGTCCATCCACCGATATGGCGGTCACGATATCGCCCTGAATGCCTTCTACCTGCAAGGAAAATGGTTTTAACATGTTGGCTGAATCCTGATAGATCTACGTAGGATCGTCAAGAAAAGATAGACCTACTCTTGAGGGTGCACCCGTATCCGTTGAGCATGATGTTGAAGCGGAATATGTACTTCTAGAACACCATTTTTTAGAGCTGCATCAGCCCGATCACCATTTACGTCAAGGGGGAGGACGATAGAGCGGCTGAACGACCCCCAATAACATTCGCGACAGAACCAGTCATCTTCGTTAATGTCCTGTTGTTGGGTGCGCTGGCCACGGATGGTGAGAAGGTCGCCATGGATGGCGATATCAATATCCTCAATCTTGACCCCAGCCATGGGAGAACGAATAATGAGTTGTTCTCCCTGACGAAAAATGTCAACGGATAGTTGTCCGTCGCCGTGCCATGGCAACCAGTCGGAAGATGGCAGGTCATTCATAGAGACAACACCATGATACGGGATCTTCATCCACATGTACACCTCCCGTCTTGTCTGATCTTTTGCTATACTCGAACAGTCTCACTTATGGAAGTCGATCCTTTTCTGACGCGCCTTCGTGCATGGTGGTATGGGAGAGAACGGGAACAAAAAATTTCCGTTGTTGTTTTGTCTTTGTTTAGTGTCGTGGCCGTTGTTTTTTCCATCATGCACATACGTGCGCAGATTGTCGGGCCGTTTATGGTCCCCACGTCCTTACTCGTCAGATCCAACGCCGTCTTTGATGCTATTCAGGCTGAGGATCGTGAACTGACGGAGTCGCGTATCAAGGATACCGATCACGATGGTTTGACCGATTATGCGGAGCTGAATATTTATCGCACCTCCCCGTACCTTGCTGATACGGATTCTGATGCTGTTCCCGATTCTGTGGAGATTGCTCAAGAGACGAACCCTCTCTGTCCTGAGGGGAAGGAGTGCGTGCGAAGTGATAGCTCAGTGGTGCAGGGAAGTGCTTCCTCGAGTCTTGCAAATCTGTTGGACGGTCCATCAATCAAACCCGTATCGGGAGAAGTGGTGAGCGTAGAAGCGGCAGGCACGGCCGGGATTCAAAGTTTTTTAGACAAACCTTCGCCTCCTGATCAAATGACCCCAAGTCAAATTCGTACATATCTTGTGTCCCACGGTCTTGTCAATAATCAACAGATAAGCGGCCTAACGGACGAGATGATCGTTCAAGTGTATGCCGCGGCCTATCAAGAGGCGATTCGCGTTCAAGCGGCGCGCACCTCAGTTACGGCTTCTTCAACCACTTCCACCACCAACTAATTTCCCTATGGATCAACGCTCACTTCGTGCCCCTCTGCGTCGGACCGCCCTCCTTGTGTGTATGGGGGCGATGTTGCTCGCTGGTCCATTGGCTGAGCACGCTCTTGCGCAGCCAAAGGAACTTCCCGGCAAAGGAGCGGGGGGAGGGCTCCCCGTTGCCATTACGGGTAATGCGCCGGAAGCGATGTCATCCGCCTATAATAATGTCATGACGGAGCTCACTCGTACCGGGGTCGTAGCTTTTATGAACGCTTTGCAGGTTTTCTTTGGCCAGCTAGCGTACGATGCAGCAAACTATATCGCCTCTGGAGGAAATGGACAGGCGGCTGTGTTCTATAAAAAAGGATTTGGTGACTATATTAAAAGCGTTGCATCAGATTCAGCCGGTGAGTTTATGGGATCCCTATCAACAGGGGAATTTTTTCAACATGCGGGATTTAATCTTTGTAAACCAAAAGATCCTCTCAGCCTCTTGAAAATGCAGTTTGCCCTAGGAAACTTTTTTCCTGGTAATGAAGGAAGTTTTACGCGCCCAAAACCAAAATGTGA
Source organism: uncultured Gammaproteobacteria bacterium (assembly GCA_964358345.1). Lineage (GTDB taxonomy): Bacteria > Patescibacteriota > Patescibacteriia > 2-12-FULL-60-25 > 2-12-FULL-60-25 > CAYHOM01. The sequence continues at coordinate 10,546 of CAYHOM010000004.1, forward strand.
CTTTAAAGAAGTCATGAAGAATTGGGATACCGTGGCGGAAGCCATGTCTAATGAAGATGTGTTTAAGAATATCCAAGCAAACTTTGATACGAACTCGAACGACATTGGTATAGCGGCAAGCGTGTTCAATTACCAACTCTTTAAGGTGAGTCAAGATGTCACGGGAAAGGACAAGGAGCGCCAAGAAGGCGGTGGATTCCGTGCGCTGACGGACAGTATTTCCGGAAAGGTAAAAACGCCAGGGCAGTTGATCGGAGAAGCGACAAAGGACGAGGTTATCCGCAGCCCAAAAGATACTGAGGGTGATGTGCGTATGTCGATTCTGCAAAATGCTTGGGAGATCGGGCCTATTCAACTTGCGGCATATACGACATCTGTATTTTTGAACACCCTTGGATCCAAGATGATGAAGCGCATTTTCGAGAAGGGCCTCGATGCATTTGATTTTTCAGACCTTGAAACAAAGACGGCCATTATCGGACCAGATACTATTGTCACACAGAGTAAGACGGACATTCGTAAAGCTAATATTGACCTGCGAAGCCCCCGTCTTCAGGTAGCCGCTACCTTTGAGGTGCTATCCGAATTGCAAGCCTGTCCCAGTACTAATCGTGGACTGTGGAACTGTGTGATGGATCAGGCATTGTCTCAAGCGGTTCAACCGCAAGGAGAGCAGGGAGGAATGACGATTGCCGAGGCGGTCGAGCGCGGGTATCTCCATAGCGGATGGAAGTTAATTCCAGAATCTATGACGAAGGAAAATCGTGATCCGCTTTGCTATACCTATGCGTACTGTGTGGGAAATCTCCAGAAGCTCCGTTTGTCACGTATTCTTCCGGTAGGATTTGAATTGGCCGCCTCGTCAGTGGAGAATGTTGAGCGTTGCAGCTCTGCAAGTGGATGTGTCGGTCTAAAGGAAGTTTTGGAGGGCTTCAACAAGTGTAACCGCGAAGGTGCTCGTGATGCCCAACATCCATGGTGCCACTTGATCGATCCAAATTGGGTTCTCACCACCATTCCCCAGCAGTGTGCCTTGATGGGATATGGAGAGAGTCTGTTGAATGCGAACTTGCCTCAACGTAAACAGGAGTGCCAGGATATTCAGACCTGTCTTCAACGCAATGACAAGGGAGAATGTGTAGGAGGTTTCGGGTACTGTATGGCGGAAAAAACGGTCTATCGCTTTCAGGCGGATGAATGTCCCGCGCGTTTCGCGAGTTGCCGTATTTATAGTAATCGCAGATCTGAGCGGGTCGGATATCTTCGTAATACCATCGATTATGGGCAATGTAATGCTGATAATGTTGGGTGCATGTGGTACGCAAACACCCGCGAGGCAACGACAACAGAAGAGGCCGTATGGGTTGGCACGACATCCGTAGGTCCACGTATTTACTTTGATAAAACCCTTGAATCATGCCCTGCGAACGATGATGGTTGCACGTCCGCCTATCGCATGATTACAGGTCTTCCTGCCCTTAATCTGCTTCTTAACCCTTCATTTGAGGATGCGACAACGGATACACGCCGTTTGCTTACGGTCTGGACACCGGATACCACGCAAACCAGCTCGGTCGTCACATCTGGAACGGCGGCTCTCTATGGAAATATTGGACATGAGTTTGTCACTGGCAGCCCTCCTATCACGCAGACAGTTTCGATTGTCAATCGCCGTACCTATACGTTATCCGTAGCCGTTCGGTTGGCTGGGAACGACGGTACGGGTTCGTTACAAGCCCTGGTAACACAACGTAACGCGGCTGGAACGGTTATTGTTCCAGCGGTACAGGATTTTCGGAGTTTAACCTGTCTTTTACGGTCAGATCGTGAGCCTGCGTTAGAGGCCACGTCTACATTGAGTTCAGGTTGGCAAGTGTTTCAATGTAGTTTTTTGAGTGCTTCTGATGCCGTGGCGGCCACGGTCACCCTTAGCGGAGCCGGCGTTCGCGCCGATGGCGTTCAACTGGAAGAACGAGAGTATGCGACGAGATTTGTGAATGGCATCAATACGAATCTTCCGCAGATTCATCTGAAATTACCCCCGGATGAACTCCGTTGCTCGGGAGCGACGACGGATCTTCCGGCATGTGGTCGTTTTGCCAAAATGTGTAGGCAGATTGATGCGGGGTGTGATGGATATACCGATATTGACGGTGGTGCAGAGATTCCTGGTATCCTGAGCTACAATGATACGTGTCCAGCCGCATGCGTTGGATATGCGGAATATCGTAAACAGCGTTCCGCGTTTGATTACATTCACGATGTCGATCCTCGATTGGATGATCCTCAAGATGTAACGTCATCCTTCTTTATCCCCGTAACTGCGGCGCAATGTGGTCAACCGGACATCGGATGTGAAGAATTTACTAATGTCAGTGCCTCTGGAACAGAAGCGGAACGTACTTCCTACTTTAGTTATGTTCGAGCCTGTGAACGCCCAAATGAAAATACCCAAACCTACTTTACGTGGGAAGGATCTGATCTGACGGGGTTTCAATTGCGTACGTGGAGTTTAAAAAAAGCTGCGGGGACAAGTAATGCTCCTCGGATTATCGTAAAATTGAGCCCTGATCAGTCTATCCTCAAAGAACCGTCTGGATGTAGCGAATCTTCCTGGCGCACAGGGATCGATGCAGACTGCCGACAATTTTATAACGCCGCCGGAGAGATCTTTTATGTTTATTTTTCTCAGACGGTTCTTTCCACAAATGAGTGTACGACGTATCGGTTGAATCGCGTTCATCAAGCAGACTGTGAAAAGACGGGTGGGGATTATACCGTTGCAACGGGTGAATGTTTCTATCAGGTTTATCAGCCTGAAAGTCGAATCTGTACGGCTGCAGCCGTTGGTTGTCGCGGGTATGCGGGGGTAGGGGCGGGGAGTATCCTTCCCCTCCTATCAGTGAATTTCAGAAATCCGCTAAGTGGTTTTGATGGAGGGATTATTTCCAGTGAAGCACTATTGGTGGGAGATTCTTCCTTGAAGGTGGCTCCTTCGGGGGTAGGAGGAAGTGCCGTTTTTACCGTCGGCACCTATGTCACAACTACCCGTAAAGATCTTCATCGTGTAAATTTCTGGGCAAAGGCACCTGGAACTGCTCCATCGACACTCGTCTTGCAAACGTCGTTGTCTCCAACGTCTGCCAAGACCATCGTGGGAACCATCACGCTTGGTACCGATTGGCAACGGTATACCATCGGTTTATTCCCAGGGGTTTCTTCCAGCCGAACATATCTTAGTTGGATGGCTCCCGTTCCTCGCGGTGGAGCATTTCTTTTCCTGGATGAGGTAACGGTGATGCGCGTTCGCGATATCGTCTATGTTCGTGAAGGAACTTGGCAGACGCCTTTGACATGTGATCGAACGTCCTACGGTATTGATCAGCCACAGGCGATGATCGGTTGCCGTGCCTACAGAAATCGTCATAATGAGCTTTTACCAGTCAGGCAATTCAGCCGCTTGTGTCGTGAAGAGGTGATCGGATGTACCGGTCTCATTGATACTCGCAATTCTGTCCCCATAGGTGAAGAAACGTTTACTCGTTCCGATCGTGTGCCGGTCCGGGATTTTCCAACATCGATGACGATTGTTCGTCCGGCGGATCGCTATGTGTACGCCATCGATGAACCAACCAAGCGTTGTCCGGCGACTAGTGGTAGTTGCCGTGCCTTTGGTCTACCGGTGTATGAGGTTGACCGTCAGCGCCTCAAGAAGTTTGAGACGGTATACTATCGAGATGATATTACGCGGTACGGTGAAGGACTGTGCAAGCCATCAGAGTTATTTTGTGAAGATTTTCGCCATGGATCGGCTCACGAATACTTCCGAGACCCACAGACGCATGCCTGTGAATACAAAGAGAATATGGCCGTAGGTCCAGAGGTTATAACGGGCTTGCCAGCCACAAGTACGTACGCAGGATGGTTTCAAGTGGGGACGAATGTCCCTTGTTACCCACGGGCATTAGATTCGGGTAGCTCCTTTAATATTCTCCGTACGGCTGATCCGTTGTACGTGGGGTATGCGGGGATGTGTGGGGAGGACGTTGGGGAGTGTACAGAGTTTCGTGATACGAATGACCGTTCAGATGCGTTGAATCCAAGTGGTAAACCCTATTATTTTGTTCGTAACGATAAACTTGATACGTCAAGCTGTGGGGGAAATGTTGATCTTGGAAGGGGATGTGTTCTCTTGCGTGATGCGAGCGATTCGACCTTGCGATATAACACCACGGCGAGTTATCGAAAATATGAAGCGGACAATTATAAGCCTGTTCGACCACTGAATTGTGACGCGGATCCGAGTAGTCCATTCTGCGTTGACGTTGTTACTGGACACTGCGTGGGAGATGCCTATGCCATTAATGGTCGTGGTGATCGCATCACCGTATCTGACCAGCCCCGTGTTAGCGATTTGGGTGCCTGTCGAGTACCGGCAGACTGCAATGTGACACGGCGGGTTCGTGCAGATCGTTCGCATGTATATGCTGGGACGTGTGAACTAGATCCGAATGATGCGAATACCCTTCTAAAGGTGAAGATGGATCGTGATTGTAACCAGTGGCTTGGGTGTCAGAGCTCCGAGACGGTGTTTGATCCTTCCTCCAACCGCTACAAAGACGTGTGCACAAACTTGGCCCTCTGTGACAAATCCAGTGGTACGACGGGAGATATCTTTTGCTCACATTATGTTCAACGCAAGGATCCACTCATTGAGCCTATTTTGACCACCTCCGCCTACTTTGACATTAACCGTTATGTGAAGCGTGCCATTGGTTTGGGCCAGCGTGACTACTCAGGACATACGCTGCCGAATAGTTTTCAGGTTCCCGATTTAGTGAGCATGAAAGTGGCCAATACCGGGCTGGACTATCGCACAGACAAAAGCCGCTTTGCCCTGGACTATCGGTTAGCAGCTACGGCACCTATCGTGCGTAGACGAGGGACTACGGGATGTGTGTATTCCACGATAGGGGATGCACGAGCTCAGGTATTGTGTAACGCACAAGCACAGGTTGACCAAGGGATATGTACGGCAATCTCGGACGTTGCCGCCCGTTATCCATCTCTCAATCTGTGTCAGCATAGTAATGGAAGAATCGGATTTTACAACACTTCAGAATACAACAGTGGTCTTACTGATTGCCGAGAATTTACTTGCTATCTTCCGGTCCATGGTGACGACGATGTTCTGGACTTCAATAACATCTCCCAAAAATTTGATCTTGCCCATCCTGAAGACGATCAATTATTATCAGACGCGTTTCCCCCGCCAGAGTGTCGCGCAAATCCGGAAGCGGATTCCCCGTATTCTCTTGCCTATGTGGAAAAATGGGATACATCGAAGAATCCTCCACATGCCTACAAAAAAGTCGCCGGTTATGAAAATGCGAAAACGTGTGAGTTCGGGGAAGATTGTGCGTGCACATACAAACGTGTGACCTACCCAACATCTGCACTCACAAAGTTCTACAGCATCTATTCACAAAACGTCCCTCCAGGGATCTGTCAGGGGGGACCTCGTGAAGGCCAGTCCTGTATTCCGGAGAGCATCTTTAAGGCACCGAGTAGAAATGAAGTGAAGACGGCTGATGGGAAGACGCAGGTGAGCGCCATTGAAGGATCAAACGAGGCGCAAAGTTGCGGACCACCAGAAGTCGGAGGACGTTGTGTGGCGTTGAGTAAGATCGAAATTGTACGTGGCTACTTTGGCCAATGTCTGGAGCATGACTCTACGCGCGCCGTTGGACAGGATGCGTCGCATAATCCCTGTTTGACCTGGAACCCAACACCCATCTTGTTTGGCGATAAGGATGTGTATCATTTTATTCCGACATCCGGGTACTTGCCGCCGGAGAATGCGGGTCAATACTATTGCACGGCCAATGCCCGTAAACCAAAAACGATTCGACTCAGTTCGTATTACTTCGTTGGCGGACCCGTAGCCGGTGCCATGAGTAAGATTGATTACGACGACGATTACGTGTCTGATGGGGATTGTTTCGCCTGTGGAGGAAACAAGCGTGGTGCCGCTATCGATGGGGGGGAAATCCGTGGAAGTGCGGTTGCTGATCAGTGCGAATATACTGATGAAGATCAGGACAATGATGATCAGAAAGAAGATCAGTGGGCCATACGTTTAGTCAATACGGGACGCTCACTCACCTCCTCTTATACAGAGACGTTCTTCAAAGTGAAGAGCGAAATGTTAGGCGCCGCATTCTTTAAGCTCAACCCAGCTTCCACCACAAAAGAGCAGGTATTCAACGCCGCTCTGGAAAGTAACTTTGGATTTATCACGGTGCAGCCTATTCGTAACGCCAACGGGAATGGTCGTCTATCCTGCGGCTACCAAGCGGATTGGGTGGATAGTCTTGGTTCCTTGGATTACGACAATGTAGACGAAGTAAAGCAGAAAGATCAGTTATGGCATCAAAAGTTTAGTGCCAACTACAAGCCGACTCTGACGAGAGGGAGCGAAAGTCTTTTGGAAAATGCTGGTGGGAATCCGATCGCTGTTCCCTGTGTACGCACGAGTGATAAGGATCCTGATTGGACGCAGTGTTATCTGAAGTATTGGGAAACATCCTATCGGAAAGAGGCGACAGACAAGGCTTTTGATGGATTATTCAACGATGAAACGCGTACGTCTGTCGTTCGTAGTTTGGAGGATATCCGTCTGTCTCCGATGTATAATGAATGTCATTCAGACAAACCCTACTTCTCTCTTCGTGCGGTATTCCAGACCAACGCTGAAGCACAGGCGCAGGGTGGATTAGAGTCGGGAGCGTTAAAGAAAGATAACATCCAAGGACCGTGGCGCTTTGTGGGGTTCTGGGTGAGTGCTTGTGCTGGAAAAGTGAATGATTATCGATACATCTACATGTATGTCGATATGACAAGCGCGGATATCTGTAAGGAGCTGGTCGAGGTACGGAGCCGTGATTCGCGTCAGGATGCTGCCTTCACGGATCGTGTCTGGAAAGAGGGGGGGTTCAGTATTCCAAAGGTTGGTTTTCAGTATGGGACACGTTTTGCTCCCTTCTCAAGTGCGTTAAATACCAAGCCGGCCGGAAGCGAACCATTGTTTCAAACGGGGAATTCCGTAGCAGGGTTCTCTCCCCTCACACCACCCACCTTTCTGAGTTCAGGGATCGACACCTACTATCGTCCAGATGCCTCTCCGAAAGATAAGTGGGCGTATCTCAGTAACATTTTTGCCCGTATATATCGTGTCTATCACTACTACGAGCAGCAGGTGACGCGCACGGATAAAGCGTGTACGGAAGGGCCATTCAAAGGTGAAAAATGTTCAAATAGTCGTACCCCAGCGGGGGTAGATCTTCTGGGGAGTCAACAGTGTAACCCGAATGGCATCTGCAAAACAGGCGAACTTTCGGCGGATGAATCAAAGCAATATAATTTTTGCAACGCGCTTTCTGGGGCTAACGCTGGACTGCGTTGTGATGGGAGGGTGGATGTCTGTCATACGGGCGCCGTAGATCCGCGCACCCAGCTGCAGCTCCGTTTGCCCTGTGAAGTCCAGCCGGGATGGCAGAAGCGAGGAGAGTATTGGAAGCATACGGCAACCGATGCGACCGATAGATTAGTTGATTATTCTCAAAAGTTGGCGTCTAAACAGGGAGCGTTTAAATGTGCCAATACCTGGTATTCCATAAGAGCAACGGAGCCTGAGGGCGTCGGAGGAACGGGTGGAGCGCGGTGCTCGGCTCCGGGCGAGAACAGTCCCGAATGTCCGATGTTGGTGATCGGCCGTTGTTTCAAGCCAGGTGAGCCGCAGAATGTGAGAGGAGGCTCGGACTCACGTCTGCCCGGAAGATGTCAGATGGCTCTTCCACGACTAACTGTACCGGACACGGTAAGTCCCCCAGCCTATCCACGTGGTTCGGATGGTCGTCTTTTGGCGGGGGAACCTGGTTTCAACGCTGCGCACAATCTCCTTGATCCCGCGTTCGGCTGGGTTGATACCTCGTCGACTACCCCATCTTGTTTTGTGGATGCAGATTGCAGTTATACGACACAGAACTTTTATCTTAAAGGTCAGTTCATTTATACCAATCCGTCTGGTATGCCCCTCTATTCATCTCGTTCGAGGTATGCACAGGACCACACATCCGGATCGGGTGGGTGTCAGGTGCGGGGAGATGCTCCGGGTAGTGCCACGGCAGGTCCGAATGATGGTCCTTGCATGTCCACGACCCGTCTTCAAACGAACCGTTCTGATTCGACTGCTCCGTATCATGATACGATCTCCGTGTGTGTTTGGAAGAATTATTACAATAGTCAAATGAGTGCGGCACTTCCTGGTCGCGCATTTGGGTCGGGTGGAGACTTTATCATCCATGGGGTTGATGCTGGTCCAGAATCAACACCAAGAAACAGTCGAGGATGGATTGTGGATGAATTTGACCGTTGGCCAGGGGCTGGGTCGGCAGGTTCCCCGACGTTAGAAGAAATAACGAGCCTTGCGACGATTGCCGCATCCATTCCCGGTTTGAACGACGTTCTAGATTTCTTAGGCATCGGCAGCGCAGATATCTACAACTATTATAATCTTGCCGCTTGCGAGCCAGTTGCAAACTTCCATCAACCGTACATTGGGAAGTGCGTTGGTGGGACACGTAGTGGACAAATTTGTCGCTTCCAACGAGATGCGTCTTTCCAACTCGTTGCATCGCAAGATCCAGATGATTTGTACAGCTGCAATGGTCTTCCCCCCTCAGATCCAGCGGTTACATCGGCTACCAACTCCTGTCGGCCTGTTGCGATAGTCGATGCTGGGAGTGTTTATACTCCTGCACCAGGATGTCTGAATCCATCTGGAAGGGGAGATGCGCGATCGGAGAACCCGGATTTGGACAACAATGTGTGTACCCATGGCACCGGCTATTATCCGCGTCCCGACCTCTGCCCAGACCCGAACGATGAGTTCTGCGGGTTGATCACCTACAACATCAATGGTCGGGGTTCAAGGCAATCTTTGGATCCGGCTTCTGCGTTCCATCTTCCGACGGATGTCACCCCTGGGCACTATCAGCCCTCCGCTCTTGGATTCGCTGGTGATCGGAGTTTGTTCAGCTATACTTCGTATTACGCCCCACGACCACCACGCATCGCGGCTCCAGATACACGTAACTGTCCAACGCCTGGGCAATGTCCTGTTCAAAGAACGGATATGTTTTCCTTCAATGGTCAGTCAGAAGGGATCGTCAATGTCGCGGGAGGGCAGCACAAGTCTGTGATCAAGTTTTATGGATGGGCGGCGCATAACCAAATGCCATTGCGTGCCGTGAATGTCGATTGGGGTGATAGTTTCAGGCAATCTTTGCCGGATGCCCGTTTAAAGAACCACAAGCCGTTCTGTGGGGTACAAGGGGAGTGTAGCGATCCCATCAAGGGTGTTGGACTGACCTGCCAAACGGATGCCGATTGTCCTTCCGGCACGGGGTTGTGCAAGCCCATGGGGACCTGTAGCAAAGATGCCGGAAAACTCTGCCGTGTGAACGAAGATTGTACCGTTGAAGGCAAAGCCGATAACTGTCAGATCCGTACCTTCTTTGGGAATGCTCCGGAGGCTTGTGAAGCCAACTACTTCGAGTTCAGTCATGTCTATAGTTGTACCGGACCAGAGTCTGTAAAGGGCGGCTCTTGTGCGGACGCGGGTGGAAGTGAAGCCCGTTGTTCGCGAGACCCATCACGTCGTTGTGGTTCCACATTGCCATGTGCACCGGGAGACAGTTGCGTCACGACGGGTCTTGCTCCTGCTGGCGGGTGCTGGGATGAAGCGGTACGTTCCTGTCGCTTTACCCCGCGTGTCTGGGCGCAGGACAACTGGGGATGGTGTACAGGTGAATGTCGTACTGTCGCCCCAACGGAAGCCACGATGGTTGATTCAGCAACCACGCAGGTGAAGCATACCTATGGAGGGTGCTATGCGGGAGCGACGCAAGGGGCATCGGAGCAGAATGTAAGGAGGAATGATGTAGAGGTAACAAGTAGGTTGGATGTTATTCCGGCCCAGCTCATTTCTCGAAGTGAATGTAATATTGAAAATCCTGCTTCTCCATTTGGTAATCTTCGACCATGGATTGTTTACCCGGGTGCGCTGTATCTCCGCGCCGGAGGGCAGTAGTTCTTTTGACCCCGCCATATGGCGGAGTCCATCGATATGAGGCTTTCGTACGTTCCTTTCTGTCATCCTGAACGAAGTTCGACGAAGTGAAGGATCTCATCCCATGAAAACAGGGCATAGTCGCCCAGATCCTTCACTGCGTTCAGGATGACACGAGTGAGGTGCCTTGTGTTTGTCATTTCGAACGAAGTTCGACACGGTCAGGTCGAATGACCTGACGAAGAGAGAAATCTGGGCGATCAAATGAAGGGGATGACGAAAAAAGAAAATCCCCATCTGCGGAGTGTTCCACAAATAGGGACGAGGACCCTGTCTCAGAGGTCGCGGTTCTTGCCGGCGACGATGGTGCCTCCGGGCATGGGCATCCCGCCACGGGCCGGATCGATACCGGCAGCGAAGCACTGGATTTCAATCCGGTTGCAGGCGGTTGCGTCCATGACCCGCAAGCGGCAGTGGACCTCCCTTGACATCTGACCGAAGTTGTTCCAGTAGAACGCCATGTCGTCGATGACGCTCCACGTCCAGTTCACGCTGACCATCGGTTCAGTACCGACGCTGATGTTCAGCATCCGCATCTCGTTTCGAAGGCCTTCATAGATGGGCCGTTCGCCGCTGGGGAACCCCCAGTAGCCGCTCAGTCGATCTGCACACGGGATGGCACCGTTGCCACCAGGGGCGTTGTAGGCCCTGCCGACCGGCAGGTCCATGGAGGTCGGCCCGGTCGTGTCCGGCGGGGGAACGGGGACGTCCGGCATCACCGGTACGTCTCCAGGCATGGCCGTGTCCGCCGGCGGGGTCACCGTGTCGGACATCCCGTTGTCCACACTCATGCCGCTGTCGACCGGCACTACCATCCCGCCGTCCATCGAAGGGGGGGCACCACAGCTCACCACGAGGGCGAGCACCAGGATCGCGATGATCTTCCTCATGACGAGCTCCTTTGAAACACGCTGCTTACCCAGCAGCAAGGGGCGACAGAATGTCGCGGTTGAAGGTCCGAAGGTCCTAAGAAGGCTTGTATCTCTATTATAGACGTTTACGAAAAGAACTGAAACAGGAGCAACCACTCCTTGTCAAGAGGTGGTGTGGATAACCTTATCCTCTGGCAAGTTATCTTCTGGTTCTTCGATAATCATTAGCCATGCAGTTTCCCTCGCCTGTCATCCCCGCGAAGGCGGGGATCCAGCCTATGCATGCATGTCGATCTGGGCTGGATTCCCGCCGGAGTTTACCCCGCACTGGCATGCGGGGCGGGGATGACAGATAGAAGCTTGCTTTTTGTTCTATGGATGGACCTTTATTCTTTTTTTACCATCCTTCTATGGCAAACGAACCGACCATCCGCGATGTGTTAGAGGCGATCAACACGTTCTCCTTCAGTGTTGATCAACGTTTCATGTCTGTTGATCAGCGTTTTAACGCTATCGACAAACGATTCGAAGCTATTGATGAGAGATTCGAAGCTATCGATCAACGTTTTAAGCTCATTGATCAGAGATTTGATGCGATAGACAAGCGCTTTGAGGCCATCGACAAGCGCTTTGATGCTATGGATCGTCGGTTCGACGCCATGGATCGTCGGTTCGATCGCATCGAGTCTACGATGGTTACAAAGGATTATTTAGACGAGGAGTTGGCGTCGTTGCGCGGAGATCTCATCGTCGTCCTGCGCAAGGAAGATCGCAAGCTGGAAGCAGCTATGGATGCAAAATTATTAAAATTTCAACAGGCCGTTCAGTGAAATGAAAATCCCTCACATTACACGCGAGGGGAAGAGGGATGGGTGGCCGTCGGCCAGGTGAAGACGCCGAGGATGCCTCGTTCGAGAAATGTTGCCGGCCAAGGGTTGCCTAGCAATTCACGAACGGGAGAGAAGGTGACGAGTGTCGCGATGTTCCTTGCGACACGGGGGTCAGTCTGTATGCAGAGCAGAGCACTGTGAGGAAGGCGTTCTGCTCCCAAGAACACGACTGAGCGTGGAAGCGTTCGATCAGGCCGTCGGTCTTGTAGAAAGTGTTCCATATCAGCCAGCCGCTCGAAGCAGAGTGTGTCACCCGTGAACAAGCATCGATGAAGATGAAGACAGAAGCGGCGAACTCGTTCCTGGCTGGTCCTTGGTGCTTGCAAGATGATCGGTTCACCCGCGTGGTCTTGATGAAATCCAACGCAGGTCTTGATGTTCTGCGCCAACCTGTGAAGAGCATTTGTTCCTGTCATGATCCGTACCCGTTCTTGATGCGTTGCCAGTAACCCTCTCTTGAGCGCGATCAGAATACAAGATCTATTCTGCAGGGTCAATGCGTTTGACGCACACGAGAGAACGTGTCATCATATCGACGTTGTGACTCGTTCTGGAAGAACGGGTCACTTTTGTACCCACCTCACTCTTCTTGCCTATTTCTATGGCCAGCCCCATTACTTTAGCGATGAAACAGATCGCTGACGAAAAAAACATTGCCTACGAATCCGTTCTCGAAACGGTGGAGTCTGCCCTCGCCGCTGCCTTTCGAAAAGATTTCGGGAACAAGAATCAGAACATCAGGGTCGAGTTTGATCCAGAAAAATATGACGGCCAGACTGGCGGGATTCGTGTTTTTGACGTGAAGACAGTCGTGGAAGATATGGAATTACCGGAGGACTATTTTACGCGTTTTGAGGCTGCCCATGTCCAAAAGAAGCGAGAAGATGGACGTGGTCCGCTCCGGGAAGAGCGGGCCGAGAAGCCCATTGTCGCTGAAGGGGAGGAGGAGTTTACCTTCAATCCAAAGATGATGATCATGCTTTCGGATGCGCGTGATCTCAAAGCTGATGCCGTATTGACGGAAGAGATTCGTGTCGAACTTGGGGTGCCAGCCGCGTTCGGTCGTATGGCCGCCCAAACGGCTAAGCAGGTGATTTTGCAGAAACTGCGTGAGGCAGAACGTGGGGTCATTTTCACGGATTTCAAGGGACGTGAGGGTGAGCTCATGAATGTCACCGTCCAGCGTCGAGAAGGTCGCATCGTTCTTATCGATCTTGGGCGTGCGACGGGCATATTACTACCTGAAGATCAGGTGGAGACAGAGCGTTACTATCCTGGCACACGCATCAAGGCGTTGTTGCGTGAAGTGACGATGTCTACCAAGGGGCCAGAAATTCGTCTTTCTCGAACGAGCCCACAGCTTGTGTCGGCGTTATTTGTTCAAGAAATTCCAGAAATTGCGAATGGGGTCGTTGACATAAAGAATATCGCGCGTGAGCCAGGTAGTCGTACCAAGGTGGCCGTTTCTACCAACGACGATGCCATTGATCCGATCGGTTCCTGTATTGGGCAGCGTGGGACGCGTATCCAAACCATTATTCGTGAACTTGGGGGAGAAAAGGTGGACGTCATTCAGTGGAGTGAGAGGCCGACTGAGTATATCGGTGCCGCCCTTTCACCAGCCAAAACAAAGGAGGTAAAGCTCCTCGAGGACCAGAACCTTGCGGTGGTGTCTGTGGCGGCAGATCAACTTTCTCTTGCGATCGGAAAAGGTGGGCAGAATGTTCGTTTAGCGGCCAAGCTGACGGGTTGGAAGATCACCATTCAAGAGCAGGGAGGAAAAGTCGTTGCTGATTCAGAGACGGGAGAGGTAGAAGACCGGCCAGAATCTGTGCAAGCGGCAGATGCGAAAGAACAATCGGAAGACACGCAGCCGCTAGAGGGAGCAGCGATCCACGAAGCAGAGGTGGCTCAAGAAGGGGGGGCTGCTGTGGCCGAACCTGCAAAGGATGTTACCGCCGAGTAGTTCATTCATCTTGTTTTTTCCTCATGTCCTCTCTTTTTACCACGGTTATTCTCCAGCCGATTCTTAATTTGCTGGTATGGCTCTACAATGTCGTACCAGGTCAAGACATCGGCATAGCCATTATTCTCTTGACCGTCATTGTCAAAGTGGTGTTGTATCCGTTGACATTGGCACAGATTCGTCAGCAACGTGCCTTGCAGGATGTGCAACCAAAAATTGAAGAGATTCGCAAACGGTTGAAGGATGACAAAGAGAAGCAGGCCGCAGAGTTGATGGCTTTGTACGCTAGAGAAAAGGTGAATCCAGCTGCATCTTGTTTGCCCCTCCTCATCCAGCTTCCTGTATTTATTGGCCTCTACCAGGCATTGTCGATTGGTTTAGAATCAAATAACTTGAATCTGCTTTATCCGTTCGTTGCCAACCCTCAACACATTGGGACCGTGTTTCTGGGTGTCTTTGACCTTACCAAGCCGAACTATGTCTTAGCGGTTGCGGCGGGGGTCATCCAGTTTTTGCAAACGAAACAAATTTTGAAACCCCCAGCCGCTACGATCACACCCCCGCCGAAAGAAGTGCAGGATTCCCCTGGTGCGCGAGATGAGAGTATGTCTACGATCATGAACAAGCAGATGATGTATATGATGCCGATTATCACCATCGTCATTGGGATTAGATTGCCTGGGGGGCTAACCTTATACTGGCTGGTCATGAGTCTTTTGACGGTTCTGCAACAATGGTGGGTCATGAAACGCATGCCCCTGAAAGTGATGCCGCTCATAGGAAGTGATGGCACCAAGGGATAAATCGATGTTTGTCTTATTTTTCCGGTCCTGATATTGTCTCGCCCAATCCTTGTCTTTGTATGCAACGCACCACATCCCTCCCATCGAAGAAAAAAGTCCGTCAACGCAGCGCGTGGCTCCTCGTTCTTCTCCTTCTTGCCGTTTCTCTTTCCTATCCGTCACCGGCGAACTGGCTCTCTGACCAGGTTCGTCGCATCGTTGGGATCAATCTTGGTCACATCGAAAAACCATTTGTATTGGGACTTGATCTCCAAGGGGGAACGCATTTGGAATACGAAGCGGATGTTTCACGTGTTTCCGATGCCGATCGGCGTGAGGCCTTAAATGGTGTACGCGATGTCATCGAACGACGTGTTAATACGTTGGGTGTTTCCGAGCCGCTTATCCAAACGACACAGGCCGGTAGCTCTTGGCGTGTGACGGTTGAGTTGGCTGGCATTCCAGACATCAATAAAGCCGTGAAGTTGATTGGTGAGACGCCTATTCTGGAATTTAAAGAGCTGAATGAAAATGTCTCAAGTGCGACGACCACCCTTACGGCTGAACAAAAAAAAGCGTTGGATGATACCAATGTCGCCATACGGACCTCGGCAGAACAGGTCCTCGCGAATGCACAGCAACCAGGAACGGATTTCGCGGCTCTTGCGAAAGATAAGACGCAGAACGTGGAACTCAAAGAACGGGGTGGTGATATTGGCTTTATCCAAAACAATCCTCAATTTAGCGACATCTATAAAGCGGTGCAGGGGATGGCTACCGGAACGATCGTTCCACGTCTTATTGAGCAGCCAGGCGAATACGCCATCGCCAAACTCACCGAGCTGAAAGCCGGAGAGCCGGAGCTGAACGCGCGTCACCTCTTGATCGCCTATAAAGGGGCAGAGAACAGCATAGCGACATTGACCAAAGAGCAGGCGAAAGCCAAGATCACCGATCTTAAGCGACGAGCCACGGTAAAAAACTTTGATGCCCTTGTACGCCAATATTCCAGCGAACCGGATGCGAAGAACACGGGCGGTGACCTTGGGTGGTTTGGACGTGGCGTATGGGCAGAGCCATTTGAAAAGGCTGTTTATGATCAAAAAGTTGGCACTATCTCAGATGTTGTCGAAACGGCATTTGGGTTCCATCTCATTTGGAAAGTGGCTGAACGTCCAGCGCAAAACCCGCGCGTAAGTCTGATTGAATTTAAACGTCTCACAGAGGCGGATGCAGCTGCGCAGCTGAGCCCACAATGGAAATCAACCAAGTTGTCTGGGAGGAATCTAAGTTCGGCAAAGGTAGATTTCGACCAACAGACGGGGGAGGTTCAGGTAGCTCTTCAGTTTAATGATGAAGGCGCCAAGCTTTTTGCAGACATCACCAAACGAAATGTTGGGAAGGAGGTGGCCATCTTTTTGGACGGGGAAATCATCACCCATCCAACGGTTCGAACGGAGATTCTTGGTGGGCAGGCGGTGATCACGGGTCAATCGAGCGTGGATGAGGCGAAGGTTTTAGCTCGCCGTTTACAGGCCGGTGCCCTTCCTGTCCCGATTAAGCTCATCGCTCAGCAAACCGTGGGGCCAAGTTTGGGGAGTGATTCCTTGCAGCGCTCATTACAGGCGGGGTTAGCCGGTTTCCTTTTGGTAGCCATCTTCATGATTCTGCTTTATCGCTTGCCTGGAGTTGTGTCTATCATCGCTCTTGGATTGTATGCGGCGTTAACGGCGGCGACCTTCAAGCTGATTCCTGTTACCATGACATTAGCAGGCATTGCTGGATTTATTCTGTCGATTGGTATCGCCGTAGATGCGAATGTGCTCGTATTTGAACGATTGAAAGAAGAGTTGGCGGAAGGAAAGGGGATCGCGCAGGCATTGGAAGAAGCATTTCGTCGAGCCTGGCTCTCCATTCGTGATGGTCACGTTACGGTTCTTATTTCCTGTGCTGTGCTCTATTGGTTCTCATCGTCCATCATCCGAGGATTTGCCCTCACCTTGGCTATCGGTATCACGATCTCCTTGTTTACAGCCGTCGTCTCCACACGTACCATCTTGCGATTGCTTGCTATGACGAAGATCGGTACCTATGGTTGGTTGTTTCTTAAGAAACGTACGGATTCATCTTCACGTTCCTGACCCCATATGACTTTGCATGTTGTTCGCTCGCGTCGCGTCTGGTATGTGCTTTCAGCCGTTACGATTCTCCTGTCCATCGGTTCGTTATTACTGTGGGGATTAAAGCAGGGGATCGATTTCACTGGAGGATCCTTGCTATCGGTCCATTTTGAACAACGTCCATCTTCTGTCGAAGTTGAGCGCACCATCACGGAAGCCCATCTTGACCTCGGGGCGATCGTTATCCAACCCGTTGGGGAAAGTGACCTCCAATTCCGGACACGTACATTGACGCAAGAAGAACATCAGCTCGTATTGACAGCCCTCGAAAAAAAATATGGGAAAGCGGAAGAGCTACGGTTTGATGCCATCGGTCCTACGGTGGGTGAGGAGTTGAGGCAGAAGTCTATCCGCGGCTTGGTTATTGTGCTTCTTGCCATCATGGCTTATGTGGCTTATGTTTTTCGAAAAGTATCGGCACCGGTGCAGTCCTGGAAATATGGACTCATCACGATTTTTACGGCCTTTCATGATGTCATTGTTCCCTTAGGGGTGTTCTCGGCCCTCGGTCACTTCAAAGGGATTGAGGTAGGATCCGCCTTTATTGCGGCCATTCTCACCATCCTGGGATATTCTATTACGGACACCATTGTGGTCATGGATCGTATTCGGGAGAATCTTCAAAAACGTCAGGGGGCCTTTAGCGATATCGTAGAAGCATCTGTCGAGCAGACCTATCTGCGTTCCTTGAATACCTCTTTGGCAACCTTATTGACTCTTGCGGCGATTTTCTTTTTTGGTGGGGCAACCTTGCATGATTTTACGCTCACCTTAATTATTGGTATCGCCGTTGGAACGTATTCATCTATCTTTATCGCATCGCCGTTGCTGGTCAGTTGGGACATCTGGTCAAAAAAACGTGCGGCCGTAAAACGCTGACGTTCGTCCACTGTTTCTTTGAGGTGAAGCGTGCTATAATAGGGTCATGGACGACCAAGGCTTTACCCTCTTTGGATTGACGATCGATCAGTTTTTGGATATGGCGGGGAACGATCCCTACTCAGCCATGTATTATCTGTTTATCTATGGGGGTTGGGTTCTGTTCCTCATTTTGTTTTGGTACATTCTCAAAAATATTTGGTTGGGGAATGTCCAGGGAAAGGCGGCGGCAAAAAAAGAGTGGATGTTGATGCGTATTACGGTGCCGCGTGCGACGGAACAGACTCCTAAAGCTGTGGAAAATATGTTTGCCCATTTTGCGGGGATGCATTCACCGGCTTCATGGGCGGAAAAATGGTTTCAAGGGATTACACAAAGCCCCATTTCGCTCGAAATTGCTTCCATTGAAGGAAGGGTGGGATATTT
>CAYHOM010000005.1:0-28542 GCA_964358345.1 uncultured Gammaproteobacteria bacterium
CTGCCATCTCTCTTGTGGTCGGGGGCATTGGGATCATGAATATCATGTATGTCACGGTCACGGAGCGGATTCGTGAAATTGGGTTGCGTAAAGCGATCGGTGCCTATGAGCGTGATATTCTGCGTCAGTTTTTACTGGAAGCCGTTTTGTTGACGATGATTGGGGGACTCATCGGCATCGTGCTGGGAGTCGGATTATCATGGATTGGTATCACGATCATTAGTCATTTTCAGGAAGGGTGGCGTTTCGGCATCTCATGGCGCGGCGTTGGGCTTGGCCTCGTCGTTTCCGTGGCCATTGGGATCATCTTCGGGTATTTTCCGGCACGCCGAGCCGCAAAGCTGAGCCCTATGCAAGCCTTACGGGCAGAATAATATGCGCTTGCGTGACCTCACTTCGCTTTCTTGGCATGCCCTCATGCTCAATCGTCGGCGTTCTATTTTAACGATGCTGGGCATCGTGATTGGGATTGCATCCGTGATCTTGATGATGGCCGTCGGTCAGGCGGCGCAGACCTATCTCTTGAGCCAAATAGCTTCGTTTGGGAGTGATCTCGTGTTTGTATCGAACGGAAAAGGGGATGAGCAGCGTGGAGGGCCGCCAAGCGCGGGGATGAAACAGACATTGTCGCCCAAAGACTATACATCGCTTCGAAAACAATCTTGGGTGCGACTTGCGAGTGGTGCGGTGATCACTTCAGACCTTGTGTCCCGTTTGCGTGAAGAAAAGAACACGCGTGTTTCAGGTTCTACCCCGGACGAGCTCATCATTTTCAACATGCGAGTGGCCAAAGGGAGGTTTTTGGATGAAGAGGATGAGATCGCTCGTCGACGGGTCACCGTGATCGGTCAGGATATCGTGAAGAAATTATTTGGAGAACAAGATCCTATCGGTCAAACGATGCAAATAGGAAAACTCACCTTTCGTGTGATCGGCGTGATGGCACCATCAGGAACACGCTTTTTTTCAAATATTGATGATCAGGTTTATATCCCGTATACGACGTTCTTTGACGCTTATCACAAAGATCGGTTGAATTTTATTAGTGTCAAGGTGCAGCATGTTTCCCCTACGATGGCAAAAGATCGCCTACGTCTCGTGCTGCGTGATACCCATAACCTGGATAATCCCAAAGGGATCCTGTCTAAGGATGATTTTCGTGTGGCGAGCCAGGAAGACGCGATAAAAAATGCGAATACGATTGGGACCATTCTCCAGATCTTGCTTGGATCGATTGCTGCCATTTCGTTATTCGTGGCCGGTATTGGGATCATGAATATCATGTACGTTACGGTCACGGAGCGGACGAAGGAGATCGGGTTACGTAAAGCGATTGGAGCTCGTGAGCAGGACATCATGGGACAATTTTTGATGGAAGCAGTGATGGTGACGACGACGGCCGGTGCTATGGGAATCTTTCTTGGGCTTTTCCTTTCCTGGATGGCCATCTTCATCATTTCTCATCTTCAGGACGGTTGGGTGTTCACGATGCCATGGGGTGGTCTTGGTCTCGCCTGTGGCGTATCGATGGTTATCGGTCTTGTTTTTGGGTACTTTCCTGCAAGAAAGGCCGCCCGTCTCCATCCGATCGAATCCCTGAGGTATGAATAGGTCTTGACGCTCTTTTTATTTTCCTTTGTAATGGTCGAGCTTTACTTGAGATGGCGTTGAAACCATTCACCAAGGTCGGGTCAAGAATATGAGTCTGGCGAATACGTGTGGGCAGTGTGGGGCAGCGCGACTGCCTGAGGTAGGCAGGAAGCCGAAGGGAAGGTGCACGGAGTGCGCCGGCACGGAGGATACCTCCGATCCCTCTCCGATCGAGCAGAGACGCTCCGAGGAGGTGTCCTGTTCTGGCCCCGGCTGCACCTGCCGGATGGAGGTCAACGGCGTGAGCTGTTACTCCATCTTCGGCAAGACCGAAACCAGGCACTACTGTTCGGACTGCTACTTCGGCGTGGGGGCCAGCATCGACAAGCCTTACAACCTCCACCCGACGGATGCCCCGCCGGTCACCAGATGCACCACCAGCCTCGGTGCGGTGCTCCGGAAGATCCTGAAGCCGATGTCGCCCCCCGTCCAGCATCACCCCTCCTCGTTCACTCCCGCCTACACGCATGGCGTCACGACGCCCGCCTCGTAGAGCTCCCTCTCCACCTCCGTACGCGTTTCATCAGACGGCGCACACGGAGGTTTTTCTTTTCAAAATTGACTTTTATACTAAAATATGCCACTCTCCTGCCTTATTAGGCATCTTTTGATCCATTGAAAACAGCGTTTCTGTAGCCAAGACATTGGCTCTAAAAACGCCGTTTTCAACAACGATACTCGTCGAGGTGGATGTTTCCACTCAAGCGGGTCATCGGACGGCGACAGGAGGTCAAGCCACCATGGCCGAACCTTTCAAGAAGATCGATGGGGACGTACTCGCTTCAACCAACGCCGTTTGCTCCGACGTGGGCAAGTGGACGAGCGACCACGCAGACTGGCTCCGCCGCGGCAACAACGCGGTGCTGGTTCGGGAACTGATGGACAAGCAGATGGGTGTCGAGGCCGAGCAGCACCGTGCTGTCGAAGAAGCTCGTCGGATCGTCATCATGGACTCCGGCTACGTCGGACCGGCTGCGAAGGAGCAGCGGTGTGAGGGCCCGTACCTCACCTACCCGCTCGGGTGGACGCCCAAGTCAGCCCTCGAGCGTCGGGACATTCTCAAGCCGATCTTCCCCGGCGTCGACTTCGGTCGCGTCGAGGAGCTCGTGTACAGCTACTACGTGAACGTCCCGTCCGCAAGCGAGGCACCCGAAGGCGGCTACCGCGATGCACCGAAGAACGGGCGCAAGCTCGTCCTGTCGGAGCACGCGGACGGTGGTCTCATCGTCTTCCCCAAGCTCCCCGAGGCCGCGAAGTGCGTCAAGAAGCACAAGAAGGGCTGGGATCTCGACCAGATCGTCGCGGAGTACATCCTCGGCGTGTTCAGGGAGATCAACCCCACCTTCAAGGACTACACCAACGTCGGTCCGAAGTCCCAACGCCTCTTCGAGCGCACGGCGAAGATCCTCGCCAAGCTCGACAAGGAGACCCCTGGTGACGTGCACGTCCAGCCGTTCAACGCTGGCGCGCGCTTCGTGGGTTACAACGTGAAGTCCTCGCGTGGTCACATGGGTGCCCTCAAGGTCCACGTACCCGCCACCGACTTCATGGGGTTCTGCTTCGCCCTGACCGATCCCGGGTGCTTCACGAACGAGTCGCTCGCGATGGACTTCCCGGGTACCGAGAGGGCTCCCAGTGCCGACGGTGTCTTCGACTGCGCGCCGTGCCTGTGCGTCCGCGGCGGCGGGTTCAAGCGCAGCTCGAGCGACGTCGGTCGCCGCGCTCGCAACTACGGGTCTTCGTCCCTCGTGTTGCGTGCGCCCGTGTCCCCGGAGTGAATTAGCCCTCACTCCCTTAGTGCCTTCCTCCTTTTTTGTCCTTTTTCTTTACCCCTTATCTTATTCTCAGATTCGGGGCTCGACCGTGTGTGTTTGTTCCAATGAAATGGAGCAGATATGCACGGTTTTGCCATTTCTACCGCGTAGCGGTACCATTTTTTTGAAATGACCATTCATCCGTCTCTCGATAAGCTCTTGACCATGCAACAAACCGTTCTTGTGACCGGTGGTGCCGGGTTTATCGGTTCGCATCTTTGTGAGCAGCTTGTAAAAGGAGGGCATCGTGTGATCTCCCTTGATAATTATTTTACAGGCTCAGAAGAGAACCATGTGACAGGGGTCGACTATCGTCGAGGACATACAAAAGACGTCGAGCAACTGATCCCCGAGCGGCCGGAGGTTATTTATCACTTGGGGGAATACGCGCGGGTGGCGAGAAGTCTGGAGGAACCCGCCTTGGTCTGGGATCTCAACATGGAGGGAAGTTTTGCGGTGCTGGAGTTTTGGCGTAAGCATGGGTGCAAGCTCGTGTATTCCGCCTCCTCCACGAAGGCGGTCGGTCCACGAACGGACGGCGTGACGGGTCGTGATCTTTCTCCGTATACCTGGGCGAAGGCAGCGATGAGTGACCTGGTGAACAACTATGCTCGTTGGTACGAGCTCCCGTTTGTGATCGTCTATTATTATAATGTCTATGGTCCTCGTGAGCGTGCGATGGAGGGATATGGCACCTTCATTG
The DNA here is from genome assembly GCA_964358345.1 of uncultured Gammaproteobacteria bacterium. GTDB lineage: Bacteria > Patescibacteriota > Patescibacteriia > 2-12-FULL-60-25 > 2-12-FULL-60-25 > CAYHOM01. The sequence continues at coordinate 4,168 of CAYHOM010000005.1, forward strand.
AAACCTGTCGTCAGAAATATCTGGCCGGTGAACCGCTTCCCATTCGTTCCCCGGGAACCCAGCGTCGTTCTTTTACGCATGTGGAAGATACGGTAAATGGCATTCTCTTAGCGGCCGAGCGGGGTATGGGAGACGGGTACGCTCTTTCCTCCCAAGACGACTATTCCTTGCTGGAGGTCGCCGGTCTCTTTGGTGGTGACGTCACGATGTTGCCCCAGACGTTGACAACACGAGAGGAGTCCGCCATCGATAGCGAAAAAATTTCGGCCCTTGGTTGGAAACAGACGCGATATTTGGTTGACTACATCCAAGAGATCAAACGTTCACAGGAAGTTTCTTGTCTATGAAAAAACGCGTTCTCATTTTTTCTCTGGCCTATTACCCGCATTTTACCAGTGGCGCGGAGGCCGCTATCAAGGAGATCACAGATCGCATTGATCCAAGTAAAATCGAATTTCATATCATCACATTGCGCCAAATCTCTTCTTTACCAAAGGAAGAGCGGATGGGAAACGTTTTTGTGCACCGCATCGGCCTTTCCGCAAAGCAGCCAACATTTGAAGATTTGGGCCGATGGCCGTTGGATCTCAATAAACCCCTGTATCAGTTCCTTGCCGCTTGGACGGCGTTGCGGCTCCATCGACGTGAACCGTTTGATGCGATCTGGTCGGTCATGGCTCACTCAGCGGGAGTGCCGGCCGCCATCTTCAAATTACGACATCCCAAGATCCCTTTCGTACTTACGCTGCAAGAGGGTGATCCGCCGGAACAGATTGAGCGTACGATGCGTCCCCTTTGGCCTCTTTTTTCCTATGCCTTTACCCATGCCGATCGCGTTCAGGCGATCTCGGGATTCTTGGGAGACTGGGCACGGCGTCGGGGGTTTCGTGGTCCACTCACCATTATTCATAACGGGGCGAATCCAAAAGATCTGCATGAACAGATTCCCTTGGAGGAGATCGAGGCCGCTAAACGGGCTATCCATAAACAGCCGGGTGAAATTGTGTTAATCAATACAGCGAGACTTGTTCATCAGAAAGCTCCTGACATCACGGTCCGTGCGCTTGCCCTTTTGCCGGCACAGGTAAGACTGGTCTTGGTGGGTGATGGGCCGGAGGAGGAGGCGGTGAAGATGCTGGCGAAGGAGTTGGGCATCGCGGACCGAGTGTTCTGTACCGGCCGCATCGATCGTTCGCGGGTCACGGCGTATCGAAAAGCGGCGGATATTTTTGTCTGTCCAAGTCGTTCCGAGGGACTCGGACTGGCATTTTTGTCAGCCATGGCTTCGCGTTTGCCGGTCATCGCAACCCAGGAGGGAGGATTGGCAGAATATATTTTTGATGCGAAGCGAAATCCAGATCGTCGTCCTACAGCGTGGGCGGTCGATGTCGATCATCCAGAGCAAATTGCGGCTGCCGTGAAAGATATCCTTGACCATCCGGACAAGACGGCACAGATCACGGAAACCGCTCGTCAGATGGTGATGACATCCTATAATTGGGACATCATTGCGAAGGAGATGGAGCGTGAGATATTTCACCCGTTATGGGCTCCGTCGTCTCTCTAAAAAAACCTGTTCCGCTTGTTGAGGCGGCCTGTGTCTTGGCGTATCGGGCACACATCAATCAGACGCGTAAAGATGATGATACGCCGTACTTTGTCCATCCCTGCATGGTGGCGATGACTTTGCGTATGCATGGATTCAGTGATGAGGTCGTTGCGGCCGGCTTTGTACATGACGTCTTAGAAGACACCGCTGTGACGCAAGCGGAGTTGGAGGCAATCGTGGGGATGCGTGTGAGTCAGATCGTTCTTGAGGTGACGGAAGATAAGACCCTGATCTGGGAAGAGAGGAAACAAAAATACATTCATCAGGTTGCTGGGGCATCAGGTGGAGCAAAAGCGGTTTCGGTGGCGGATAAAATACATAACTTGGAAAGTCTCTACGCTGCCTACGAAGTGCGTGGGGCGGATGTATGGGGCTTGTTTCATCGAGGGAAGGCGTCCAAGTGTTGGTTTGAACGGACGTTGATCGAGGCCCTTCAAAAAACCTGGAGCCATCCTCTCCTGGAGGAGTATGTCTTGCTTGCGGAGCGGTTAGAGACGTTGGATGGGTAGTAGACCTGTTGCTGTATAAGCTCCAGCCCAAAACGTCATATTTGATCAAACCCTAGGGAAAATATTTTTGGCTTAGCTTAGGCTAAACAAAAAATATTTTCCCGTCGGTTTTGTCTCAAATCTGCCATTTTGGATCAAGAAGCTTATACAGCAACAGGTCTAGTGGTCAGTGGAGCCCCTTTTGTCGTTCGTGTTCTTCTGGACTCCGCCATACGTCACGTTGCTTACGATAGGTTTCTATGCGTGCTTCCGAGAGCGGTTCCTGCTGAAGAAGCGCACCCAGCACATCCCCCCAAAAGGAAACGCGCAAGCGGTCGAGGCGTTGAAGATTCTCAGAGCTTTTTTGACAACGTTGTGCGTAGTAGCTGATCAGCTCCCCTAATCGGTAGAGGCGCATGAGTTCCAGTGCTTCCCTTTCTTCCGGTGCCCGATTATCTTTCACATACTGGACACAAGCCGTTTCGAGTTCGCGGTGGTAGAGCAGCATGAAATTCAAAAATCGTGCCCAGCCGTCATACTTGTTGCCGAAGCGCATATCGGAATGGTCAAGCAAGTAGATGTCATGGCCAACCACGCGGATGTTGTGTGGGACAAAGTCGCCGTGCGTCAAAAAGCCGGCATACTGCTTTAGGCGTAGCCGCTCCTTCATGAGTCGCTGCTGGGCACGCTCCATGTGATGGTGGATCGTGCTCTCTTCGGGGAGGTCCTCTCGGATTGTCTGTTGGAAATGAGCAAAATTTCTTACGTAGGTTTCGGGATCAAAGACCTGAAAGATCCCACGAATCATACGCCCATGTTCGAAGGTGGTGGCATGGGCACCCTCCTGTGTTTCGAATGCTTTCATCGCTAAGAAAAATTGTTCGCGAAAAGGCCTCTCCAAAAAGGAGACCGTTTGATCCAAGAAAGCCGTGATAGCGATGACGAACCCGTCCTTTTCCTGCCAGAGCAAGAGTTCCGGTGACAGAAAGACATCCCGTGCGAAACGCATGTGATTTAATACCTCGCGACAGGCTTTTTCTCGTTTCAGCTCACCTTGACCATCGCTGTTTCGACTCGTTTTGATCACCACGCGACGTTGATCAGGGATATGCTTCCCCAAGAGAACCATTTTCCGGTTACTGATGACGGAACGTTCTCCTCCTAGGTGAACTTGTTTATCGTCAAGCACGTATCCTTGTTGTGCGAGGATGGGTCGTAGGAGGGTAAGTTCTTCGCGACAGCTCTGTTCCCATGGTGGTTGGGTTACGGTGGTCATAGGGCGTGATGGGCGATAAGGGCAGGAACATGAGCCTCCCAGGAGGCGTGTTCAGCCAGGAAGGCGGTACCACCCATGATCAATCGTGAGCGTACTTCAGATGGCGGCAAAAGCATTTCTATCGCTGAGGCGAGGGCCTTGGGATTGTGCGGTGGAATGAGGTATCCAGAGTGATGGTGGTCGATGCCTTCTTCATGATGGGGAGTATGCGTTGCGATCACGACGATGCGGGCCGCATAGGCTTGGTACATCATCTCAAGATGAGGGGAGGTCGTTTGAGGGATGTAACAAACGTCGCATGACAATAACAGAGAAGATCGTTCCGCGGAGGAAATCGGTCCAAGACAACGAAGGTGGTCTCTAAGACCTTTCGCCAAGACCATTTGGTGTTGTTCAGGGGTCAATGGCGATTGGTCAACGATGATGCATCGGATATCTGATACGCGTGATCGTAGGATTTCCAAGGCATCCAATGTTTCGACGAAGTCTTGCGGCGTCATGTGGTGCCAAGGGATGTACACCGAATGTGGTTCGGCGATGATCGGAAAGGGTAGCTTTCGCAGGGGTTCCGGGGGATAGGCCAGGATCTCCATACGTTCCGGAAGAACCGCAAACACATCGGTAAGCAGTTGTTTAAAAAACGAACTGGGAACGATAACGCGGGTGGCGTGTTTGAGGATAAAGACCTGAAGCCAGTTGATGATGCGGAGCTTTCGGTCTGGGAGGGGGTATCGGGGAAAAACCTCGTCGCTTATTTCCAGATGGGTTTCACGGACAAACCGTTCGCGTGTTTCGTTTTCCATCACGCAACGGATGAGAGGAAGATGGCACAGTCGGCTTACCATGAGCGAGGGGAGTCCAACGGCCGCCCCATCACACACGGTGAGGGCGTCCGCGTGACGGGCTTCTTGCCAAAGACGTATGGTAAAGAGGATAAGGCGAAGGGCAGTGGGGAGGCGTTTAGAGATGCTTAACACCCGCACTCCCGGGGTTTGTTCTGGGAGATCCCCATAGGTCATTACCGTTACCTTATGGTTTTTAGCAAGATGGACAGAGAGGATCTTGAGATAGCCAGTCAACCGCCCAAGATCTGGGGGGTAAATCGGGGTCACAATGAGGAAGTGCATAGAGAGACCCGAAAACCATAGCAAAGAAAGATAAACCCTTCCATCTTCTCGCAAAGAGCACCGCAGGGAGTCTTGACGTATGGCAGGGGCGCGCCTATAGTATCGTTAGCACTCTATGCATGAGAGTGCTAGACTCGAACATGGATGAACGCTTATCTAGGCTACTCCAGGTAGCCGTGGAGGAGTACATCGCGACCGCCGAACCCGTCGGATCTCAACATTTGGTTGATCGGTATCGTCTTGGGGTGAGTCCCGCTACCGTACGTAATTGGTTTACGGAGCTTGAGGCGGCTGGCTACTTGACGCAGCCCCACACTTCCGGTGGGCGCCTTCCCACCGAAGAAGGATTTCGATTATATACGCAGCTCTTTGTGCGTCCTCGTTCTGTATCCAAACGGGAGCGTGACTGCTTAGAGCGATCTCTCCACGTCCCGCGTGATGAGGGGCGTCGTTTGAAGAGTGTTGCCAAGGCACTGACGGAACTGTCAGGCCTCGCAACCTTCGTCGGTCTGCTTGAGGCAGATACGTATTACACCGGATTGACGCAGGTCTTTTCTCAGCCTGAATTTAAACAATGGAAACAGGTCATCACCTTAACGGAAGTGTTGGACCATTTGGATGAGACTCTGGATGTTCTTCGTCGTCAGCGGTATCCGGAACCGGCTCTCATGTTAGGAAAGGGCTGCCCGTTTGGAGCCATTTGCGGATCGATTGTTCTGTCCTTGGACGAAGAGCTGCTGGGTGTCCTTGGACCGTTACGGATGAATTATCAACACGTGTACGCCCTTCTTCACACAACGCAAGAATTATTCACACAGATGTAATCTATGGATGATACACAACAAAACACCTCCCCTCTTTCCGGGGAACCGTGTGCGACCTGTCAGGAGTATCTCGCTGGTTGGAAGCGCGCTCAGGCGGATTACCAGAATTTGCTGCGTCAAACGCAGCAAGAACGAGGTGAGCTGGTGAAGTTCGCGAATGAACGTTTACTCGCGGATCTTCTTCCGGCGATAGATCAGTTTGGGCTGGCGATGCACCATATTCCGACGACAGAGACACTCTCTGAAGATCAGCGTCGTGTTTGGGAGAACTGGTTGCAAGGAGTCCGTGCCGTAGGCGCGGCATGGGATAGCATGGCGAGCACGATCGGTCTGGAGCGGATCCCGATTGATGGTCCCTTTGATCCGGCGATGCATGATGCGGCGGGTGAAGAAACGATGGAGGGTAAGTCCGCTGGATCCATCAGCCGTGTGTTACAGGATGGTTGGCAATTGCACGGAAAAGTTCTTCGTCCAGCGCGAGTGATCCTTGTCAGATCGTCATAGCAACCTTTCTCTCAACACTATGTCTCTCATAAAATGGTCACCCTTTTTCTTTGATTCGTTCGATGGGATGGAAAAAATGCTTGAAGATATGGGCCGCCTGTCTGCGCATCCGACGGGGGGGATTGTCCCTCCGGTTGATGTGTACGAGACGGTGGAAGCGGTGGTCGTCGAAGTGCCGATGCCGGGTGTTGATGCGAACAAGATAGAGATTTCTATTGAGCACCGTACCCTCACGATCAAGGCGGAAAGTGAACGGAAGACAGAGGTAGACGACAAAAATTATTATCGTAAAGAGGTCCGTTATGGCACCGTCCTGCGCCATGTGTCGTTGCCACATCAGGTTCAGGAGCAAGGTGCGCAAGCGAGTTACACGAATGGCATTCTCAAGATTGTGCTACCGAAAGCGGCATCAACGAAAACCATGAAGATTAACGTAAACCCTTCTTAATATTCCTCTATGGCAAAAATTCTTGGAATCGATCTTGGAACAACGAACTCTTGTATGGCGATCGTCGAAGGCGGTCAGCCAAAGGTGTTAGAAAATAGCGAAGGTGCTCGTACGACGCCTTCCGTGGTGGCTACCTCAAAAACCGGGGAACGTTTGGCGGGCCAAGTCGCAAAGCGTCAAGCGGTTGTGAATCCAGAGAACACGCTTTTTTCCGTGAAGCGTCTCATCGGTCGTCGTTGGGATGATGCAGAGGTCCAACGTGACCAAAAGTGGTTGCCCTACAAACTTGTTCAGCATGGGGATGGCGTGCGTGTGCTCATGCAGGGAAAGGAATATGCCGCTGAGGAAATATCGGCCATGGTACTGCAAAAACTCAAAGCCGATGCGGAGGCACGTTTGGGAGAAAAAGTAACGGAAGCGGTGATCACGGTGCCGGCGTATTTTGATGACTCACAGCGTCAAGCGACCAAAGTCGCCGGTGAAATAGCGGGCCTCACCGTCCGTCGTATCATCAACGAACCGACGGCAGCAGCACTCGCCTACGGATTTGATCGCAAGAAAGATGAGAAGATCGTCGTCTACGATTTGGGGGGAGGAACATTCGATGTATCCGTGCTTGAGGTCGCGTACGACGCTTCAACATCCCAAAACACGATTGAAGTCCGGGCCACAAATGGCGATACCCATCTTGGAGGGGATGATTTTGATCAACGGATTATTCGCTGGGTAGTGGACGAGTTTAAAAAAATGGAAGGGATCGATCTCGGCAAAGATACCCTCGCGTTGCAGCGCATTAAGGACGCGGCGGAGAAGGCGAAAATCGAACTTTCAAGTGCGGTTGATACGGAGATCAATCAGCCCTTTATTACGAGTGACGCGACAGGGCCAAAGCACCTTCTTCTTAAATTATCACGTGCGAAGTTGGAGCAGCTCGTGGGGGATCTGGTGGAACAGTCCCTTGTTCCGTGTAAGAAAGCATTGGATGATGCGAAACTTCATGCAGGAGATATTCATGAAGTCATCTTGGTCGGAGGGATGACGCGCATGCCACTCGTGATTCAAACCGTGGAAAAATTTTTCGGGAAAAAGGCCAATGCCAGCGTGAACCCGGACGAGGTAGTGGCGATCGGGGCGGCCATTCAAGCGGGAAATCTGCAAGGGGATATCAAGGGAGAGCTCTTGCTCCTGGATGTGACGCCACTGTCTCTTGGTATCGAAACCATGGGCAGCGTGATGACAAAAGTGATCGAACGGAACACGACCATTCCAACGGCGAAGTCACAGATTTTTTCTACGGCAGCAGACGGTCAAACATCGGTTGAAGTTCATGTGTTGCAGGGAGAGCGTGATATGGCGACCGATAACCGATCGTTGGGGCGGTTCACCTTATCAGGTATCCCAACGGCACCACGCGGTGTTCCGCAGGTCGAGGTGACCTTCGACATTGATGCGAACGGGATTTTAAGTGTGAAAGCCAAGGATAAGGCAACGAACAAAGAGCAGCAGATCACCATTACGGCGTCAACGAATCTTTCGAAAGATGATGTTGAAAAGATGCGGAAAGATGCGGAGCTGCATGCCGATGAGGATAAAAAGCGGCGTGATGCGGTCGAGGTGAAGAATATGGCTGAAGCGATGGTGTACACAACCGAGAAGATGCTGAAAGAACATGGTGAAAAGGCGAAGCCGGAGGATAAAAAAGACGTGGAAGAAAAGTTGGAAGTCTTGAAGAAGGTGAAGGAGGGAGAAGACATTGATGCAATCAAGCAGGCGGCAGATGCCCTCGCCACAGCCGCCCAAAAAGTTGGGGCCGCCCTCTATCAAGATCGTCCAGAAGCGGAAGCGGGAGCTGGAGCGGGGAAGGCGCAGGGTTCGGAGGCTTCGACGGAGGTTCCGCCAAATCCGGAGGCCGGTTCCCCGTCCTCGGGCTAGGGTCCCGTTTGCCATCATCGTATGTCCCATATCGACATTAAAGCATCCGAAGGATCCTTGGGTGGTAAGTATGCCAACATGATGCAGGTCACGCATACGTCAGAGGAATTTGTGTTGGATTTCATGTCCGCTTTTCCCCCAAGCGGGGAATTGGTGTCGCGCCTGATCGTGAGCCCCCGACACATGAAGCGCATCGTGCGGGCCCTTCGAGACAATGTTTCCCGATACGAGGAGCTTCATGGACTGATTGAAGAGGCAAGCGAGCCAAAGTTGTTAACCTGATTCGTGGGACCTCTCCTCGTGGAGATTGGTAACCCGATATCTATCCTTCCCCATGGCTAAAGATTATTACGTCATTCTCGGCGTCTCAAAAACCGCCTCTGATGACGATATCAAAAAAGCTTTTCGTCGTTTGGCGCACACACATCACCCTGATAAGGGTGGTGATGCTGTCCGATTTAAGGATATCAATGAGGCTTACCAGATCCTATCGGACAAGAAAAAGCGAGCTGCCTATGACCAGTTCGGTTCGGCGGCTTTTGAACAGGGGGGTGCTGGCCCAGGGCCTGGGGGAGGGTTTGGCGGGTTTGATTTTTCTGGTTTTGATGGGCAGGATTTTGGGGATCTTGGGGATGTGTTGGGGGAGATGTTTGGATTTGGAGGTCGTCGTGGCGGCCGGTCCGGTCAACCAGCACGCGGTAAAGACATCGAAGTAGATGTTTCGCTCACCTTTCGTGAAGTGGCGTTCGGCGTGGAGAAGGTGATCCGTCTTTATCGTCACACCCAGTGTTCACGCTGTCATGGGGATGGAGCGGAGTCGGGGTCAACGGTGAAAACCTGTGCGACGTGTAAGGGGGAGGGTCAGGTCCGCCAGTTACGTCAGACCATGTTTGGAACGATGCAAACGGTCGCGACCTGCCAGGACTGTCATGGCCGTGGGAAGAAACCGGAAAAAATGTGCACCCTCTGTCGAGGTACGGGATTGGAGCGTCGTGAAGAGGATGTGCGACTCCCTATCCCGGCGGGGATCGCTTCAGAAGAGGCGATTCGGGTGAGCGGTCAGGGAGAAGGAGCACCGTATGGTGGTATCCCTGGAGATCTCTTTATTCGTGTGCGCGTCCAGGCGGACCCTGTTTTTCGTCGAGAAGATCATGATGTCCTCTCGGAAAAAACGGTCCCGTTTACGCTCCTTGCTCTGGGTGGGAAAATCGACGTTCCCATTTTGGATGGTCAAATCAGTATCGATATTCCTGCCGGTACACCGTCTGGCACAACCTTTACCTTGCGCGGAAAAGGGATCCCCTATCTGCGTTCTAGCGGTCGTGGTAATCATCGTGTCACCGTGATTCTTGATACGCCGCGCAAGCTTCAGCGTGAACAGCGGGAGTTGCTTGAACGTCTTCGAACAGAAGGTCTCTAGTATCGACGCCCCTTTGATAAAATGGTTTAATTGTCTCATGTTTGGTTTTTTATTTGTGTTTAGTGGAGCTATTGCAACGGTTTTGGCGGACTATCTTGCAGAAATGTGGTCGCGGATCGGTGGCCCTGGCTGGATGATCGCCCTTATTCTGTACGTCATCTCTGGAGCTACATTTATGTATTCGCTTCGTTTTGGTGAGCTAACCATTATGAATGCCAGTTGGTCCGTACTGGTGTTCATTGTCACTTCCTGTGTTGGGTTATTTATCTTCCATGAACGGTTGAGCATGGTGCAGTGGGTGGCGCTATGTTTTGGCTTTTTATCGATTGTTCTTTTTATTTTAGACGAGGTGTGGGGTGAGGGGGCGCACATCAGATAAGTCTACATCTCTCTTTGTCACATTTGACAAGGTTTTCTGTATTCTGATACGTCAGAAGGCATGGATAAGCGTCACTTTGAACGTTTCTACACGTCCTATTTTAAGCGCATTTACAAGTTTGTGTACTTTCGCGTTGGTGGCAATAGAGCGCTTGCCCAGGATCTGACGCAGGATGTTTTTCTGAAGGCGTTTCAGGCCTTTGATCGATATGACCCTTTGGTAAGTCAGGTATCATGGATCTACACGATCGCTCGTAATCACCTGGCAAATGCCTATGCGAAAAACCGTCCACAGGTGGATCTGGATGAGGTTGAAGGTACGCTGCAGGTGAGCGTCGATCTGCGCGAATGCTTTGCCAACCAACATGATGAACGTATCCTGTGTGAAACGCTCCGTCGTCTTCCCGTGGAAGATGCGGAGCTTGTAAGGATGAAGTACTTGGAAGGATGGTCCTTTGATGATTTGCAACAGATCATGGGAAAGACTTCAGGCGCTCTCCGTGTGCAAGCGAGTCGGACCCTTAAGAAACTTAAAGGCTTGATGAAAGATCCATACGCCTCTCCTGACGAACCAACGATATGACAACTCTTACATCCCTCTTCAACCGTATGGCGAAGCAGGCCGAACCGCATCGCGACGTTCAACGTGCGGTTCGTCGGTCTCTTGAACAGGCCGGGTATCTTCCCCCTGCACAGGGCTGGGCACTTTTTCATGCCCGGAGCGTCGCCGTCCTCTCTTCAGTATTGACGTTGAGCATCATGGGTGTGACGGGGACGTATGCCTATGTCTCCGACGACGTCCTTCCAGACACGCCACTCTATGTCGTTCGTCAAACGATTGAACGTGCGGAGTTAACGCTGGCCGTTACGCCCACGGCCCAGGTTCAGGTAAAACAAAAATTAGTGCAGCGTCGTCAACATGAGGCCGTGGTGATAACGGAGCGTCGTGTTCGGGCTGCAGCGAAGGTGAAGAAGGTCGTGAAACCACTGAAGACGCTTGAGATTGTTTCGCCAGCATCGATGGCAACGGGCATCTCGCTTGAAGCCGTCGCCACGACGTCTGCAGGTGGCCTTCTGCGAGATGCTTCACGTCAAGAGATGCGTGAAGATCGAGAGCGCGATCGTGAGGCTCGACGCAAACGACGACAGGAAGGGGTGGATCACACCACTTCCTCCATCCAAGGGGGAGTAAACGTATCATCCACTTCTCATGATCTCGAGGTCAACGTGCATGCGACCACGAGCGCGTCTATCCGGAGGCACGAGCGTCTTCGGCGACGCCCTTCAGGAACATTGACGACAAGCACCCGTCGCTTGCTCCACCGTCGTCTTTTGAAGAATCTGGACAATTGAGATAGGCTAGAGTAATCACATCATAGAACAGTTCCTCTCTTGCTGCGGAACTCGCTTCGCTCAAACATCCTCGCGCGCTCGGTTCTGTTTTATCATGTGATTTCTATCGTTTGCATGTTAACTCTTTGGAACACCCTTCATAAACGGGAAGAGGAATTTCACCCGGTTCATCCACCGAAGGTGGGTTTGTATAATTGTGGGCCAACCGTCTATAACCCGGTAACTCTCGGAAACTGGCGCGCCTATCTTGTCGTTGATTTTTTACGACGGACGTTAGGGACGTTGGGATATGAGGTCACCCACGTCATGAATATTACCGATGTTGGGCATCTGGTTGGAGATGGCGATGATGGGGAGGACAAGGTTGAACGGGAGGCCAAAAAGCGCGGGATGACGGCTTGGGAGTTAGCGCGATTTCATGAAACCCATTTTTTGCATGATATGCAGCGCGTGCACATGTTGACGCCGCATGTTTTGCCGCGTGCAACCGAGCATATTTCAGAGCAGATCACGTTGGTTCAAGAACTGGAAGCCCATGGTATCGCGTATAAAATTTCTGATGGGATCTATTTTGACACGTCAAAATTTTCTGCCTATGGGGCACTGTCCGGCCAACGTCTTGAAGAGAAGGAGCCTGGTGCGCGCGTGGTGGTGAATGAAGAGAAAAAACATCCGTCAGATTTTGCTCTCTGGAAGTTCAGTCCGTCGGTTGAGACGGGAGTCGTTCGCCAGATGGAATGGGAGAGTCCTTGGGGGATCGGGTTCCCGGGTTGGCACATTGAATGTTCCGCCATGTCAGCCAAGTATCTCGGTCAGCCGTTTGATATTCACTGTGGGGGTGTGGATCTGATTCCGGTCCACCATGAAAATGAAATTGCGCAGACCATGGCCGCAACGGGTGAGCCGTTGGCGCACTATTGGTTGCATAACGAATTCCTTCTCATAGATGGCGGAAGGATGGGAAAATCTTTAGGTAATGCCTATACGCTCGATGACGTGATCGCCAAGGGGTTTGATCCATTGGCCTATCGTTATTTTTGTCTGGGGGCCCATTATCGATCGAAGTTGAACTTTACCTGGGAGGCGTTAGAGGGGGCGGCTCAAGCACTCAGGAAACTTCGTTCCATGGCTCACGGATTCTCCCTAGATGGAGCGGTGGATGATGATGTGTGGAAGCTGTTTACGGATGCCTTGGAACAGGATCTGAACACGCCGCGGGCACTTGCGGTGATGTGGGACTTTTTAAAGTCATCTGCAACAGATGAGGGGAAGGGGGCTACCTTGTGTAAGATGGATGAGGTTCTTGGGTTTGGGCTGGATGTCGTGGTTGGTCGGCCCTATGACATCCCGGCTCCTATCCACAATCTTGCCCTTGAACGCCAACACGCACGTGAACAGAAAGACTGGGCGCGTTCAGACGCGTTACGTGAAACCTTGGCGCAAGAGGGATGGTCCATTGAGGACAAGGGTGCAGATGGGTACCTCCTCACGCCGAAAGATGGTTACATGTGATCTTGCCTTCATGGTATAATCCCTATGCATGCCGAATGGTCCTTCGCTTCCGGAACAGTCAATCGTTGATCGAGCTTCCCCTGAGGTCCGCGCTCCTGAAGAGGCGGAGTCTTCGGTTGAAGCTGATGCCCAAGCCCTCGAACAATTGAGCGAACGGCAAGATACTTTTTTGGAGGATGCAGAAGAGGCATCGTCGCCGGCACCTGTGGCTACAACCCCGGTGACGGATGCACCCTCCTCAGCTCCTCCTCAGCCTCCGACATCTCAAAAAGATGATGTTTTTCACGCCGTCGAGAAGATTTTAGAAGATGGATTAGGTGAGTACTATCTGCAGTTACCGGAATCGGCCAAGGTGCGCTTCCACCAAAAAGGTGAGGAGGTTACAAATCAGATCGCCGCGATGGTGCGTGAGTTCCGGGTAAAGGTAAAACAGGTAGTGCTCCTTATTCGTGAATGGTTGCTGACGATTCCCGGGGTCAATAAATTTTTTCTTGAGCAAGAAGCTAAAATCAAGACAGATCGTATTCTTGGTCTTGCATATGCACGTCGTCAAGAATCTTCTCCAACCGCATGAGCCCTTTTTTTCTGTTTCAATTTGATGTTCTCCCCACCGCTTTTCAAGAAGGGGAAGCTACCCCGTGGTGGAGCGATCTCTTGAATAGCCAGGATGCTCTGATCGCCCTTACGATCATGGCTTTTATGTTAGGTGTGGTGGGGATACTCTACTCCATACGCTGGATCTTCGTACGACGCGGCCGTTTTAAGGTGTCCTTTCGCATGAAAATTCTGATGGTACGCGTGCCTAAAGAACTCAAGAAGGAAGACGCGGGGGCAGAAAAATCCCAGCAGCAAATTCAGGAGTTGATTGGATCGATGGAAACGGTGTTTTCGACGGCAGCCTCCTTGAAGTCTCAGCGCGGTATCCTGCATTGGTTATTAGGCCGTTCTGATAACATGGCTTTTGAAATCGTAGCCCATCAGGACAAAATTTCCTTCTATGTGGCTGTTCCCGAAAAGCTCCAGGCGTTTATGGAAGAGCAGATTCATGCCCAATACCCCCATGCGCAAATTGAGGAGAGCCCGGACTACAATATCTTCACGCCGACTGGAATTATCTTAGGAAGCTATCTCACGCTCGCCCGAGAATCCTATTTTCCGATCAAGACGTATCGAAAATTGGAAACGGATTCTATCAACTCTTTGACAAATGCTTTGGCGAAGGTAGAAACCGGTGATGGGGCATCCATTCAGTATGTTGTGAGGAGCGCTAAGCCGAATTGGCGCCATGAAGGGACGAGAATTGCTCGTGCCATGCAACAGGGGAAAAAGTTATCGGATGTGGAAGGGGGTATTTTTGGGGCGGTTGGACGTGAGCTTACGAAGCTGGGGAAGGTCGGACCGGGAGAAGACAAGAAACAGCAGGAGACCTACCGACTCTCTCCCTTGGAAGAGGAGATGGTGAAAGGATTGGAAGAAAAGGCCTCTAAAGGAGGGTTGGAGGTGAACATCCGCATTATGGTGTCTGCCAAAACGCCGGAGAAGGCACAGCGCTATCTGAATGATATTCTGAGTGCCTATGGGCAGTTCAATATATATGAATATGGCAACAGTTTTGAAAAGAAGATGCCAGCGTTTCAAACATCCATCATCCGCCATTTTATTTTTCGACACTTTGATGAACGATATCGTTTGATGCTGAATGCGGAAGAAGCTGCTTCCATGTTTCATTTTCCCCTTGCGATTACGGAGACCCCAAAAATCAACTGGCTCTTGAGCCGCAAAGCCCTTCCTCCCTCGAACTTGCCAACGGAAGGGATTATGCTTGGGAACTCTGAATATCGTGGTCATTTCTATCAGATTCGGATGAAGCAAGCGGACCGCCGACGTCACATGTACGTGATCGGAAAGTCCGGTTCCGGTAAATCGGTATTTCAGGCTTCGCTTATCAAGCAAGATATCGAGGCGGGTCATGGGGTGTGTGTGATTGACCCACACGGCGACCTTGTGGACGAATGTCTCGAGTACGTTCCGAAGGAGCGCGCGGATGATGTCATTTATGTTGACCCAGCGGATATTGAGCGGCCGATCGGTTTGAACATGCTGGAGTTTGATCCGCGTTTTCCGCACTTACGCACCTTCGTGATCAACGAAATGCTAAAAATTTTTGATAAGCTGTATGACTTGAAGTCCACGGGTGGTCCGATGTTTGAGACATATATGCGCAATGCCATTTTGTTGCTCATGGAAGACCCGGAATCGGGGATGACCTTAATGGATATTCCCCGGGTGTTGGCGGATGAAGACTATCGAAATCTCAAATTATCCAAGTGTCAATCCATTGAAGTGAAAGATTTTTGGACGAAAGAGGCTCTGAAGGCGGGCGGGGAATCAAGCCTGGCGAACATGGTGCCATACATTACCTCTAAACTTGCCTCCTTCGTGTATAACGACTACATGAAGTTCATTATCGGCCAACAGAAAAGTGCCTTTAATGTGTACGAGGTGATGAATTCAAAAAAAATCCTTCTCCTGAAATTGTCGAAAGGGAAAATTGGTGACCTGAACGCCTACCTCTTGGGGATGATCATGGTTGGAAAAATTTTGAATGCTGCCTTGGCACGCGGCGACTTGGAGGCAAAGGACCGCCACGACTTTTATCTCTATATCGATGAGTTCCAAAACTTTTTGACAGATTCTATCTCTGTCATTTTATCCGAGGCACGTAAGTATGGACTGAACTTGATCATCGCCCACCAGTACATCGGTCAATTGATCGGGGCAGGCAATGATACCAAGATTCGTGATTCCATTTTCGGAAACGTGGGGACGATGGTGTCCTTCCGTGTCGGTGTGGAAGATGCGGAGTTCTTGGCAAAAGAATTTGCTCCGGTCTTCACGGACTATGATCTGGTGAATGTAGAGGCTTTTACGAGTAACATTAAGATGTTGATTGATAACACCGCTTCGCGCCCATTCAATATGAAGCCGGTTATGCCCAAACGGTCGGCGACAAAAGAGCTCTCTCAGATGATTCGTGAACTATCACGGTATAAGTATGGACGTAAACGCGAGTTGATTGAAGCGGAGTTTGCGGAAAAACGAGAGACCGTTGCGGCGAGTGGTGGGGGAAATGCATTTGATGATAAAGATTTTATTTGAACCTCTCGGCTGGATTTGATAGCATACGTCTAACATGCAACAGGGGATCCAAAAACAATTACCACTCTTCTATGTCACGTTCTGGACATGACGACGATGTTCAGGGGGAGCGAGAAGAAGTTCCGGCATTAGGGGCCGAAGAGACGAAGCAAGCGGTAGCCTATCGTATTCTTCGGCATCTTCGAGCCGAGTTAGACACCCTCGAGCGTGTCCTGCGCTCAGAGCAGGACGCCCCAACGCCAGAGCTCTTGATTACGCGTGATCCAGATACGGGGGAAGAGATGGTGGCTCCGCCGTTGCAAGACCGTTCTGTGGAAGGTGTTTTTGACGGTGAACATATGATTGGAGAGGATGGGCGTAAGTACACCGTTTCGGCCAACTACGCTTCCAAATCAAAGCTGGTTGAAGGTGACCTCCTTCGCCTTACGATTGATGAGGTGGGTCGGTTCATTTTTAAGCAACGCGGACCCATTGATCGTCAACGGCTTGTGGGGACGCTTGTACACGACGAGCAAATGGATGAGTGGCGTGTGATGGCTAACGGAGAAAAGTATAGAGTGCTTACCGCATCGGTGACCTATCATCAGGGGGAAGAGGGGGATGAAGCTGTTATCCTTGTGCCACGCAATACACCGTCCCGTTGGGGAGCTGTAGAAAACATTCTCAAGGCTGATTTGTCAGACATGGGCGTGTAGGGTAAAAAAGGGAGGCTTTGTCTATGCCTTCTTTAAGTCAACGTCATCGCCCCCTCCGCTTCCGAGACATGACCGGGCAACATCATATCACCGAAACTCTGCGTAAAGAGGTTGCTACGCAAACGTTAGGACATGCCTATCTTTTTTCCGGTCCACGTGGAGTTGGAAAAACCACCGCCGCGCGTGTATTTGCGAAAGCACTGAATTGTCTCCAGCCGGAAGAGGGAGAACCGTGCCATGCGTGCGCCATGTGTCGAGCTGCCCAAGACGGTACATTCCTGGATATGATTGAGTTGGATGCGGCGACCCATACGGGCGTCGACAACGTGCGTGAAGCCATCATTGAACATGTCCGTTTTGCCCCCATGATGGGTAAGCGTAAAGTGTATATTTTAGACGAGGCGCATATGCTGTCGAGTTCGTCCTGGAATGCCCTTCTCAAAACGCTCGAAGAACCTCCCCCGTATGCGTTTTTTATATTGGCCACTACCGAATCGCTCAAGGTGCCGGCAACCATCGTTTCTCGCTGTCAACGTTTTGCGTTCAAACGGATTGGGGATGAGGATCTCGGGGTACGTCTTCAGTCCCTCGCACAGGCAGAAGGGTGGACCCTTGATCCAGAAGCGATGCGCCTCATTATTTCGCGTGCTGATGGCTGTGTGCGTGACGCGGAGACGCTTCTGGGTCAGGTTGGATCGCTTGGAGAAACGCATATCACGACAGCCATCACGGCCCTTATTATTCCGCCCAGCCACGTTCCTTTGGCAGCGGGATTGTTGATGCTGTGGACAAACCGCCAGCCGGTGGAGGCACTCCACGAAACGCGCCGCTTATTTGATGAAGGCGTTCCGTTTCTCACCATGTTTGATGACCTATTGCTCATCGTTCGACATCTTTTGGGTGCCGTTGGTCAGCCGGTAATGCGTCAGCGTTGGGAGGAGGGAGGGGAAGAGGTGCGATGCTTGGTACCCTTGCATGATCGATTGTCTCCGGGTGAGCTTCATGATCTCGCTTTGTTATTGCTTGAGCGTCGTAAGGATCTCAAGGCCGGTGTCGATCCTCTGTTTGCCATGCAACTCGTTGGCACGATGGTTGCTCATGGGTTATTGCGTCATGCAGAGGCGGTAACGCCGAATGTTCTTCCGCCATCACCACCGCCATCTGCTGCCTCGTCAGGACCTGCTCCTGTAGGTGACGTCGTGGCCCCTATTCTGGATATTGATATTGTTCGTGCCAAATGGTCGACCGTTATTGGTGTCATTGATGAAAAGAATCATTCTCTCCCATTCATTTTAAAAATCAGCCGTCCCGAAGCGGTGCGGGGTCAGACGCTCGTGATCCGCTTTCAATACCCCTTTCACCGTGACAAAATTGTGGGTGATCCAAAACACCGACGTGTCGTCGAAGAAAGCTTGCGTGAAGTGTTAGCGTGCCCATCAATCACGATTGATGGTGTGGTTGGGGAAGATCCGGATCGGCAGGAGCAGCGTTCACAGGACATGGTCAGCACGTTGTTAAAAGCGTTTGGTGGGAGCGTCCTTGATCAGCCCCTGCCATAACGTGTGCCGAGACAGGCTGCTAAATTTCCCTGATAGGTTTTTTCTAGAGGAAAGCGTGTTTTGATTGCCAAGGCGGCCCGCTGTCCGCGGTGCTCTGCTTCAGAAGGGTCACGCATGACCATGAGCATCGTTTTGGCGAGTTTAGAAGAATCGCCTGCAGGGACGATCCAGCCGTTCCCCTGTCCCAACATCCAATCATTCGCTCCGACATCGGTTGCGATGCAGGGAAGGTGTGCTGCCATAGCTTCCAATAACGCCCATGACATCCCTTCTTTGACGGAAGGAAGCACGAAGGCATCAAAACCTTGTAACCATCGTGAAGCATGGCCGTTTTGAGGGTCAATGAGATGGACGACGTTTACAAGGCCAAGTCGTTCTCGAGCCGTTTCTATCTTTTTTCGTTCCATACCTTCCCCAATCAGAAAAAACTGCGCTCGGGGTTCTTCTGTGTGGACATGGGCGCAGGCTTCGAGATAGTGAGGAAGATCTTTTGCGGGATACCATCCGGCAATGGTCACGAAACCAAAGGTATGCGGGGAGATGTTGAAAAAGTCACGTGCCTCCTGGCGCGAGGAGAGGCTGGGGAGAAAAGTCGTCAGGTCGATCCCGTTGGGGACGGTACATACCCCTTCACGGGGGATGATGCCCTGTTCAGCCGCTTGAGTGGTATCGCCTGGATGAACGCATACGATGACATCTTTCAATCGCGCGATCCAGCGTTCCATGATGCGATAAGCCGAACGCATAAATGGGGAGAGGGGTTCGAGGAACACCCAACCACCAATCCGATACACAATGCGGGGCACCCCGCTCATCCGTGCGACAAGAGTTCCCAGGATCCCCATCTTTGAGCTGTTCAGGTGAACAATGTCAGGACGTAGACGCTGAAACAGACGATGGAGTTCAAGGCAAGCGCGAAGGTCACGCCATGGTCGAATGAGGCGACCCATGTGGGTGAGGCGAACCGTCGGGATGTCGGCTTGCATGGCAATCTGTTCTAGCCAGGTACCATCTCCGCAAGCGATGGTGACGGGGTACCCCTCCTGTTTCAACCATTTGGCAAAACCCAATACAAATGATTGAGCACCACCAATTTCCCCTAGAGTAATCGCAAGGAGAATGAATGGCTTTACGTTGGTCATGGGAGTAGGATAGGCTGAGAGCACCAAGAGCGTCAAAAATATGTGTGGCATCGCTGGCATGTGGGCCTGGAAGACCGGAATGGTAGACCGAGATCGTTTGGCGGCGATGTCAGCTGCTTTGGCATCGCGTGGCCCCGATCATGCAGGGGTATGGGTTCATAAAGGTGTTGGTTTAGCACATAGACGTCTTTCCATTGTTGATCTTTCGGAGTCCGCTTCTCAGCCTATGGTGTGGGAAGATGGTCGTTATGTCATCACCTTCAATGGAGAAATCTATAACTATCAAGCACTACGCGATGAGCTAGAGCAAGGCGGGGTCCGATTGCACTCAACCTCGGACACGGAAATAATCATTGCGCTTTACGCACGAGAAGGAGAGAAGATGCTCTCGCGCCTGCGGGGGATGTTTGCCCTCGCCATCTGGGATGGTCCTCGTCAGCAACTCTTTTTTGCCCGTGATCGGATTGGGAAGAAGCCATTTTTTTATACCCATGAGGCTGGGCAATTCGTTTTTGCCTCAGAGATCAAGGCCTTGTTATCGGAACAGTCAAAGCCTTCTATCGATCTGCAAGCGATACGGCTCTTTTTTGGACTCCAATACGTTCCTTCCCCATGGACCGGTTTTATGGGTATCCGGTGTTTACCCCCTGCACATTACGGCTTTGTCCAGGCGGATGGATCTGTATCCTTAACCCGTTATGAGAGCTATGAACGGACAGGCGACTTCAGAGGGAGCTACGCGGATGCGGTAGAAGAGGTCCGTCGCTTGGTGAATGAATCGGTACGCCTGCGCATGATCGCCGACGTTCCGGTCGGAACGTTTCTGTCAGGAGGAATCGATTCTTCCATCGTGGCAACCCTTATGGCGCGGAATTTCGATGGACCTATTCAAACCTTTACCATGGGTTTTCCGACCTTTGGGTTCGACGAACGTGAAGAGGCACGAGACTTAGCGCGTCGCCTGGGAGCGGACCATCACGAATATGAAGCACAGCCTGGGGACATTCCGGCCTTGATCGATACGCTCGTGTCCCTCTATGATGCCCCCTTTGCTGACGCTTCGGCACTCCCAACCTGGCTCTTGGCCCGAGCGACGCGTCAACATGTGAAAGCGGTGATGACGGGGGACGGAGGAGATGAGTTATTTGCCGGATATCGACGCTACCAGGCATTTCTCCAGGCGAAAAAGTTACGTGATCATCATCTCGATGGATTGGCTGGCATGGCGGCGCACCTCCTTTCTATGGGTTTACGCCAACCACGGTATCAGCGGTTTGCGCGCCTTCTTGAAGCTATCCGTCGATCAGATGGAGAGGGCTATGCCTCACTCTTTACCGGGTCCTACTTTTCCGCTCCTGATGAACCGGCACTGTTGCAGCCCGATTTTTGTGCGGCTACACAGGCATCTGCTTCAGAGCCCTTTGTCCGTGATCATGCGCGAGGCGCGGGGCTGTCTGCGGCCCTCCATTTCGATCTCACCTCCTACCTACCAGACGATCTCAATGTAAAGATGGATCGGGCAAGCATGGCTCATGGCCTTGAAGCCCGTGCGCCGTTCCTCGATCAAGAGCTGGTACGGTTTGTCATGACCTTGCCACTCTCTTTGCTGTTGAAGGAAAGGATGCCAAAGCCCCTCTTGAAAGCCGCCTTTCAAGATCTCCTTCCGAAGGAGGTGTTTCGGCGTCCCAAACGGGGGTTCCAGGTCCCTCTCGGCCAATGGTTTCGTCGTGATCTACGGGGGCTATACGTCGAGCGATGTTTAACGAGCGGGGTATCCATACATCAGTTCTGTCGTCCACAGGAGATGGAGCGTTACCTGCGAGAGAACGACCGTGGGTTAGATCAGGGGAACCGGTTATGGATGTTGCTTGTGCTTGCCACGTGGCTAGAACACTATGGGAAGTCATAAGGGTATCCTTGTCGTTTCGCTTGATTTTGAGATGCATTGGGGTGTTCGCGATCATTGGACGGTGGAGGATTACCGTCCTCAGTTGACGGGCGAGCGTGTTGTGATTCCTCGTTTATTGGAGCAGTTCCGTCGTTATGGAATTCATGCGACGTGGGCCACGGTAGGGTTCCTCTTTTTTCGATCCAAAACGGCTCTCTTGGAAGGGGTTCCATCCGTGAAGCCGGTCTATGTCAACCCGCGCCTGTCTCCCTATTCTTCCCTAGACCAGCTTGGAGAAGATGAGGAGCACGATCCCTATCATCTGGCACCTTCTTTGATGGCGCAGATTCGGACCACCCCTTATCAAGAGATCGGGAGTCACACCTTTTCACATTATTTTTGTTTAGAGCCAGGTCAGACGATGGAGGCTTTCCGAGCAGATCTTGAGGCGATGAGGCATGTGGGCGATCAGGAAGGGATCCTCTTAAGAAGCTTCGTTTTTCCGCGTAACCAATTTCAACCCTCCTATCTTAAGGCCTGTGCCGAGTTTGGGTTTCAGGTTTACCGAGGCAATGAGTTATCCTGGATCTATGCGCCGAGAAATGAGGAGCGACAATCCTTGATCCAGCGTGCCATCCGTTTGCTTGACGCATATATCCCGCTTTCGGGTCATCACACGTACCCCCTCATGCTATCATCCTCATTGCCCTACAACGTACCGTCGAGTCGCTTTCTCCGTCCCTATGTTCCTCCCTTGCGGTGGTTTGAAGGATGGCGCATACAACGTATCTTAGGAGATATGACGTATGCAGCGCGTCGAGGGGAGATCTATCATCTCTGGTGGCATCCCCATAACTTTGGAGCACACCAAGAGGAGAACTTTGGAGTATTAGACACAATCTTGCGTCATTACAAGAAGTTGGAGCAGACGTATGGGATGGAAAGTCTTCACATGGCGGAGGTTGGGGAACGGATGAAAGGGGTTTAGCTTTTTCCTATGCGTATTCTTTTGCTAGCCGGAGAGGGAAGATCAACGCGCATCCTGTTCCACCGTCTGGAGCAGCTCTTCGGCGATGTACAGGTGATCGTCGAAGGTGATGTGCCGCGATGGACGTTTTTGTCTCGCCGCGTAAAATCGTTGGGTCTTATGACCGTGGTTGGGCAAGTGCTATTTAAGCTCCTCATCATTCCTGTGCTGCAGTATATTACGCACGTGCGGCAAAGAGAGATTCTGATGGATGGAAACATGGACGACGGTCCCATCCCGGAATCGCGTATCTTACGTGTGGTGTCGGCGAACGATAAACAGACCGTGGAAGTCGTGAAAGTTGCTCACCCGGACCTTATCGTTATTAATGGAACACGCATCCTATCGAACCGTCTGCTCACCAGTGCCAAGGTGCCGTGGATCAATATGCATGCTGGGATCACCCCGCTGTACCGTGGGGTCCATGGGGGATATTGGGCCTTGGTGCGTCACGAGCCAGAAGTGTGTGGAGTTACGGTTCACTTGGTTGATCCAGGTATTGATACGGGAGGGATTCTAAAACAAGGGATCATCCATCCAACGTCTCGTGATGCTTTTACGACGTATCCCTTGCTCCAGCTTGCTGTTGGGCTGCCTCTCCTCTGCGAAGCAATCAAGGAGATTGAGGCCGGCACATCACAAATCCTTGCGAATCCACCAGGTCTATCGGCACTATGGAGCCATCCGACGATATGGGGGTACCTCTGGAAATGGATGAAGGAGCGTGTTGTCTGAGTTGCTTTTTTTGTGGCTAAGCTCTAACCTTTTCTTTATGACGGATCGTCCGCGGCGGGTTGTGTTAGCCACAGGAATCTACCCACCAGAAGTGGGAGGACCGGCTACCTATGTCCGTTCCTTGGCGGGGATGATGAAAGAGTGTGGGTGGACGCCAATCGTGATCACCTATGGGGATCAAGATCCACCCCAAGATGGGTGGAAGGTGATGCATATCGGACGTCATGGCGGTGTGCCGTGGCGTTACTTCAGGTACGCTTTTTGTGTATGGAAACAAGCGAGGACGGCGGATGTGGTTTATGTCCAAGGGGGTGTGTCCGAGGGGTTGCCGGGAACCGTTGGAGCCCTTTTGGCTGGAAGGGGTCGTCGGTTGATAATGCGTGTACCGGGTGACTATGCCTGGGAAATGCATCAACAGAAACCGGGTGTCACCCCTGAATCATTGGACACGTTTGTTCATTGCCGTCACCGTGGATCCACGAGGATGTTGGAAACGATTGAACGCTGGACCGCAAAACACGCCGAACGGGTTGTGACACCGAGTGCGTATTTAAAAAATATTGTGTCTGTTTGGGGGGTTGTCGCGTCGAAGATACGGGTAGTCTACAGTGCCGTTCCGCCGCTCCCGTCCGGGTTATCCCGCGAAGAGGTTCGTGCGAACGTGGGATGGAATGCGTGCACCGTTTTGTTTACGGCCGTTCGAGCTGTTCCCTGGAAGGGTGTCGACTTTTTATTGAGCCTCTTGGAAGATCTGCCCGAAACGTACGTCCTATGTGTCGCTGGGGACGGACCATTGCTGCCGGAGTGGCGACACCTTGCCCATGATAAGGGACTTGATGCACGGGTGCGATTCTTAGGCCGTGTTGATCGTGAGGTGATGGCTGGTTGGTATCGGGCCGCGGATCTTTTTTTGTTAGCCTCAGGATATGAGGGGTTTCCTCACGTGGTGGTCGAAGCGGTGTCTACAGGTCTGCCCTGTCTTGTGAGTGATCGTGGGGGCAACCCAGAAGCGCAAGCGGTGTTCCCGTCCTCCGTGCAGGTGTGTCCCTATCAAGACCATTCTGCTTGGAAGACGGCCTGTTTAGAGCCGCACCCTCGCTTGCCTCCTGCCGTGATGGATCAATTTTCTGCGGGTGCCCATCAAGTGATGCAACTTATCGATGACCTATGCGTATCCTAATGATTAGCCGGGATGTTGGTGAGCGGGGTTCGGCGTCTGCCGCCGCCGAACGATGGCGCATGCTTCGCGATCACGGGGTTGAAATGGAGGTCATTCTTGCTTCTCCTCGTGTCAACGGT
>CAYHOM010000006.1:0-20966 GCA_964358345.1 uncultured Gammaproteobacteria bacterium
AAGAAAGAATAATTAGGTAGTAAGATTAGGAATAACAGTATCTAAATAAAAGGGTAAAAAGTTGTAAAGAGCTATGTTAACTCGTTCATATAGTATGTATATATACTTTGTCGTTCAGTGGATTGTGTTGTCACAGTAGTAGTCGTGAGTTTTGGTCTTTGGAATTTTGCTGGGATGAGAGGCTTTTCTAGGGTCTGCTAGTTGAACACTGATTCAACTAGTCGTTCAACTAGTTGGGGCTTCAAAAGGATGGGGCGGATATCCTCCCCATGCCCCTCCTTGGGGCTAGATTTGGGAGAGGAAATAGGTTCGAGCCTCGTTGTACAGACGAGCCAGGAAAGGCCACGCCGTGAGGCGTGGCCTTTCGTTAACCAAAATGTTGAGGGCTTGAAGGGCTGCCCAGTGTCGTTTTTCACCACCACCCACCACGTTTTCGGGAGACAACACCAGTTCTTAATTCATGCACCTGCCTATGACGGGAATGTTTTTTTGGTTGTTACGGAGAAATAAGTGGATGACGAAGCTGGAATGCGTCATCGCATCATTTCCACTTTTCCATCCAACTCTGCGCCAAAATCTTGATCACTCGTCGTATGACCAGCGAATTCACTGCCGATTTCTGCTAGTTCTTCAACCGCTTCCTGATAAGCGTCGCTGCCTGGTTTGAGCTTCTTAACGTCCTCATATTTTGCTTGGGCACGGGTCAAGATATCTTCCAACATACCGACGTCCTTACCTAACTTTCGTAAACGGTCGATATAGCTCCGAGCTGCACGGATTTGTTTCACGTATTCCAACATGTATCTTTTGGCATTACGCGCTGCTTCCAAACTCTGCATATGGCTACGCACGTCATCCAATTTACCGTAGATCTCATCTTCGACCAGTGCCTCGATATCATCGATCTCTCCTGACTTCACGATATCGGTGACTTTTGTACGAGCCTCCTTGATGGCTTGAAGGGCGAGATCCCCTTCCTTGACCGTATCCTGTACAGCGTCAGATGCTCCCCTTTTGGCCCGTATCCAGCTCTTTTCAAGCGATTTTATTTCTGCGTCCACCCGCTTCAATAGCTGGGGCAAACGCATCAAACGTTCGCCCGTCTGACGGCACTCTTGCAAGGTATGCATGTAGTCCTGTAGATCCTCGGGGCTTAAGTCCTCCAACGCGTCTGGTGACTCTGCCTTTAGTACGGTGTCAACCAACGTCCTTGCTTCGCTATAGGCCTGTGTACAGGCGACGGGCAGTGCCACATTCTTGCTCTTCCACTTATCAAACATTTTTTTCATGCTCTCCAGGCCTCTTGAGGCCTGTTGCATACCACGCTTCATCTGTTCCAACATACGCTTTTTCTGTTGTTCTTGCTGCGCTTCTTGTCTCTTTTGGCGAGTCTCTTCTTCAGCTTCACGAGCCGCATCCCGTTCTGGATTCATTCCTTGATTCATGCCTTGTCCTGACGGATCAAAGTTTATCCCTTCAAACTTGTCCTGACCCATGGGTTCACGCATCTTCTCACCGTTCGGAATCCCAAAAAAGTTCGGCGCCCCATCTTCGCCCATATGCGGCGGCATACCCTGATCTTGGGGTCGTCCAGCCATTCCGTCTCGCTGGCCTTCTCGTCTGTCAGGTGGCGGTGGACGCCTGTCGCCCATCGGCTCTGTCATGGGTGACCTTTGTTCAGGAGGACGGCTTCCGTCTGGCATGGGAACAAACTGCGCCAGACTAGGAAACGAATAGGCGGCAACGATACCAATGATAAAGCCAATCGTGCCCATGGAAAATGGATGTGAGACAACAGATAAAACGCGTTTCATAAAGACAATAAAGTACAGGGATTAAACTCATTCATAGTATACCTCAAATGCCTGGAATGGTTAAGGAAAAGACCTGTACTGTACAAGTCTTTTCCTTGACGTATTGGGTGGTCGTCGATACCGTACGTGGCATGTTTGCCCTCTCCGTGCAGGATGTGTCGAAGCAGTTCATCCATCCCCGGAACGGCCCTTTTTTTGCCGTTGACCATGTCTCCATGGACGTCCGTCCTGGAGAGATTCATGGACTTCTTGGTCCGAATGGAGCTGGAAAATCAACGCTCATTGCCATGGTGAGTGGGATTTTTTCACCTAGCCAAGGGGAGATTCAGATCTTTGGGAAGGATGTCCAGCGGGAGACGGAAGTGGCGAAGGGGCAGCTGGGCATGGTTCCTCAAGAAGTAGTCATCGAGCTCGCCTTCACGGTTTATGAAGTCTTGTATTATTTTGCGGGGATGTATGGCGTGCCAGCGGGTGAGCGTGATGGTCGTATTCAGGAATTGTTGGCTCGATTGGATTTGAGTGAGAAAATGCATGAACGTGCCCGGAATCTTTCATGGGGGATGAAGCGGCGACTCATGATTGCAAAGGCCATGCTTCATCGTCCAATGCTGCTCATTCTGGACGAGCCGACAGCAGGAGTGGACGTGGCATTACGTCAGCGCATTTGGGAACTGGTACGTGAGGTGAATGCTCAGGGAACGACGATTCTCTTCACGACGCATTATTTGGAAGAAGCCGAGCAGCTCTGTGAGCGCATTACGCTCATCAATCAGGGCAAGAAGATCAAGGAGGGGGTGTTGAAGGACATTCAACAAGAGTTTTCAAAAAATGTGATTCATTTTGAACTGTATGATCGTCAGGTGACGCACCTCGCGGGCGTACGTTCGGTTGGCGTGGAGTTTGAATATCCGTTACAGGATCTGTCGGACGACATGCGCCTTCTGACGGAGTATTATCGTGGCAATATCAAATCCATTCGCAACGAGGCAGCATCGTTGGAAAAAATCTTTCTCGATCTGACCAGCCAACGAATCGTATGATGGACATGACCTACATGTGGGCACTCTATGCCCGCGAAGTCAAGCGTTTTCAGAAACTTTGGTTGGATACGGTGCTGAGCCCGATCGTCTCCATGGGGCTCTATCTTTCTGTGTTTGGCGTCGTCGTGGGCGATCGTGACGTTCAGGGAACAGGGTATCTTGCTTTTGTGTACACCGGACTCTTGGTTATGAACCTCGTGAATAGCAGCTTTTCTAATCCGTCGTTTGCTCTCATCATTTCGAAGAATCTTGGCACTCTCGTAGATCTTCAGGTTGCTCCCATCAAGCCATGGCGCGTTGGGATCGCCTATGCCCTGGCCGCCCTTACCCGTGCTCTCCTCACCCTCGTGGTCGCGCTTCTCTGCACCATCTGGTTTGTTCCCGGTCTCCATCTTCTTCACCCGCTTTTCTTGACGCTTGGGCTTGTGATCACGGGGGTCGAGTTTGGACTCTTGGGTGTCATCTTTGGTTTTTGGGGGAAGAATTTTGAATCGCTGACATTTATCACAACCTTCGTCATGCAGCCTATGATCTTTTTGGCAGGAGTATTCTATCCCATCGGTTCGTTGCCCGGGATCTGGTCACGTATCGCCTTTCTGAATCCTATTCACCATAACGTAAATTTGCTCCGATATACCGTCACAGGATATGCCGATATCTCCCCCGTCGCGTCGCTCCTTGTCATGATAGGCGTTACGACGGTTCTCTTTTTTATCATGCAAACCATGGCACAGCACCGGTTGAGGCAATAGCCCTTTTGTTCCATGCCATCCATCGCCTATCGCCTTCAGTCATCGCGATCGCGTCGTCAATCCATTCGCATCGCGGTTCGAGCGGATGGAGAGGTTGTCGTGACGGCCTCGCGTCTTCTTCCACGTTTGTTGATCGACACCTGTGTGCGGCAGAAGTCCTCATGGATTCAACGCACGCAAGAGAAGAGGCGCATCAGTCCTCGTAGATCCCTACAGGGTGATCGAGCAGAGTTTCTTGGCTTGCGAGAGCAGGCCCATGCATTTGCCCGTCAACGGTTAAACGCTATCACGACGAGGCTGGGAGTGACCTATGCCAAGCTCACGATGCGTAACACAAAAACGCGCTGGGGAAGTTGCTCACGGCGAGGGGCCATTTCTATCCATTATAAAATCCTCTTTTTACCTAACGAACTTGCGACCTATCTGTTGATCCACGAAGCCTGTCATTTAAAAGAAATGGACCATGGGCCAGGGTTTTGGGATCTGGTTTCGACACAATGTCCCGATTATCTTTCACGACGTCGAGCACTTCGTGCGTGGATCGTAACAGGATCATCGGTTTAGCTAATAGACCTGTTGCTGTATAAGCTCCAGCCAAAAACGTCATATTTGGTCAAACCCTAGGGAAAATATTTTTGGCTTAGCTCAGGCTAAACAAAAAATATTTTCCCGTCGGTTTTGTCTCAAATCTGCCATTTTGGATCAAGAAGCTTATATAGCAACAGGTCTATTGAACGCCATGCAGGTTGGTTAGATGGCAAAGTCGTGCTATCATGACGATCGATCTATAATTCATTTTTTCTTTGTGTTATGTGCAACAACATGTGCGTGGGACATAAGGTTGGCTGCGCTCTGGTCATTATTGGAGCCATCAACTGGGGATTGGTTGGTCTTTTTCAGTTCAATCTCGTGTCTTCCGTCTTGGGTTCATGGCCAATGGTTGAACGGGTCGTCTATGTCTTGGTTGGTCTCTCAGGTCTCATGATGTTGTGTATGGGGATGTGCAAGGGGTGTAAAATGTGCGCCTCCGATAAAAAAGTACAGGCCTAAGCCTATCAAGGTTGAGTCACAACCCTGTCTCTCGCGAGAGGCAGGGTTGTTTGATATCCTTGCACTATGTCACATCCATTTGCGGAGACGCAGGCTGCGCCGTTTGTATCTGTGGGGCGGGTTGACGAGTGGCAAGATGGGCAAGCCCGTGAAGTGAAGGTGCATAAGAAGCCCATGACGGTCGTGCGGATTGGTGATCGTTTTTTTGCCATCAACAGCATCTGTCCACACATGGGCGGACCCTTGTCTTGCGGACGAGTCGAAGAGGGGACGATCCATTGCCCCTGGCATGGATGGGGGTTTGATGTCGCGACAGGAAGATCACCCAACGGTCATCGCTTAGAACGTTATCGAATCCAGGTGGAGGATGGGGAGGTGCGTGTAGGTTGGGTGATAACGGACGATCTATGACGCGTCGACAGGCGCAGGGACTCCTGAGTCTGGTGGTAACGATCATCGGACTCGTCTTTTTTCACTATCGAGGGCCATCAATTCCCTCATCGCCTGACCGTGTCGATGGAACAGATAACGCATCAAGGGCTACATCAACACTATCCGTGACATCAAGCACGGAGGATGTACCTGCAACCACCTCTACGAACGCGCGTGTCATGAAGGTGGTGGATGGCGACACGTTTGTTGCCATCTATGATGGTCATACCGAGGAGGTGAAGGTGCGTCTATTGGGGGTGAACACCCCAGAATCTGTAGATCCGCGGCGTGGTGTTCAATGTTTCGGAAAAGAGGCCTCCATGTTTCTTCGGCAACTCATCGAGGGGAGGCGTGTGCGGTTGGAAGAAGATCCGGCCGCCGATGAGCGTGACAAGTATGGCCGACTCTTGCGCAATGTCATCACGGCAACAGGGGAGGACGTGAATGCGCTTTTGATCCGTGAAGGGTATGCCAACGCTTACGTGAGTTACCCGCAGAATAAACCGCGCAAAGTCCTGTTGAAGCACCTTGAAGCAGAAGCGAGGGTGGCTCAGCGTGGATTGTGGAACCCTACGACGTGCAATGGGGAGAAGTAGAGGGGACCTGACCCCAAATGGGGAAGATGATAGGCTGTGTCCATGCCTTCCTCCACTTCACGATCCGCGCGACTCATCATGGCCGGTGCTTGTTTCCTTGGATGGTTCGCCTCGGGTTACTTGCTCTATACCTATGTCACGGGTGCGCCGATGAGCTGTGCGCTCGTATCTGGATGTGAACAGGTGCGTGCTTCCAAATGGGCGTACGTCTATGGGATTCCCCGTCCGATCCTAGGTGTCGTATTTTATAGTGCCCTTTTCGGACTTTTGGTCATCCGTTCCATAGGGCGATCATATTCCCGCTTGCTCTATCGTTTAATGATCGGGATGATCTGTTTCGCATTTCTCGAAACATTGATGTTGCTCCATGTACAATGGTTTGAACTGAAGGCCTTCTGTTTTTGGTGTCTCTGGTCAACTTTTGCATCAAGCGTATTATTTATCATGATGTGGTTTGATCGACCGGTATCTACCGAAGAGGCCGTTGTTGGTCATGAACTCAAGCACCTTTTTTATTCCCTGATTCTCTTTTTGCCTGCGGCTGTGGGAGGATTCGTGTGGCTCCTGTACGCGTCTTGATAATTTCATTGTTAGGACGTCCTGATTGTCATTCCTGGCACGCGGGGGGTAGGCTGGAAACCTATGCAGATACGCCTTCATCAAGGAGATATTTTTGAGCAGAACGCGGATCTTTTGATCGTCGGCGTCCTGAAAGGGACGACGCGTCCTACGGGGGTGCGAGCCCTGTTAAACACCAAGCTTGAAGGGGCATTCATGACATTGCTTGAGGAGCGTGGTTTTCAAGGAAAGCTTGGGGAGTGGTATGTCTTTCCGACCTTCGGCAAGCTTCGTGCCAAGCAAGTTGGGGTGATTGGCCTTGGCGATCGCACAACCTATAATCTTGATGCGGCCCGGAAAATTGGAGCCTCTATCGTTCGTCGTGGTCGAGAGGTGTCTGCCAAGCAGGTGGTGACCGTTCTTCATGGGACGGAACAAGTCGGTCTGCCTACACGTGAGCTGACCCAAGCTCTCGTGGAGGGGATGCGCTTGGGCGGTTACCATTTCCATACCTATAAACAGCAGGAAGCAAAAGATGCGCAGGAGAAAGACATTGAACGCCTCCTTATTTGTGAGCGCGTACGTTCACGTTTGCAGCCGGCTGAACGTGGATGGGAGTTAGGCGAACTTCTTTCAACCTCGACGATGCTGGCCCGTGATCTTGTGAACACGCCATCAGCGGAGATGACCCCCATGGACCTTGCGGAAGTGGCGGCGAAGATCGCGAAGCAACGTAAAGATGTCCAGCTTACGATTTTGAATAAAGAAACCATGGAAGAGATGGGGATGCAGGCCACGCTTGCGGTGGCACGTGGGTCCGTTCACCCGCCGGTGGGTGTTCATCTGGTCTACAAGCCAAAGGGAAAGCGTAAAAAGCGGATTGTCATTGTTGGAAAAGCTGTCACGTTTGATTCGGGCGGCCTGTCCCTGAAGCCGGCTGATGGGATGATGACCATGAAAATTGATATGGCAGGAGCAGCGACCGTTCTCGGCATCTTTGATGTCCTGCCGTTGCTAAAACTTCCCTTAGAAGTCCATGGCATTTTTCTCGGCGTAGAAAATATGCCCTCTGGTCACGCCTATCGACCGGGGGATGTTGTGAAAGCGATGAATGGAAAGACCATCGAGGTGTTGAATACGGATGCGGAGGGAAGGGTTACGCTTGCGGATGCATTGTCATATGCTCAAAAATTGGAACCAGATGTCATCATCGATCTTGCGACGCTGACAGGTGCCTGTATTGTGGCTCTCGGGGAAGAAATGGCGGCGATTCTTTCAAATGATAAAAAACTGACACAAAAATTACTCAAGGCAGCAGAAGAAACGGGGGAGCCGCTTTGGGAACTGCCGCTCTACGCTCCGTATCAAGAGCATATTAAATCACGTGTGGCGGACATCAAGAATATTGGTATGCGCGGTGCCGCGGGGACGATCTCCGCCGCCCTCTTCTTGGCACATTTCGTGGGGAAGACTCCCTGGGCGCATATGGATATCGCAGGACCTTCGTATGCAGAACGTGAAGTGCGGCCCGACCTCCCTCCCGGAGGAACGGGTTATGGTGTTCGCTTATTAGTAAGATATCTACAGTCTCTCTGATGTGTGATGGAAAAAAGTGTGGTATACTTCAGCCATCTCTTTTTTACCTTTTCATCACATGCTTGTATGAATGTGAAAGTGTACTCCACGCCTACCTGTCCGTATTGCAAATTAGTGAAAGATTTTTTGAAGGAGCAGGGGATCGTCTTTGCGGACGTTGATGTCTCTGCCAATTCGGCCTTCGCCAATGAAATGGTAAAACTTTCCGGTCAGATGGGGGTTCCAGTCATCGATATTGATGGGCAGGTTATCGTGGGATGGAATAAGAGTGCCTTGGAAGAGGCTTTGCGCGTAAAGGCTGCCGTTTAGATAAGGGGGTGTATTCTTTTTGAGTCATCCTTGAGGCAAGGGGCCCGGTGTTGTGTTTAGAGAAAAACCAACGTACGCTGAGCGTCATGTCTCATGGAAAGAATATCGCGAGAAATGCGGTGTGGTTGCTTGCAGCCACGACGGTACAAAAACTCATCGCGTTTTTCAGCTTTACCATCATTGCACGATTGGTGGGCGTTGAATTGACGGGGCAGTATTTTTTTCTGATTTCCATCACGTCCATCTTCGTCATTCTCACGGATCTTGGGTTAACGCCGGTCGTCATTCGGGAGATGGCACAGAATGAAGAGAGCGGTAGAGGGGTGTTTGTGCGGGCGTTGCAAGCGAAGGCCGTGCTTATCCCCATCGCCATCCTTGCGACCATTGGTTATGGGTGGCGGGTTGGCATGTCGCAGGCGATGTTCATCGCCCTCTTGTGCGCCTGTTTTGTCATGTCGGCAGATGCCGTGACGTTGGTTTGGTACGGAATGATCCGCGGTAAGCGAGAACTGCGATATGAAGCCCTTGGATTGTTTTTGACACAATCCGTGACAGCCTTCTTGAGTGTCGCTATGGCTTGGGGGCACCAGGGAGTCATTGGTCTTGTGATCGGACTTGCTGCAGGAAGCGCGTTTAACTGTGCCTGGAGCATTATGCAGGCTTGGCGACTAGGTATTCGTGTACAAGCCGATCATCTATGGAAATGGAAGGACGTCGTGCGTGCCGCTTTGCCATTTGCTATTGCTGGCATCTGTGTAAAAGTTTATTCGTACATGGATACGTTGCTCTTACGAGAACTTTGGGGAGAAGTGTCTGTAGGATATTACGCCATCGCTTATAAAGTGACCTATGCCTTTCAATTTCTCCCGTTGGCGTTTGTGGCCGCTCTCTATCCTGGCATGAGTGCTGCGGCCAAAGAAAGAGAGGCACTGCAAACGATCTTAGAGGAATCTCTTCGTTTGATGATGGTGGTTGCAGCCCCGTTGGCAGCTCTGTTGTCCAGTTTCGCTCCCTCCATTGTGCTCATGGCATACGGGAAGGAATATAGCGGTTCTATAGCCCCCATGACCATCCTTCCTTGGGTCTTGATCCCCATCTTTTTTGACTTTCCCATAGGTTCCCTTTTGAATGCCACCCATCGCGCCAGTCAAAAAACCATCGCCATGTTTGTGGCGATGATCATCAATGTAGCCATGAACCTCCTCTTGATTCCGCGCTTGGGTCCGGCCGGTGCTGCATGGTCTGCCATCGTCAGCTTCGTTGGTCTTGCGTGTATGGGTATTTGGTTTATTCGTCATGACGTTTCAAGTCTTCGCCTTGTAGGCTCCTTGATCGTACGTGGCCTCCTGGTGGCCATGGGTGTGTGTGTCACGATGTGGGCCGTGCATGATCGGCTCGCCTTACCCCAACAGGTTCTGTTTGCTGTTCCATTGGTATTCCTCCTTTTGGTCCTGACGGGTCTTATCCGTCGTGACGACCTTGCGCGCTTTCGTCCCTGGATCACGCGGCAAAGAGGCCTATGAAGATCGCTCTCGTGACCTTGGATTATCCCCCCGAACGCGGCGGTGTCGCGCGTTATTTGGGGAATCTTGTGGAAGCTTCGCGGGGATCGATAGAGGTATTTGTGCCAGAGTACCATATCCCTTCGGGGCCGGGGAAGGTACAAAACGTCCCATTTTTTGCTTCTGGGCCTGTTCCGTGGCGACCGTTGATTTGGCACCTCTATCAATTGAAAAAACGTGGTTACGATCTTGTGCTGGTAAGTCATGCGTTGCCCGTCGGAACGGCTGCGTGGTTGGCGCGTCTTATGGGTGGTCTGCCATATGTGGTGTTATTGCATGGGCTGGATGTGCGCTTAGCAATGCGTTCTTGGCATAAAACCTGGATCCTTCGCCGTCTCCTTCGAGTGGCACGTCTCACGTTAACGAACTCTAGATTTGTGGCGGATGAAATCAAACTGCTTGTCCCGAACCTTGCCCCCCAGGTCCTTACCCCAGCCGTGGAATCCTTGGCCTTCCCTGATCGAACGGAGGCACGTCATGATCTTCATATCTCTGACGAAGCATGTATTGTGCTTTCCGTCACGCGCCTTGTCCCACGAAAAGGGATTGATCTCTTGCTTCAGGCCATGCCACATCTCCCATCTCGCCTACGACTTGTCGTTATTGGAGATGGCGAGGACGCTGGGCGTTTGGGTCAGATCAGCGAAGAGCGGGGACTCTCTGACCGTGTGACCTTCCTGTCGCGCATAACGGATGAGGAGCGTAATCGTTGGTACGCTGCCGCCGATCTTTTTGCTATGCCTACGCGTGATGAGGGGACGGATGTGGAAGGGTTCGGCATCGTCTATCTTGAAGCGGCTTTGGCTGGTCTACCGATCGTAGCCGGTCGCAGCGGGGGAGCACCGGAGGCGATCGAGGAGGGGGTTACCGGCCGACTTGTTGATACGGATCGGGTTGAACATCTTGTCGCTGTCATACAAGATTTGTATGATCATCCGGTGGAGCGTGAGCGTCTTGGACGTGCCGGGCGAGCGCGTGCGCTGCGCGATTTCCGTTGGGGTGATCGTTGGCAGACGTTACAATCATGGCTGACCTAATCTCTGTTATCATTCCTGTTTATAACCACGCGTCAGAGCTGCTGGCCTGTTTAGAGGCGCTTGAAGATCAGACGTACCGAAACACAGAGGTTGTCATTGTCGATGATGCATCTTTGGAGCCGGTCGCGACGGTCCTAGAGGGGAAGACCTATGCGTTTCCCTATCAGTTAATACGTTTGCCAACCAATCAAGATGCACCACATGCCCGTAATGTTGGCTTTGCACGTTCCGGGGGTAAGCTGGTCATTTTTTTAGATGCTGACATCGTTCTACGGCCTCACGCCCTCGAGATGATGGCAAGTGCCCTCCATAAAGATCCCACGGCATCGTTTGCCTACGCATCCTTTTATTTTGGGTGGAAAAAGTTTCGTGGTCAGCCATTTGATCGGGCAGCGTTGCTGCGGCGCAATGACATCCATACGAGTTCCTTGATGCGTCGTGAAGCTTTTCCCGGTTTTGATCCCCAGTTCAAAAAATTTCAGGACTGGGACCTATGGCTCACGATGACACAGCGGGGCGAACATGGCGTCTGGATCGACGAACCGCTGTTTACCGTCGCTCCGCGTCGTTCAGGGAAGAGTCACTGGTTGCCGCGTATGGCTTATGCCGTTCCATGGCCCATTTTGGGATACACCCCTGCCAGGATCCGACGCTATCGAGAGGCGGAAACGCTCATCCGAAAGAAACATCCCTTAGGGGAACACGGGGACAAGGGGCAGCCGCTGCGTGTCGATCTGTTTTGGCTATGGATGTCCATGATCCTCGCGTTAGAATGTCTCTCTGCCCTTGCCATCTTTTCTCCTCAATGGAATACGTTTTTTGCTCTCTGCGTCGCCTCTATCCTGTGTGTGATCGCGACCTTTCGTCCCCTCTGGGCCCTCACGTTTCTCTCAGCGGAATATATCATTGGCTCTAAGGGTGGCCTCCTGAAGTATGGGGCTGATGCGACCAATAACGGAGGAATCAATGTTCGTGTGCTTCTGTTTGGGGCGTTCATGGTAGGTTGGCTCGTCAATGTTTTTTGGACGAAGTCGTGGAAATCGTGGGCGTCATTTCTCGTAGAACGTTGGATCTATCTTCTGTTGGCAGGGATGTTGGCATATGCCTTTATACGCGGGTGGGTTCTTGGTCAACATACCTTTCTTTTGGCTGATGCGAACGGTTGGGGGATGTGGCTCCTCCTCCTTTCCGTGCTGGACATCGCTGCGACAAAAGCACGGTGTTGGCGTGAGATCCTCATCCCAGGTCTCCTTGCCGCATCCGTATGGATGCTGGTGGAAACGATGGTCCTCTTTTATTTCTTCTCCCATGGATTCTTTGACGCTCTCGGACCCGTGTATTATTGGATCCGTCGCACAGGGGTAGGAGAGATGACAAAAGTGTTGCCTGATGCCGCGGTCTACCGCATCTTTTTCCAATCGCATCTCTATGCGGTCGTTATCGTCCTGGCAGGATTTGTCACGTCCTTGTATGGCGTCGCGCGTATGCGTTGGATGCTGGGTGTTCGTCTTCTTGCGTTGGCCGTGGTGTTGGTTTCTTTGTCGAGAAGTCTTTGGATAGGATTGGCGGCAGGGTATCTCTTTACCATCATCTATGCCTTTCTATCTTTGCGGTCTCAGAAAGATAAGGGGCCTTATTTTTGGAAGCAGACACTCCTCACGGAGATAGGTCTTGGGACAGCCGCCATGCTCCTCGTCGTCTTTGTCGCCATCCTTCCATGGCCACCAGCTCAGCCAGCTTCGTTGCGGCAAGTGATCGAATCTCGAGCGGATATCCAAGAAGATGCTGCCAAAAGCCGTTGGAAACTCTTGCCCGTCCTGCAGGCGAAGATACAAAAACACCCGATCCTGGGATCAGGATTTGGGTCAACGGTGACCTATCAAACGCACGATCCGCGTCTCGTGGCATCCCAACAGAGAACCTACACCACGTTTACCGTTGAGTGGGGATGGCACGAGTTTTGGGTCAAATTCGGGGTGATAGGCATCCCGCTCATGGCGGCGGTACTGCTCTTACTTTTCCGGCGAGTCTCGCGATCCACGTTACCACCCTGGTTTGTCGCCGTGACGGCTGGCACGCTTGCTGCGTTAGCGGTAACGCATGTGTTTACCCCATACCTCAACCATCCATTAGGATTCTTTATCATCTTGTTGGTTGAAGGGATTTTGATGGGATCAACCCGATGGCGTAAGAGGTTGTCCCCAGAGGTTCTTTCCGTGTAAAAAATCCTTTCCTTCCATGGCCTTTCTCCCTTCAGGTTGCAAGCGGTTGAAGGTAAGGGCAGTACCCTCTCCACACACAATGGCAGGAAGACCTTGGGCAATAAAGGTTGTTCCTTTTGGAGCATTTTTGTATTCCATGGGAAGCTCGATCACCTGAGCTGCCAAAATTTTGAGACGTTGTCCTCCAAAAAACCCATAGGTTCCTGGCCAAGGATGGTACGCTCGCACCTGTCGCTCGATGAAAGTGGCGGGTTTGTCCTCGCTCATGGCACCGTCTTCACGAGAGAGGAGTTTTACATAAGTCGCCTGACTTTCCTCCTGAGCCAGAGGAGTGATCCTCCCCTCCACATAGGCAATTAAGGTATCCACGATATGTTTTC
Source organism: uncultured Gammaproteobacteria bacterium (assembly GCA_964358345.1). GTDB lineage: Bacteria > Patescibacteriota > Patescibacteriia > 2-12-FULL-60-25 > 2-12-FULL-60-25 > CAYHOM01. The sequence goes on from CAYHOM010000006.1 coordinate 13,349, forward strand.
CTCCTAGGAGGGCAAGCCGATCATGGAGCGTTTGTGCCGTGTCATCCGGATGAATCTTCTCGGGGAACTGTTTGATAATGGGTCCGTGATCCATCTTGGCGTCCATTTGCATGATGGTAATCCCCGTTTCTCCATCTCCATGCAAAATAGCGGCGTTCACAGGTGACGAGCCGCGATAGGCCGGGAGCAATGATCCGTGAATGTTTATAGACCCGTGTTTCGGCAAAGACAAAAGCCGTTCTGGGATGATTTGTCCAAAGCTGACGACGACCGCAATATCTGGTTGGAACAGGGCCAACTCATCGTACACAGCCGCATCTTTTACGGAGGGATATTGTTTCACGGGGAGCCTCATGCGTTGAGCTAACTGCTTTATGGGTGAGGCAAGAACCTGCGCATGTCTCCCAGATGGTCTGTCTGGCTGTGTCACGACGCCAACGATGGTCAGGCGCGCATCCTGCGCGAGCTGTTCAAGGGTGGGAACCGAAAAAGCGGAAGTTCCGTAAAAGAGGATGCGGAGCGGATACATGGGGCTATGGGCGATGAGGACGTGCGCGGGTGATGACGCGCTTCGCTTTGTCTATGAACAAAATGCCGTTGAGGTGGTCGATTTCATGCTGAAAAATCGTCGATGACAAGTTACGAGCTTCAAACTCCATGTGTCGTCCATGCCGGTTCAGGGCTCGGACCCTCACTTTTTTATGTCGGTCCACGATCCCAAATTTTCCTGGTACGCTGAGACACCCTTCTTCGCTTTCGATCAGGGCATCGGAACCTTTGATAATTTCTGGATTGATGAAACATTCTGGCTCATGGTTGATGGAGACAACGACAGCACGGATGTTCTTGCCAACTTGTGGAGAGGCGATCCCAACCCCATCGCTAACCATCATGGTATAGGCGAGTTGGTCGAGATAGGTTTGAAAGGCGGGCGTCGTGATTTCTTCCACTGAAAGCATACGTGAGGGCTCACGGAGGGATGGGGAAGGGATCGTGATAATGGGAAAGGCGTTCATCATGGCGGGTAATTCTAGCGAAAATAGGCGATGGGGTCAAGGTCTATGATGGCCGAGGACCCATGGGGCGTTAATGTCTGGAGAAGGGTATCTTCGGATGTTTCCGGAGGAAAAATAACATGCCAGACGTATCGTGACGAGCGTGTGCCTGGGCGATGGAGAACGGGAAAAGGACCCCGCATGGTCACGCCGGATGGGAGCCGAGTATTGAGTGTCTCGCCCCATGCCACTGCCTCCGCCTCGCTCCCATCAACCAGACACTTCACAAGCCTGTCTGTTGGGGGGTACTGGAAGAGATGACGATCGCGTCGTTCGTTTTCTCGAAAAAGCGTATGTCCGCTTTCGGTTAACCATGCCTGCCAATAGGTTGGGAGGTATGGTTGATGGGTGAGTGGATCCAAGACCTCGGGACACTGGATAATGAGGGATCCTTTCGCGCGTGAAATCCGATCGGCCAGTCGTCTAAAGGCGATGCAGGTGCGTTCACGCCGCCTGACATCGTCAACGGCCCCACCGAGTAACGTCCCATCGGTGACCAAGACAAGAACGCCCGGTAAGAAAGGGGCATCGACATCTTCATTGCTCAGATTCCGCCAGTCGACGTTCGTATCTGGCTCATGAATCTGCCATTGCTGCTTCAATCGTTCGATGCCGGGTGTGGATTTTCCCAGATCAACCCCGTGACAGACGGCGCAGTCCGTCGGGGGAGGCCAGATTTTTTGGCAGGAGCGACAGCGAGCAGAAGCGTGTTCCGCACTCAGATCGTATCCACATGCCGCACACGTCGCTCGCCAGCCACAGGCGCGACAAACAACCCGTGCGGCCATACCGCGAATGGGGTGGTAAATCAGGCGTGGACCTTCATGGGAACGAAGCAGCTCCAAACTATCTGCCTGAATGCAGGCAATGCGCGATGCTCCGCCTGGTCGGCGTGGGTGGACAGAGAGGTTACAGGAGATGGCGGGGGCGGGGGCATCGAGATGAAGGGTCGGGGTAAGTCCGAAGCTTTCTACGGGGATCCCTGCATGTTTGGCGCACCACACGGCCATGAGACGTGCATCATATCGTGGGGCAAGTTCGTCCTGTTTATGGTCGTCATTCTCCGGTTCATCGATGAGAATGATGTCTGCCCAGGCACCAAGCCATGCCCCAAGCCGGGTTGCAATAAGACAGGCACCGGGTGTTGTAACGAAGGATGTCCAGGCACGAAACGCTTCTCCATCGTTCATGTCACTATGAAGGAAGAACGCCTCGGGAAGGGCATCATGATAGGCACGCACACGCGTGATCCATGGGCAAAGGATGAGCGTTCGTTGGCTATTTTTTTGGGCGAGACGCGTTCGTTCTAGGAGATGGTTCATGGGTGCTAAGACCCAATGGGCGACGAGGGAGGGGGTGTTAGGGCCTTGAGAGGTCGTCTTTTGTGGAGGTTGGTCTGGAAGTGTCGGAGGTCGTTTAGGCAATCGACGGAGCCAAGCGGATAGTACCGTGGGGGCTGTCGATAGCGTACGTCGGGCCGTCCACTGTAAAAGTCCGAGGGCAGCAGCCGGAAAGAGAAGAGAGGTGTATTTTTGAATGATAGGCTTTGCTTGTTTTGCGAAAGCACTTCGGTCGGTGATGCGATGGATGATCCCGACACGTTGGCCACGTCGAAAGGGGATGACAACGAGGGAGCCGACGTAGAGGTCTACATCCTTGGGAATGAGGTAATCAAACATCTCGACCCCAAACGGCGTACGTTGAACAGGAATGACTTGGGCATAACGCGTCCGCATGTTCCTGTTGTACTGCCTACGCCATATCAAAGCGAACGGTCAACGCACCAACGCCAAAAGGGGCTTCGTAACAGAGTTCCTTGGGATGGCAGTTTACCTGCTCAAGACAGCCTAGCAAGGTGACGATGGGTTTATATCCGCATTGGTCAGCCTTTTCGAGGAGATGTTGGTCCATGGCGAGAAGGGCCGGAACGTCACGCTCTTGTACGTAACGTCTCACGGCGGCGTCAAAAGCTTGGCCTTCCGGATTTTCCCCCGCGGGAGAGGAGCTATTCACATGGTGGGAAAGATCGGCTGAGGCGATGAGGGCGATGCGCGCCTGTTCCGCTTGTAGCAATTGGTACAGGCTGCGTCCAAAGGTGTAGTGCATGCGTCCATCCAAGAGGGAGGGTGAGAGGGGGACGAGTTTCCAGTCTGACAGATGGGTGGTGAGAAGAAGGAGAGGGACGGTGTGGCCATAATCCAGCTCTTCTTCGCTCGTTAGGGTAAAGGAGACATGTTCGCGACGTAGTTCACGATGGAGATGGTCTAACAGGAGGAAGTCACTTTTCGCACGTACGGTTGTGCCATGATCACCAAACTCTTTGAGCACGCCACGATAGTGGGGGGAGGCGTTGCCGCTAAAGGCATCGGGGTACATGTGGGCATGAGGAGATACGATGATGATGGTCTCCGGTCGGGCAACATAAAGTGCCTCTTCGAGCTCTTTATAGGCGGCAAGCGTGCGAGCGAATTTTTCTTGGTGTTCCGTGCCGATAGAGGGGATCAAGATGGGCGAATGTGGAACAATGGCAGCAAAGACAAGCATAGAATAGATGAAGTGGTTATCGTAGGGTGAGACTCACGGGGGGACTTGGCGATGTGTAGGAAGAAAGCGGTTCACCGAGCGGGTAATCATCCATCACCACCTTAGGGAGGGTTACGACATTTTTCCAGTTCCACCCAAACCCTTCGAATGCTTCGGCGGAGGGAATGGGGCGCCGTTCGCCGTGTTCCATGACGTAGACAGCGGCGTCACCCTTTAGGCGTACCAGCTCCCCATCATGGAGTTGGTAAGGTTCCCCAACGCGGAAGGCACTGATCTCCTTCGCTGTAAGGCGTTTCACGGGCCAACCTCTAAAATACAGATGGACGAGACTGGCGTGAGGGATGGTGTGACGCGCGCCATCTTCAATATACCAGAGGTTCTGCCGTTGATCCTTGGCGAGAATGCCTACGGCATAGCGCGTCGTTTTGGTGATGTCAGGACCATCCTCGTAGGCGGTGAGGTCATCCTCCGTCGCTTCGACGATCTCGTCTGTGTTAAATCCTAGGGTACGGAACACCTGCGATGAGGCAAATCGACGCTTCTTTTCACCGACGAGGAGATAGCGCTCATGGTCAGGTGTTTCGATCAGCGCATAGTTGGGGAAACGGATCGCCTCTCCGTTCGGGTAATTGAAGAGATGGCGTTCTTGGGTCACGACCATTTTTCCTGCATCAACCATGGAAAGGGCCACGCGGAGATTTGCATACGGACGTTTTTCTCCAAAACGTATGACATAGATCTTTCCTGAATCTTCAGCTTTAACGGTTGTGCCATCGGGAAACGGCGTCGAAAACCAACGCTGCCAGATGCGCCACAAGTTTAGATTGCCATGAATATGAGGTGTATAACTGTAAAGCATGGCCGTGGCATTGTTCACGGGGACAATGGGCACATGATCGATCATGGCTAGTTTGCCGGGGGAATAACCGGCGATAGTTTTGCCACGGCCAAGAATCTGTATCAAATACTTTTCTCTGTGTTGTTTGGCCGCCCATTCGAGCTGGCTCGCGAATCCCTTAAACTCTTGAAGAGAAGGATCGTCTTTTGAACATGCATCACATATCCCATACCCTGTCGCCCAATCAAACTGTTTTTTGGTTGGATGGGGATCATCAACGAGGCTCTGTTCTTTTTGCATGAGGGCGAGCAGGTATCGTGGATTGATGCGATAAGAGCCGGCTACGCGCCAAATAATTTCACTCGCTGGTTTTTCTATCCCATCGATGTCGTTGGTACGATAGGTTCCGAGGGTGCCTTTAGAAGATAAGAAACGTTGAAGGCTGGCGAGGGTCATATTGCCGATCTCAAAAATATCCCGATCTTCCAAAATGGCTTCTGGGCGAAATCCAACCTCAAACTTCCCTGTTGAGCTTGTGTGAGAAAGATCTTGAGCGAAGGTGACAAAGGGAGATAATCCAAACCACGAACAAAAAAGGGCCACCAGCAGACTTTTCAGGAAGCGATACATCGAAAAAGGGTATCATGTTTACGGAACTCTCGGAACAGGAAGTGGTCATTTTTATGGAAACCCGATAGCATGGCTGCATGGAAGGATGGCGAAGATGGTTTCCTTTGGCCGCACTTATGACAGCTTTTTTTGTGTTTTCTGCCTATCTTCCTTCGGTAGGGCTGCCGATCTATGCGTCACCGGACGAAACGGCGCATGCTGTAACGGCAGCCCAAATCGCGAAGCATGGTCGAGCATTTATTCCAGACACCGATGCGTTTGTCTTTCCCGGGCTTCATCCGCGGAGCTGGGTGAGCGTTGGTGCCACAATAGCTCCGGTTGGTTTTCTTGGGTGGTCAATCCTCCTCGTCCCAGCATATCTCCTTGTTGGCATGAACGGTCTGCCGTGGATTGGCGCGCTTTTTTTTATTTCAGGAATATGGCCTTTTTTTCACCTTATCGCCTCTACGGTCCATGTAGATACGAAACGATCTCGCCAAGCGGCCTGGTTGGCGACGGTCGTGACGTGGAGTTTTCCGCCGTTTTTTCTGTACAGCAATCGAAGTCTATTCGCTAACGGTCCGGTCCTTGTTCTGTTTCTGTGGGTGAGTTGGTTCTTACTAAGTTTATGTCGGCAACCCTTGTCTCAGAGAGGACACTTTACACGTTTCATCCTCGTTATTGCTGGTATCACATGGATTTTAACCATGCGTCCCATTGAGGTCATGTGGATGATCCCTTGGTGGGTGTGGTTGGGGTGGGGGATACGATTAACTCGACGGGAGGTTGCCGCGGGAGCGTTTGTGGCGGCAGCCCTTCTCCTTCCATCGATCTTTCTTGCTCATGCCGCCTATGGAACGTGGTTTACAACGGGTTACTGGCTTCACGATCGGGTCATGCAAGCCCCAACTTCTTTGATTTCGTCCACATCCTTTTGGGCACTCGGGCTACCCTATGGTTTTCATCCGCATCATATTTGGTGGAACGTGTCATCCTTTTTTCTCCATCGACTTTGGTGGTGGACCTTACCCACCCTTTTGTTCTTGGGGGTCGAGATATTTTGGGTGGCACGTTGGGTGCGTCACCTCAAGCGATGGCACCTTCCTTCTTGGGGAACGCCGCTGTTGCTTTCAGGGTGGACGGTGTTTGTCCTTCTCGTCCTTTACGGTAGTGGTCTCTATGCCGATCATGTACGAATGGGGGCGGTAACTATGGGGAATTCCTTTCTTCGTTACACGCTCCCATTCGGTTGCTTGATGGGAGTCGTATTTGGTCTTCTGCACGCCCATCTTTCCTCTTCTTTTGCACGGAACGCCCTAGGCATCTTGGTGGGTTTGTTGAGCATAGCTGGGGTGTATCAGGCCTGGTTCGCAGATGATGAAGGTCTGTGGTACACCCGTCGTGAACTGGTGCGATATGGATCGATACGTGAGGCGACCGTTCGAACATTCCCTTCGTCAGCCATTATATTGTCTGAACGTTCTGATAAGATCTTTTTTCCCGTCATCCGGGCCATTTCCCCTTTGCCAACGGTGACAGATCTTCTTCGGCTAGGACATATGTCGGTAGCATTAGGGTTGTTCGCGCGTCCACTTTCGCAAGCGCAGAAAGATCGTTGGCGAGCGACGGGGTTTGATGTTCAAGAAGTGGGATCCTTTGGCCGTGAGCGTCTCTATAGGCTTCTCCCACCATCTTCGTTATGAAGATTCCGGAGCATTTTTCTCACCTTGTGGCACGCGCCCTTCCTTGGGTGATGGTGTTTATCTATGTGTGCTCCTTCATCTTTACTCGTTGGCCTCTCTCCGGCGTACGGAGCGTATCTTTCCCTTTTGATGGCAGGAGTCCTTGGTTTGACGCATTTCTTCCCGCCGAGCGGGTGATCGGTCCTCAGCAATGGAGCGATGGTTGGGTGGGACAGCGTCTTCTCATGGACCCTGTGTATGCAAGTTTGCGGACTCAGGGTATCTATGAAGGAGTGCGTATTTTCCTCGAGATGCGCTTTTGGAAACAACCCTTTGTGGAGCTCGGGATCCTGCGTGATCCGCGTACATTTTCGTTTGAAATGATCCCCGTATGGAGTGAGACGTTGTCACATGGATGGCAAGAGGTTCACCTGAATGGGGAACACGGGTACGTTCGTGAAGGGCTACCTCCTGATACTCTTCTGCGTGCGGACGTGGATCATATGCTTGTTTGGCATGCCACGACGACGCCATTACGGACCATGGATAGACCAGGTTCACGAAAGACGTATGACCTATCATTGCGGGGTGGTCATGATATTTCCGTTATCCCCGTAGATGGGGAAATCTCTTTTACGTTGGCTTTTCAAGATATGAACCGTCATGCGGGGGAAAATACGATTGCTCTCCGCGTCAGTCGAGAAGGGGAAGCGATATGGACCAATACCCTTCAAACGGGAGGGAGAAGAGACGATCAACCGACGGCGGTCTTCGAAACGCCCATCCATCTCAAAAATCTTGATCCGGGCATCTACCGTCTCTCGGTCATTGCCGGAGACGATATATTTTTACGACGTGTAGCCACGAACGCCGTTCATTGGGTTGTTGGG
>CAYHOM010000006.1:20976-26740 GCA_964358345.1 uncultured Gammaproteobacteria bacterium
TGTCCCTGTCTGGACGAATTCTCGACATCTCGTTCTTGAGACGTTTCATCAAGAAGGGCTTCAGAGCGTACGCCTGGGTGGTGCGCGCACAGATGTTGAGGAGGCCCATCACCCGTATGCCTTGGATCGTCTCCCTATCGAGCGTGATGGAGCGCGTTCCCTCGAGATCCCTCGTGGCGATATGCGGGTGATAGGGGACGGATTCTTCGCCTTTTCTCCTCAAGCGTTGTTTCTGCCAACTCCACGACGATTTACCGATGGTACAGATCCTATCGGTGAGGGGATTCAGGCCATCAAGACGCCCTACGTCCGTCCAGAGTCAACAAAAGACGGTTGGTGGCGCGTGGCCGTTGATGTCTGGTTGCATCCAGGAGATAATCGTCCAAAACTGGTCATGAGTGCTCCGGGGATGCGCGCACGAGAGGGATGGATAGATGTGCGAGCTGCGGAACTGCACTATCACCGCTCGCTGACGTCTTTGGGTGCTTGGGGGAAAAGTGTTTTGCGAGATGTACGGGCTGCCCTAAAAAAACGGTTGTCACATCAAGAGCTATGATCAACCTCGTGTCAAAACGTGCTTCTGGGAGCTTCTGGAAGCCGTTTGTGATCGAAAGTGCCCGAGCGAGCATCTGGTTAGTTGTTTTTACCGTGATGGCGGAATATCTTTTTCCGGGTTCTATCGTGACATCGTCTGTATTTTTCTTCTTCCTTATCTTCGTGGTCGGTTTACAGTTTTATGCCACTCGCTAAAAGTCTTCCTCTTCACAAAGCCTATGCACGATTCTTTGTCTGACTGCCTGTTTTGTCGTTTGGTGCGTGGTGAGATCCCCTCGCATCGCGTCTATGAAGATGATCATACCCTCGCATTTCTTGATATTGCTCCGGTGGCGATGGGTCATACATTGGTCATTCCTAAACATCATGCCGCCACCATGTTTGATTGTTCACCTACAGACCTTGGATATTGGATCATGGCGGTTCAGCGAGTGATGCGATGCGTGTCCAAAGCAGTGTCCATATCAGATATCACCCTGTTACAGAACAATGGGGAAGCCTCCGGTCAAGTGATCCCGCATCTTCATATGCATGTCATCCCTCGAACGTGTCAGGATGGACTGCGCCATTGGCCTTCAGGTCTGCGGCCTACGCCAGAGGAATTGGCTGCTTTGGCGGAGCGGATGCGTTCATTCCACGGGGAGTGACCACAGGCCCGGTGTGCCATTTTTGGTTGCAACGATGAGCAAATTTTTACCCAAAATATCCATGCCACGAATTTCATCAAAATGGGCAAGAGGCAGATGATCTATCGGTTGATTTCCCTCCAGGGCCAGCACAAAAATATCTTGTTTTGTGGCCATAAACACGGCCGTTCCACTTTCATGCCAGGCAGTTTCTACGAACGGCTCACTTTGACGCCAGAGAAGATTTGGTTCTTTTCCAAGTCTCCATGACCAAACTTCATTTTGATGCAAGAAGAGCGCGAGAGGGGGATTGGCCCCCGCGAGCCAACGTGGGAGGTCCCCGGTGACAACGGAGGTACGTGGGCGGTTGCCGCTTACGGTTACGGATAGCCACCGTGACGTGTCGTGAAGCAGAATATAGGGGAAGCGTAAGGTACCCATCCGCCAATTCCCAAAAGGCAAAGAGAAGTTGTGCTTTTGAAAGGCTTGGTAGGTGAGGAGCAGATTGGGTGAGGTGCTGGTTGTTTCCAGAGTTATGTTACGATCGAGACTGATGGTGGATGTACTCAATATGTCGCGGGCAAACGTATTACGGTCAGGGTCAAGCCGAAAGGAGCGTCGATCATTGCTACCAAGGAGCTCATGCTGTGACCAGTAGTAGGTTCCTTCCGGGAGAGCGTCATTGGTGGTGACCGTATCTCGAATCGTTCCCCACCAGGCGGACTCCTGCCCGGATAACCCATCAATGACAAAGGCCTGTCCATCATCGCGCCAGCGAAGGCGGTGATTCTTGGTTGGATCAAGACGGGGGATGTTTCCATGGGGATGCCAACCGGTCTCAGGGGTCCACAAAGCCAATTGGCTTGAGGATGCTCCCTGAAAAATCATGGCACTACGACTATTTGTTGGATCGGTACGAATGGTGTTAAAATTCCCTTCCCGTAGAAGGGTGGACGTGCTCTCACGCCAGAGCCATACGTTATTGGCAAAGGAGACCTGTTCAGCACGAATGTTTACGTTATTTTGCCATGGATGATAGCCGTTCTTGGTCAGTCGTAACTCATGCCAACCGGGAGAAATATTCTGAAAGGTAATGGGGCTGATCTCTTGGGTGTCGTGCCCATCCAGATAGATGTGGGCACCTTTTGGAAAGGTATCCACGATCAATGTTCCGCTACGCTCAATCTGTTGTTTCTTGGGATTATAGCGGTAACCAGCCGTATAAAATATCAGCAAGGGAGCGGTGGCTAAGAACACGGCCACATATAACCAAGGCAAGATACGGCGATGAAAAGGGGGTTGATACATAGCTCGACAGGGGTCGAAAGGTAGAGTACACTACGTTTGATTTTTGGTCAGTTTTTCTTTTTTTGCTATGCGCATGATCATTCAAGGAGGTCGTCATTTGGTTGGCGATGTTCCTATTATGGGGGCAAAAAATGCAATCGCTGCCTTTATGGCGGCCAGTTTAATCATAAAAGGCAAAATCCACTTCACAAATTTTCCGCGTCTCACGGATGGGATGATCATGTTAGAGATTTTGTCAGGGATGGGAGCGACTGTGGAGTGGAAGGATGAGCATGAAGTGGTGATCGATACCGCCCATGTCGATCCTACCGCATTGGACCGCAAAAAAATGCGACGTCTCCGTTTCTCCATTTTGCTCCTCGGTCCCATGTTGGCCCGCTTTAAGAAAATTATTGTTCCAGAGCCGGGTGGATGCAACATTGGAAACCGTCCCATCGATACGCATCTGTACGCCCTGAGCTCTCTTGGAGCTCGTGTTGAAACGGCTGATGATGGGTCGTTGTATATGGAAGCGGCCTCCTTGCACGGTGCGTATGTGATCCTTCCGGATTTCAGTGTGACCGCTACGGAGAACTTAATCATGGCTGCCGTGTTAGCCAAAGGAAAAACGTCTATCCGATTAGCGGCTGCTGAGCCCCATGTCCAGGAGCTCTGTCGTTTTCTCAATGCTTCTGGGGCAAAAATCACCGGAGTTGGTACGCACGAACTGGATATTGTGGGCGTCAAAAGTCTAAAAACGCCTAAAACGTGGGAGGTCATTCCCGATATGATTGAGGTCGGAACCTTTGCTGTCGCTGCGGCCATTACGCACGGTGATGTTCGTATGTCGCCCGTCATTCCCGGTCACTTGGACGCCATTCGTGTCGCGTTATCCCGAGCCAACATCCACCATGAACTCAAAGGAAAGACATTTCGTGTTCTTGGAAGCAATCCGCGGAGTGCCTTTAAGTTAGAAACCCGTGTCTATCCAGGATTTCCTACAGATTTACAGGCCCCGTTTGGTCTCTTGGCCACCCAGTGTCAGGGGACTTCCTTGATTCACGATCCTATTTACGAATCACGCTTAGTGTATATCCATGAACTCATAAAAATTGGGGCAAATGCTGTCATCGCGGATCCGCATCGGGTGATCATCACGGGTCCAACGCCCTTGCGTGGAACCGAAATTCGTAGTCTTGATCTACGTGCTGGCGCTACGATGGTTCTTGCCGGACTCGCCGCTGAAGGAGAGACCGTCATTCATGATGCAGAAATGGTGTACCGTGGGTATGAGGCTTTGGATACGCGTCTCGTCCAGTTAGGGGCTGATATCCAGCAAGCGAATGATTGACCCCTATGATGGATGCTCCTTCCACATCTTGGTTCCGTCATCGGGTAACGCTGCCAACGGCACTGGTGTTGATGGTGGTTGGAGGATGCTTCGGTTTTGGCCTGCATCGTTGGTTCATCACGCGTCCGATAGGGTTCGGCCCCCTCTCCCCCGGTCATGGGCTCGTGCGAGGGATGGGGCAATTGCCCCCACGGGCGTTAGACAGCCAAGATGTTGATTTTCATCAATTTTGGGAAATCTGGAAGTTGCTGAAAGAAAAGTATTATCAGCAACCATTAAAGGACAAGGATCTGTATTATGGAGCCCTCGCGGGGTTGGCTCAAAGCACGAATGATCCCTATACGTCCTACTTTGATCCGAAAAGTGCGCTTGAATTTCAGCAGTCACTCGAAGGTCGATTTGAGGGTATTGGCGCCGAGATAGGGTTGAAGGACGATCAGCTGCAGATTATCGCTCCTTTACCAGACACCCCAGCTTCAAGAGCGGGTCTCTTGGCCGGTGACCTTATTCTCAAGATTGACGGTCAAGAATCGGTAGGAATGAGTGTTGAGCGAGCCGTTACGTTGATTCGTGGAAAGAAGGGGACCAAGGTTGTACTAAATATCTACCGCATGGGGGAGAAAAAAGCCGAACCGCGAGATGTGTCGATAACGCGTGACGAGATCCATGTGAAAAGCGTTACCTGGAAGATCCTCCCTGGTAAGATCGGGTTCATCACGGTGGTCCATTTTAATGACGATACGGAAGACGGATTTCGTGAGGCCGTTACGGAGGTGCTGAAGGAAGATCCAAAAGGGGTCATCATAGATGTGCGTAACAATCCTGGTGGATATCTTGAGACGGCCCTGAACATGACGAGCGAGTGGGTAGGTGATCAAGTTGTCGTCAAGGAGCGTCGTCAAGGAAAAATTGTTGAAGAATTACGAGGAGCAAGCGGCCAGCGTTTGAAGGGAATGAAGACGGTCGTCTTGGTCAACCAAGGATCGGCAAGCGCGTCAGAAATTCTGGCGGGGGCTTTGCAGGATTATCGTGTAGCCACCATTGTGGGGAAGAAAACGTTTGGGAAAGGGTCCGTGCAGGATTACCAAACGTTTAAAGACGGTTCGGGGATGAAAATTACCATTGCGGAATGGCTTACGCCTCGTGAGCGTACCATCCATAAAACGGGTCTGGATCCCGACGTTGTCGTTGATCGGACCCCAGAAGATTATGAAGCCAAACGTGATCCACCATTGGACCGGGCCATCGCGATTCTCAACGGAACCGCAACGGGCACGTCCGCAGAAGTCCCAACCAGCACCAGGCCCTAGACGGTTTCCCTTAAACGTTGTTGGGGCAGGGAGCGTCATCTTTCGTCGTCGCGGACGTCAGGTGCAGATTTTCTTTGTCAAAAATGCTTATGGTCGCTGGACATTTCCCAAGGGGAAGCAGGATCTTGGCGAGGCATTGGCGGAAACGGCTGTACGTGAGACGCGTGAAGAGACCGGACTGACGGGGCTACGGTTGATTGCGCCGCTCGGACGCACGACCTTCCGTTTTCAGCGAGAAGGACAGTACGTTCAAAAGACGGTTCACTTCTTTCTCTTTGAAGTGTCGGCAGATGCGCAGGAAAAGATGACGGGCGTTGAAGGGGGGATGTGGGAAGCACTCTGGGTTCCTATGCATCGGGCCATTGTGATGAACGGGTATCGCAACCTAGACCTCTTATTATCAAAGGCCATTCGCCTGATTTCCGTAGATGAGAGGCGCTATCAAAGTACATCGCGTACTCTCCCTCGTGGACTGAGCTAACATGAGAGAGCCTAGGTCGGTTGTGAAATGGCGTGTAAGCGTCATTTTTGGTACCATCTCCTCCATGCGCAACGGACGTTTATTCCTTCTGTCTTTTTTTGCCCTCGGATGTTTGTACACGCCTTATGTGAAAGCAGAGGGTTTGGTGACCGCT
>CAYHOM010000006.1:26750-27016 GCA_964358345.1 uncultured Gammaproteobacteria bacterium
ACCGCTTCTCCTGAGTCGGTTGCTGTCTCCACGCTAATCTTGCAGATGGCGGATGGACGTTTTTATGAGCCATCAAGTGGAAGAACCGGTTCGAGTCGCGAGGAGCTCCTCAATCCGATGGGTACATCTACCCAGCAAGGATCTGTTTCTGTTCCGTTCCTCCCATCTGCCACCCCCTCGTCCTCCATTCCCCTTGTTGCAACAAGCTCAGAGCCACGGGCCTTACCTACCTTTGCCTTGAGGAGTGCCATCGAAGCTGGGCGCGA
>CAYHOM010000007.1:0-23911 GCA_964358345.1 uncultured Gammaproteobacteria bacterium
GGGGCTTGGGTTGCACACATTTGCCAGAAACGAAGGACCGCCTCTTTGCCTTGACGCTTATACGCGTCGTGATGCACACGACTCTCATACCACTCATCAATCCATGCCTCTTCAAACAGGTGAAGGGCTTCCTCTTGTGTTACACGAAATCCTCCAAGTGATCGTTCGGGAACCAAAAGCGACTCCGTGGCAAACAAGCTCCCCTGACTTGCTTGGCTTCGGAACAGATGGAGCTCTAACAGCCGTTGCATAGTCAGGTGTATGGACTGACCAAAACTTTTTTGATAGGTCCCAAACTTGGGAATACGATAAACATGTTCAAATTTGTATTGCAGAGGACATTTTCGGAACGCCGCCAATTGCGTAAAACTAAAGCGGCGTTTTAGGGGATAGAGGATCCGTTGTGCTACCTCCGGATCTTCGTTTCCCTCCTCATGCAGGACATGCAGCCCCTTCGCCTCTCCATCAGGTCCAAATGTCGTAGGCGAGATTTCTAACCCCGTCTCTTCAAAAAAGACAGACGCTTTTTTTTCACGCGCACCCCCGTAGCGAGCCGCCCCGGTCAACCACAAGGTGTCCTTTGCACGCGTGAGCGCAACGTAAAATAGGCGCCGCTCCTCCTGGATATGTTCTGCTCCATCGGAAACACGCTCCTGGACAAGCCCATCTGGCAAGGGAATGGCGTCACCGCGTTGACGTGTTGGGAACCGCTGATCCACGAGGGAGACCAGGAAAACATGTTTAAACTCAAGTCCTTTTGAAGCATGGACGGTAAAGATCTTTACCATGTCCGGTCCCGCATCTGGATCATGTTCCAGTCCACCCTCTTCACCGCTTTCAAGCTCAAGACGGAACTCATCCAAAAAGCCCCGAAGCGAAGGGTCATGTGTGAGCATCTCATACCGTCGAATCCGATCTGCAAAACCGTTCAACCACTGGAGCGTTTCTCGCTTTTCTCGCTCGGGAAGACGCAGAACATAAGCCAGATAACCCGTCCTTTCTAAACAACGCTGGAGAAGCTGCATGGGCGGAAGGGTACGTGACAGCTCCGTAAGCTCTTCAAGATGGGCCACCAAAGAACGACCGATGCTTACACCAGGTGCACTCAAAGTTGTCCCCGTTCCTTTTTGGGTCTCTCTTTTCAACACTGACCAGAGGGGTAATCCCTGGCGATGCTGCGCAAGATGAAGCAATTCCGCGACATCCCGGGTAGGAAAGGCATAGCAGGCGAGATGGAGGACACGCCACACCATAGGTGACGCATGATATCCCTCGATAAGGGATAGAAGGGCGACGACATCAAGCACTGGTGGTTTCGCGTACAACCCACGCAAAGCCATGAACTGAAAAGGGATATGTGCGCGCTCAAAAGCACGAATGAATGGCTCTGCACCATCATTCGAACGTACCAAGATAGCCATGTCGTTCCAGGTTGTTTCGGGATCTCGGGTTTTGAGTTCTCTGATGCGCTCTACGACGGCTTCGGACTCGTCTTCCACGGTGCGATACCAATGCGCCTCAACCCCTCCTCCCTCCCCACGAATAGCCGTGAGCCGTTTGCTCAAACCCGTATCTTGCAACCGGATCTCTAATCGATCAGGGTTATTTTTTGTGATGGAACGATATGCCACATCAAGAATCTCTCGTCGAGAACGGTAGTTCTCCGTGAGAGCTACCGTTTTGGCATCTGGAAAATCATGCCGAAACTGAAGGATATTGGCCAATGACGCCCCGCGAAACTTGTAGATCGCTTGGTCATCATCGCCTACCACCGTCAAATTCCGTCGTGATCCAGCAAGCAACTTCAGGAGTTCATACTGTGCCCAATTGGTATCCTGAAACTCATCCACCATGATAAAGCGAAACTGTTTTTGGTAATGGGCAAGAACTGCTGGACGTTCTCGAAAAAGGCGCAGGGTTTCTAAAATAAGATCTCCAAAGTCCAAACACCCCTCCTCCCTTAACAGACATTGATATACACCATAGGTATCAGCCAGCTCTTGGAGACGCTTCCTTTCTCCCTGGATCGCCGCCTCGTCTCCATCACATGTTGCCTGCTGGACAAAGGCATCGTAGTGAACCGGCGTTATTCCTTCGTCTTTTGCTCGAGAGAAGTGCTGTAGCAGGGCTCGAAGAAACTTGATGGGGTTTCCCAGAGGTCGATAATGATCAAGCGGCAAATCCGCCAAACGACGCTTGAGCAAAAGCCACCCATCCGTAGGCGTCACGAGGCGAAACGTATTTGGGAGGCCGATCTCCAACGCATGATGTTCAAGGACACGCTGACAAAATCCATGAAACGTTGCTATCCAAAAATCGTAGGCCCCCGTAGGCAACAACGGCAACACGCGATCTTCCATCTCCCCGGCAGCCTTGTCCGTAAAGGTGAGGGCTAACAGGTTGTCTGGTTGGAGGTTTTGCGTCATCAAGAGATGCGCGTAGCGACGGGTTAAGACGGTTGTTTTTCCGGTTCCCGCACCAGCCACAATTAAGAGAGGACCGTCAACATGCGTCACGGCAGCCTGTTGTGCGGCATTCAGTTCTTCTCCCTTGGTATCCATCATTGGAAGATTGTGCCGGAAGGAAACGAAAAAAGCTAACGACGCTCCATACCACGTCGAAGACGGGCGAACAACTGAAGATAGAAACGAAGATTGACCAATGTTGCGAGCCGCTGCGCTAGCATCTCATCCACACTGAATAAGTGACGCAGATATCCCATCGAATATCGTGCAAGCTCTTCGTCTACTCCAGAAGGAAAATCCGGATCCACAATGATGAGCGGCTCAGACGATGCTTTCCACCGTTCGTTGGTTGCATGGTCCGTGGTATAAAAATCTCGCCTCTGTAGATTGTCATGAACAAAACGATAAAGGAGTCCATGACGGGCATTACGCGTTGGCAAGACACAATCCATCATATCGATCCCCCTCTCAACATAGGCAACCGCTTCGTGCGGCTGTGCCCCACCCATAAAATAACGTGGGCGATCCTTAGGGAGGATGTCATGCAACCGCTCTACAATGGCACACGCCTCCTCAAATGGCTCACCGACGGATAATCCCCCTATGGCGTACCCATCAAATCCGATCTCCATTAAGGCGCGTGCACTCTGTTCACGCAGCGCAAGGTCCGTTCCTCCCTGGACAATGCCAAACAGTTGAGCACCAGGGTTGATAGATTGCGTACGAAGTGCTTCGAAGGCCCGCTTTGAACGCTCCGCCCACCGTACGGTAAGCTCATGAGCGGCATGTAATTTTTCCGTCGTTGCTGGCAGCTCGGTACACACGTCAAGAACCATACACATATCACTCCCCAATGTGCGCTGGATTTCCATACATCCTTCTGGTGTCAACATCATCTTTGCTCCATCGATGTGCGATTGAAACAGCACCCCCTCTTCTGTCAGTTTACGTATCCCCGACAAACTAAAGACCTGAAATCCTCCAGAGTCCGTCAAGAGGGCCCCCGGCCAATGCATGAACGCATGTAACCCTCCCATCGTACGCATGACCTCCATGCCAGGACGTAACCAAAGATGATAGGTGTTCGATAAAAGAATGGGTGATCCGAGACGTTCTACATCGAAAGAAGATAACGTCTTCACTGCCGCTTTGGTGGCAATCGGCATAAAAAAAGGCGTTTCTAAACGTCCATGAGGCGTCATGAGAGTACCGCGCCTGGCCGAAGAGTTCGCCGCATCAGAAAGAAGTTCAAACATGTTATTCAAAATTCATGGGTTCGCGCTTTTTATAAAGGTGTCTTTTTGCCCAGGTCGAGCGTCTAATCAAAAATGCCAACGCAAGGGAAATGAACAGCATGCATCCAAACAGAAGCCATGAACGCGGATGAAGATAGGTGTCACCAAGGACAACCACCGTGACCGTTCCGGGCGCAGAACCTAACACGGAGCCCAACATATATTGCCGAAAACTGATCTTACTCATACCACTCGCGATGCTCACGATATCAAATGGAACAAACAGACTCCGCATGATCACAACCGCCATAAACCCATTTTCCTGCATTAGTTCATCATACTTTTTGATCCATCCATGTTCATGTTCGTGCAAAAGATGGCGTCCAAAAAACCGCCCAAGATAAAAACTGATGATCGAAGCCGCATTCATGCAGATAAGTACGAGGAGACTTCCGTAGAACGGACCATAGATTGTCCCCGCCACAAAAGCGAGAACGGTCGTAGGAAAGGGAATAATGGTAATGACCGCATAGCTCAGGAGAATCATCCACGGTCCCCAGAACCCAGCTTCATCCACCTCGTTTTTGATAACCTGCGGCAGCTCTCTCAACGGAATCTGGGATGCATCTAAAAACCAATAAATGGACAAAATACAGGCTACCCAAAAGCCAAGAAGTAACAGCTTGCCAGCATGGGCACGATAACGATAGAGGTTCATGGATTATTGTAATTCTTCGCGCTTCTCCTTCATGTAGGCAAACCACTCTTCCATGACGTTCAAAAATATTTTGAACGGTGCCTCAATGATAAAGTCAAACAAGAAAATGAAGATGTTGATACGAGAGATGGAACGAGACAGCCATTGTCCAGCTCGTAAGATGGGGAGTGAAAAGAAGTCCACGATCACCGTCGTAAACCGCTCAACACGCCCAACGACGACATATTCTCGAGCAGCTAAACGTAAACGGAAGGCAAAAAAACTCACAATACACAAGAAAAAGATGAAGATGCTTGAACTCACGGAGGTAAACTCCAGAGCCTGCAACAGCATAGCCACCAACCCAAAACTCAAGAGAAAGGTGAAAGCATAGACGAGATGAAATAGCACACTCCCTATCCCCTTACGAGCGGTAGCGACACGAATTTCAAACCCACGTGGCCCTTCCGCAGACAAAATTTCTTCGACCCCCCGTTTAATTTTCGTGACGTTGTCCTTCCCCGGAAGTTTAATCAACGACCCAACCATAAACATAAGGAGGGGAGGAAAGACAATATTTACGGCTAACGCCAGCATATGCACTTGACGATAGAGGAGGAGTTCAAATGGAATTTCAATCGCGAGTGCCAAAACCATCTTGGTCACAAACAAATAAATGATGGCGCGCACCGTTCCTCGACGAAGTTTGTCCCGTGATTCTTTATACCGCCGTTCGGCGATCCGATCGACCATCATACATAATTCCTCTGGATGATCCAGCAATTTCGCTGCATCCTGAGGGTGCTCGCCTAAAGAATCACGAAGGATCGTCAACGATATCGCCCACGGCTTGATCGCCTGTACAAACTTCTGCGACAGTGGATGGTTGAGGGTTGTCTGAATGTCACGATTGGCCTGGACCATGCTCGTTGCCATGGCATGAGGATCATGGAGCCATGTTTCCGGCTGTGTCCACGCAAGTTGAAACGAACGTACCAGCTTAAACGCCAACATCTCTTCATCTGCCTTGGTGAGGCAACGAACGATGGCAATATAAATCTGCAGACGGCGTGCCTCATCATTCATGTCCCAACCGCGTAACGTGACACGGTCGGCAATCTGTTCATACAAGAAATGAATGAACGCCGTCTCCTGCGAGTGGTCGTTTAACAACGCCTCAATCTCTGCGGCGATAATCCCCAGCACCCATCGTTCATGTTTATCAGAACCCAGGTTGGCCTTTTTGATGGCAAGATACTTTTTGACCCGTATAGCGACCTCGGAAAACAATGATTCCGGCAATGTCGCATTGGGGAGATAGCGCGCAGCGATCATTTCACGGATGACCTGTTCTGCAACAGCTTCCGGATCAGGCTCCAGTACAAGCAAGCGCTTAAGGATGCGTGCGATAGCCGCCTTGCGAAAAAGATGGTCGTCTTTGTAATCTACAGCGTTACGAATTTTTTCATAGAGGACGGAAAAACGACTGACGGCAGCGTGGACAGTAATACGGGACGCTTCCGGGACCTCAACCGGTTTTGCCGGCTTCATGGCATGCAGCAAATCCCCAATCTTTCCACGCGAAAACGGAGTCATAGATGGGCGTGATTCTAGCATATTTTTAGGGTTTTGTCGATCTCTCATCAGTTTTTTTGGCTCAACAGAAGGGAAATATACCACTCGTGATTGACAAGAGCTCCTATATACGTAGCATTTACGACCAATAAGGGGCTCTCCTTCACCTACTACCGCTGCAGCCGCCGGTGGAAGGACCCGGAACGCTGCTCGAGGACCTTCCTCCCCGAGCCAGAGCTTGAGGCCCACATCATCGAGACCTTCCAGACCCTCTCCGTCCCCGAGCAATTCGTCCGCCAGGCACTCCGTCGCCTAGATGCGATGGAGAAGCGGGCGACGCTTGCTGTCCAGGCAGCCCATGACGCCCTCGCCAGGGAGGTCACGGTGAAGGACAGGGAGATCGCCAAGTTGACCACCCTCTGCCTGCGGGACGCCGTGAGCGAGGACAAGTTCGTGGCCACGAAGACCAAGCTCTTCGCCGAAAAGGCTGAACTCACCGCTCGCCTCGCAGGACCCCCAACCGAGGTCATCGTTCTACGGAAGGTCCGAGAGGTGATCCTCGCGGCGACAGACGCCCCCAGAGTCTTTGTCGAGGCAGATAGAGACGAACGCCGACGACTGACTTCTATCCTCTGCGAGTCGCTTACGTTCTCGAAGAACGGTCTCTCGATTCAGTTCATGAAACCATTTCAGATTCTTGCAGGTGACGACCAAAATCTTGAGGTCGCCTCAAAAAGTTCGAACTCATCCTCAACAGGAAGAAAGATCAATATCGACGGGCATGAAAGCACTCTCGGACCCTGGGTTCTGCAACATTCTCGTCGAAGTGCGAAACAGGCGTGTTTGAACTCATTGTCGGCATCGTAAATTTCGCTCAAACAAAACAAAAATCGCGTGGTTGCCGAAGCAAAACCGACGCGATTCTTGTCATGGTGGACGCTGAGGGATTCGAACCCGCGACCCCCTCGGTGTAAACGAGGTGCTCTAACCAACTGAGCTAAGCGTCCGTTGGCTCTGTATACATGGTGGGCGAGGAGAGACTCGAACTCTCAAGATCTTGCGATCGCTAGCACCTCAAGCTAGTGCGTCTACCAGTTTCGCCACTCGCCCATCATCTACACACAGCACAGGTCCGGCAAAGATAACAAACCATGTCCTACGTGGCAAGACAGTTACCCCCTCATCCGGCGTTGCCGTCCGGTGATCATTTTTATCTTCTTCGGAACAATGGAAAGGTCGAAGGTGAACCCATTCAACGTGTGACCATCCACGTACACATCAATCGGTTCTTTGGACAGTATCTTCCCATACTTAAACCGTATTTTCGTCTCTGAGAGATCAGCTCTCTTCAGCCACCGCTTCATCCCCTTTGTCTCCATCTTTTTTTGAATAACCCCTTCCAACCAACCATCTTTGGGATCTGCACTGCACATACCGGCTCGTGTGGGTGCCCCTAAATTACGGATAGCGATCGCTCCCCCACCCATCGCCTGCAACCGATACTTTCCCTCGATTTCGAGCCATGCCACCGTTGCCGGCAAGGTCACCTCCGTCAAAAAATAGCGATCATGAATGCGACCGACATCTAACGTCTCAACAAGTCGCGCCGCCAAAACATCAATCGCTTCCTGACCTTGAGGGATGCCTAAGAGCTCGGCAATGCTCGCAGGTTTGTCCAGGGGAATATAGCCTACGGTGACGTCCACATCTGGAAGAAACCACATCACCTTCGACAACGTTTGATCATTGCCGACAAATACCACATTCCGTACCCCCTGCTTGGCAAGATCGATCACCATCTCTTTTGCATGGCGGAACATCGCAAGGCGCAGAATTTTTCCTTCCATCCCACGCTGAGCAAGGCCCGTTTCTAGAAGGGAAAGAGGGCGTTCAAATCGTGGATCGGCCAAAAACTCATCGTAGACGTATGCAAAAACCGGGTTCATACGGACGTGACGGATGATCGCACGCGCTCACTCCGCGACTTTTGACGCCAAGGCACCTGCTGATGAACGAACGGGCCTGGCTGTACTCGGATAAGGGTAATCCGCCACCGTGACCTTTACCCCAATGGCAAACTTCCCGGTAACGGTTGCACCCTCTTCAATAGAAATGGTTTGAGCCGTAACATCCCCCGTCACGCGCGCTGTTGCCTTTAACACTAAACGTTTGTCAACCGTGACGTTCCCTTCCACCTGCCCAGCGATGACAGCCTCACCGGCCCGGATATGAGCGGCAATGTGCGACTCGCTCCCAACCGTCAGTGCCCCGGTTGCCGTCAATTGTCCATGGACATCCCCTTCGATCACCACATCTCCCTGGCTCGAAAACTCCCCTTCTACCTTCACTCCACGCGCGATGATCGTAGAGGATGCCTGTCCTGATTCGGAAGAAGAAGAGCGGTCACCCACTTTTGAAGTGCTGAACATATGATCCTAGGCTACAAAATGCGCAACAAGTGGTCAAAGATAGAGATCCTGATTACATTTCATCTGGAAGCGGGATGCCAAGCAACCATAACCCTTTTTCTAATGCCGCATGTGCCGCTCGCACAAGTCGGATCCGCCCTGCCCGCACGTCGGGAGAGGCATCCAATACAGGCACATCACGATAAAAGGCATGCACACGTTGCGCCATCTCTACGCACCACTGCGCAATCATGCACGGACGCAACTCCTTTCCCGCTTGATGCATACGAGCTGGTAGCACCCCGATCGTGAGTGCTAATGCCTTTTCACTTGGATGGTCAAAAACCATCGACGCGGAAACCGCCGTCGACACACTTTCTACTTTTTTTAGGATGGACGACAAACGGGTAGCCGCGTACTGGCAGTACGGACCAGTATCTCCATCAAAGGACAAGGCCTGCTCAAGATCAAAGGTGAATACTTTATCACTATCCTGTTTCAACATGCCAAACTTCATCCCCCCTTGCGCAATCGCCCAGGCGACATGGCTCACCTTTCCTTCCGACCAATCTGCATGACGCTTCATAATCTCCTCACGTGCATAGCTCATCACCGATGCACGAAAAGATTGATACGTCACAACGTTTCCCTCACGACTGCTCATCGCCCCAGATTTCAAGGTCACAAAATCAAACCCGACAAACTCAAAGGTTTGCTCAAATTGCATCCGACGCAACGTTTCAAACAGTTGTTGAAAATAAAATGCCTGACGATTATCGACCAGCATCAAACTGCGCTGCGCATCAGGGTATTCCTTAGCTTTCAACTCAGCCAATGCCAGATCCTTTGTCGCATACAGGGATGTCCCATCCGATTTTCGAACTAAGAATATCCCCAACTTTTTGTCTTCCAAATCGACAACGATTGCCCCCTGACTTTCTTTGGCGATGTGTTTAGCAAGAAGATCATTCACCATGGCCTGGCCACGATCGACCACCTCGGATTCAAGATAGCGTCGTTCGATGCTTACCCCAAGATCATCAAAAATCACATCCATTTCTTCAAAGGACCAACGACAGGTTTCGCGCCATAGTTTTTCTAAAATAGGATCATGCGCCTCAAGACGACGCTGAAGTTCTGAGATCCGTTCCTTCGCATCGATATCCTCCTCAAGGGCGTTGGTCGATGCGGTATAGAGCTTCCCAAGATACTCTCCTGTTTTTTCTGCGAGAGGAATGGTCGCGAGCAATGTATCGACGGCCTGCATCGTCAACGTGTCAGCAGATAGGCTGTGCGCACGCAGCAGAAACCACAAACACTTCGCCACATGTGCGCCAACATCACCATGATAGCTTGCCGGAATGACCACCCAGCCGTTCGCCCTCAAGATCCTGACCAAAGAAACGCCAAGCGCAAGGTTACGCAAATGCCCAACATGGACTTCCTTATGCGTATTTGGTTGTGCGTATTCGAGGAGAAGCTGGCGGCTAGCTCCCTCTTCACCGTTTCCATAGGCGTCCTTGTCCCGCTCGACATCCGCGACAATGCGTGACACCGCGTCACTGATCCGCAGGGTGAAGTTCACATAAGGGCCGATAGCTTCAACGCCTGTGAGCTCTGTTGTCGTACGAGAAAAGCGTGCGGCTATGTCTTTTGCAAGTTCCGCTGGGTTCTGCTTTCGCTCCTTCCCTAAACGAAAACAACCAAAGGCCATATCTCCCATTTGTAGATTGGGCGGAACGACCAATTCTTCCGGCGTAACAATGGCACCCAACTGCTCTGACAGCCGTCGCGCGATGTCCTGCGTCCAATAGGCCCAGGCGGTACTCATACGACCAATCGGACAAAAAACCGCTTCCCCTTTTGAAGGACGACGCCACCTGGCACGTCGACAGATAACACTCCTTTTCTATCCGTCATTACGACATCGTTGACCTTGATGGCGCCCTGCTCGATCTGGCGGCGTGCGTCTGACTTGGAATCTAGTAGTGCACTTTCGACCAGGGCATCCACAAAGGAGATCTCGGGTCTTCCCACCTTGTATTCACGAATCTGTTCTGGTCTCTCCCCAATCTGATGAACCTTCACAAAACTTTTTCGCGCTTCCTGAGCCGCCGGTGCCCCGCTCAGCCAGGCGACAATCTTCTCGGCCAACTCCATTTTCAATGTCATAGGATTTTCTCCTGATGTCATACGACTTGCAATTTCTTTTACTTCTTTTTCCGTCAGATCCGTACAGATTTCAAACCCAGGCTTGATCATCTCATCTGTCCAACTCATGACCTTCCCGAAGATATCCGTGGCAGAATCCACAAGGGAAATGGCGTTGCCCTCGGTCTTACCCATTTTTTTCCCCGAAGCATCCGCTAGCAGCCTCCCCGTCAGGACAAACTTCTCCTTCTGCTTTATTTCGCGCATCAACGTACGGCCAGCCAACATGTTAAAGGTTTGGTCATTTCCTCCCACTTCCAAATCCACATCCATGGCTACAGAATCATATCCCTGCATAAGAGGATACAAAAATTCATGGAGGTGGATCGGCTTTCCCTCTTGCATCCGTTTTTCAAACATGTCGCGTTCCATCATCTGTTGAACGGTAAAATGGGACGCCAGTTCCACAACGTCAGCAAACGACATCTTACTCAACCATTCACTATTAAATCTGAGCTCAGCAGGATTATCCCCTTCAAACGATAAAATCCGCGAAGCCTGATCTTTATATCGCTGACAATTTTCCTTCACCTGTTCACGCGTCAGCTTCGTTCGCGTCGCCGTCTTGTCCGTAGGATCTCCAATCATGGCGGTAAAGTCCCCAATGAGCATCACCACATGGTGCCCAAGGCGCTGAAGCTCGGCGAGCTTCTTTAGCATCAAGGCATGCCCCATATGGATGAAGTCTGCTGTGGGATCAATCCCTAAATACACCGTAAGGGGTGGCCCATGGACCAGACGCTCACGCAAAACATCACGTGAAGGGTATACGTGCTCCACGGCGTGCGTGAGAAACCAATGAATCTGTTCAGGATCTCGTTTCGGTTCAATCATAGCGAGGGAAAGCACCTAGTAAGCAGCCATATGAAGATTTTTAATTTCATAACCAAAGACGGTTTTTAACCCCTTCTCTTTTCCCATGATTTCTGCCGCCGTCGCCGTCAGAGGATTAAAGGTCAGTTTCAGAATAAGGGGGTTTTGTGGATTGTTCAAGACAAGAACTTCTCCAAACCAGTTATGGGCTTTCACGACGGGAACGTGGATCTCCTTCCCATTCACCACGATCATGTGAGACGTGACGTCAGGATCAACTTCCAGGAGCAATGGATCTTTGGTCTTTTCTTGGCTCGTCGCCTCCTGACGCAACTTCGCCAAAGCCGTACGTAATTCTGAAATGTTTACAAGCATCCGCGTGGCTGCTTGTTGTAAGAAACCAAAATCGAGAACCGTCTTTTGCGTTCGCGTAAGTTCCAAGAAAGCATCCTGAGACAACCAAAGAGCTGATTTCTCTAATACCAAAGCGTTTTCACCCGTCTTCCAGTAAGCAGGCGGATACAGCTCGTGAGAGCTTTTCAAGTCGATCCCCGTTATCGTTCCTGTCGTCACAACCCGTTCGATGACCGGCTCAGGAAGCACCCGAGGGGTCCCTGTCGTGGAAGCGCGCAGACGAATGGCCTCGGCCTCGGCACGTGCACGACGAGAGCCATCCGTCTCCCTTTCTACGACGGTCTCCAAAGAACCATCTGCCCTTACCTGAGGGATAAAGCTGGTAATGGTGAAGGTCCGCGTTCCGTCCATCAGACGAGATAGCTGAGTGACAACCCCGCCAATTCCCAAAAATGTTTGATTGATCTCAAACGAATCACCAGGAGCAAAAAGAAGCTTTGATGTCTCCGCGTTTGGAACACCTGCTCCTGTCGTGGGGGAAGGACCGGATCCCGGCAATGATGGAGGATAACAACCTCCTCCCAACAGGACCAAACCCCCCACCATCCCGATAATCCGCTGAACCGCTCCTTGTCTGAAAAATCGTGTTTGCATATCAGGATAAAATGAAAAAGAGTAAACGCCTTCACCGTTCTCCAAGTAGCGTAGCTCAAAGGACAAAACTGTGTCGAGGGACGGTAGGGCAACCCTTGACATAGCAGATCGGCAAGTCAAGTCGCATCTCCTATACTGAAGGGACCCGTATGCATACGCATGGCCATGATCTTCATGTAGGTGATGTAGCCCCTGCCTTCCATCTAAAAGACCAGAGCGGTCGGCTCGTGAATCTTCAAGAATACCAAGGAAAACAGGGAGTCGTACTCATCTTTTACCCAGGGGATTTGACGCCGGGTTGTACGATTCAACTCTGCTCACTTCGCGATGAATGGGGAAAGTTCAAAGACATGCAGATTGCCGTCCTAGGCATAAATCACGCTGAAGCAGGCTCGCATCAACAGTTCGTCAAAAAACACACGTTACCCATGCCTCTTTTGGTTGACCGATCCAAGAATGTTTCTCGTGCCTATGGAGCCATCCGGTCTCTCTTCGGTGTACGGTTAATCCGACGTCGGGTCGTTGGGATCGATAAACAAGGGATGATCCGTTACATAAAAAACGGTATGCCAAAAAATGCCGACATCTTAAAAGCCATGAAACCGTACGTTTAAGCAGCCCTTCCCTTATCGCGAAGATCTTACCCCCACTTTATGTCCCACGAACCAAAACCGCTTCCTTTTACCAGTCTGCCCGGAACCTCAGACAAAGCCCTCGCCATCCATCACGATAAACTGTACGCGGGATATGTCACCAAGAGAAAGGAGACCGATGAAAAGTTGTACGCGCTCTCTCATGGCGGCGATGTCTCAACTGCGAACCAAACGTACTCAGAACTCCGTGGCTTATTGTCCGGACAAGCATTTACCGTAAACGGCGTATACCTTCATGAATGGTACTTCGATGTCCTTGGCGGCAACGGCCAGTCGGGAGGTGCCCTCTTGGAAGTACTTTCTGCTACGTACGGATCCCTGGAAAATTTTGTGACGTTCTTTTCCGCCTGTGGAATGGCGGCACGCGGCTGGGTTGTCTTATGCTGGGACCTTCATGAACAGGCGTTACGCGTCTACGCATGTGACACGCATAGCCAAGGTGGTATTTGGGGCTGTCTTCCCATTCTTGTTCTGGACGTCTATGAACATGCCTACTTCATGGACTATGGGGCGGATCGCAAAACGTACATTGCCGACTGGTGGAAAAATCTCAACTGGGATAAAGCCAACGACCTTTATACGCAGGCAAAACATTAAAACCTTCTCACAACTCCTATGGAACCAACCTCTACGGCTCGGATTGGAAAACCCGCTCCCCTCTTTACCCTTGAAGGGTACGCCCCGGATGGGTCATTCAAGCACTATACCCTCGCAGACTATCACGGGAAGTGGGTTGTTCTCTTTTTCTATCCCCTCGACTTCACCTTCATTTGTCCAACAGAAATCACCGAATTCTCCAACCACCATGTGGATTTTGACGGGCTAAACGCCGTCCTCTTCGGTGCCTCTATCGACTCCTGTCATTCACATAAGGCCTGGTGTGAAGGATCCCTTGGTAAACTCACCTTCCCTCTTTTGGCAGACCTAAACCATGACACGAGCCGTGCCTACAATGTGCTCCTAGAAGAAAAGGGGCATACGCTACGTGGAACGTTCATCATCGATCCCGATGGAATCCTTCGCTACGCTCTCTACCATGATACGGGCGTCGGACGTTCAACAGATGAATGTTTGCGCGTCCTCAAAGCACTCCAGACTGGGGAACTTTGTCCCGCGAGCTGGCAGCCTGGAAAAGAAACCTTGGGAAAGGCGTAACGTTAGATACCAAAAAAAGGTTTTAGAAACCATTATTTCCCTCGTTGGGCAATCAAGCAAATATCTTGAGCAAACCACGGCACACGCTGATTGTTCTTCTTAACTTTTGAAGCCATGTAAAGAATTTTACGCATGATCATTGGGATCATGGGGCTGTTTCTTGTTTCAACAGGTATAGGCGTAAACACCGTTATGGGTTCCAATCCACGCTTCCTGAACATGGCCGCCAAGGTCATGGAATCCCATTGCAGGACATGCTCTTTCGCATCCCACAGATCCAGAGATTTTAAGAGATGTCGGCGCAGACTTTTAGGGAATTTATTGATAATCCTATGTTTTGCATACGTAAAATGAACATTTGGCGTTTTAATAATTGTGTAACCTCCGGGCTTCAAAAGACGATGCATTGAGGAAATAAACAGATTAATACTTTCTGGGGGAATGTGCTCGATCACATCCGTAGCAGTGATGCAATCAAATGTCCCGTCCCTATCTGCTATTTCATGAAGAAAACCATTATGTATAGTTGCACCCGTACGACGATGAGCAACGCCCGCGAGAAATGTACTGGGTTCAACGCCCTCAATAGCAAATCCTGCATTTTTCAAATAACCTAACAACCAACCTGCGTTGCAGCCAACGTCAAGTACGCGTGAACCGGTTCCTGCATACTTTCTCACCAAACCCACTTCTTCCAAGTAATTCTGGTGACGATCGTGGAGTCGTTCACCTCGCGAAATCGCCCCATACTTTCTATCAAATGTTTCTTCCGTAAATTTCGAATAAGGTTCTTGATGATTCTCGAGCCTAGGCCACACGATATGCAGACCGCACGATGTACATTTTTGTATGCATAGCTTTTCTCCATTCACTTCCTCTTCTGCAATGAAAGCGAACTCATTTTTTTGGCACAACGCGCATGAAGGGGGAATGGTATTAGTTTTCATATGTCATTTATTTCACGCAGCTTAACGAACTATCATGAAACATTCAATGGAGCCGAATTCCCCTCAGTAACCAGAATGGATGAATCAAATACTTTCATCAAAATACATCTCAAGGACTCCTCTGTGGGGACTAAGCAAGATAGTACCTATCACCAATTTTGGTCGACTATGGTTACCGCAGATGTCTGTGCTAAGGGTGAAAATTGGCTATTTGACGTAATATCCTGACCAAATTGATAGTTCGTGTAAAAAACATCCTCAATATCATCTACGTTTCTATTCCAGTTTAATCCGTAGAGTGCGCGTACCAACGTCTCCGAGGTAATCCAACGTAAAACACCGCCTTTCTCAACGGCATAAACGCGGTTCAGGGTAAGGAACTTGACCAGACGTACGCCAGGACGATAGGTCACATTCCTTCCAAGAGGAATAGCCGCAAGGGCAGTTGCGGGAATTTCCGTGACCCCACGAAAGTCGACATACCAAGTAAAATACACACGTTCATTCGGAAATGCGTGACGCTTCCCATCTCTCGCGTAGTAGTACACAGCTTTGCATGGATGGTCGGCGGAGACGGCTATTGGCGGACAAACGAGCTTGATCAAGCTTCCAACCGTAGCTTGGCCACCTACAGGTGCTGGGATTATCCCAGGCGTCGGTGTTGATAGAGGCAAGCTCACGCTGGGAGCATTGACCACAACCGTGTAACGAGGACTTTCGCTTTGATTTCCCGCCCCATCTGAACAGACAACGTGCATGGTATGGGCACCACTGCTGTTAAAGACATGGTTTCGCGAAGCGTAACCACTCACGAGTCCAACACGATCGGCGTTGCCGATGAATAATCCGTCCGCGTAAAAAATACAGCTCGTGACACCAACGGCGTCATTGTAGACAATGGAATAATTAGTGGACACGCCGATTGTGGCCAGCATAGGTCCAAAAGCCCCCAATACCGGCCGTGCCACATCTGGAGAAGCCGCGGGCGCGCTCACATTGACTGTAGCACTGATGCCTTCACCACGATTACCTGCTACATCCGTGCAAGTAAAACGGACCGTGTGTACACCACCACTCATAAACGTATACGCATAACTAACGGATCCACTGGTAAGAGAACTCCCGAGCGTGCCTGTGCCAAGCAAGGCTCCGTCCACATACAAGGAACAGGCGTTAACACCAACCGCATCGCTATAACTCGCAGACAAGGTTATCGGGATACCCACAGTAGCCGTCACGGGACTAGGCGCGCCCGTACTTGGAGCAACCGTATCTACTGAAGGAGACGTCACAGATGCAGCGACGTTCACGGTTGCTAAAACACTACTGCCTGTATTGCCGGCTGCATCCCGACAAGCGAATCTGGCCGTGTGCGTGCCTGATGTGCTGAAAATATGCCCCTTCGTTACCGCGGTACTATTTAAGGTCCCATCACCTTGAGATACGTTGTCAATATACAGGGTACAGCCGCTGACTCCCACATTATCGCTATAGGTTGCCTGCATATTAACGGACGTACCGATACTAGCCGTAAGTGGGGATACGCTACCGACAACAGGAGCGACCGTGTCTGGAGCAGCCGTAACGGCTGCGTTTACTCGTACAGCGGTTAATGTTCGGGAAACGACCCGTGTAGGAGAAAACAACGTGCACTCAATAGAGACATCATAAGTCCCAGATACACTTGGCGTATACGTATAGGTCATACCTCCATCACGACTGGTCCTTCCCCCATCGCTCAAGGTCATGAGATCTGCGTGCACTGTTTGTGCAGTTGCTTGATCCCGGAAAATCAAAGCACAGGCAGAGATATCAATCAATCCCGGATTAACATAGGTGGAAGAAATGACGACTGGACTTGCCACTGATAGCACTGACGGATTAAAGGAAGGAATTTCAATAGAAATAGTCGGCGGTTCAACCGTGTATGCTCGCGCTTGCCTTTCAGACACATTTCCGCGGCCATCCTGGCATTCAATTTCAACTACCGTATAACTGGATGGTGCAGAGAATGTGTGATTATAAGATGCTGCTCCGCTCGTGATGCGAAGTGCTCCTACAACTCCGTTTTGTAAACTCATGCGTCCCTGTAACACCCTATCTACAAACAATCTGCATTCAGTTACTTCATTCACATCTGATATTCCAACCAGGAATTGCACGGACTGGCTTGCTGCCACAGTCATGGGAGATAATGCCCCAACAAACGGTGGAGCCGTATCCTGAATCACCGTCAGCGTTTCAATGGGTGTACTCGCTGTGTTGTAATCTGCGTCAGTACATACAAAGCTGATCGGGTGATCTGTTGCGATGGAAAACGTATAACTTACGGTTATTTCACCGTATCCACCTGTTGAATCTGGAATAAAACTGGTGGTAGCAGGAATGGTCGATCCAGATATGTTCAAAACACAAGTAGGTGCGATCGCTTTATTCGTTCTATACACCCCGCTAAAACGATAAGTGACCCCGTTATATATCAAGCTTGAAACTACCCCATCCGCACGAAAGATGTTGATATGATCTGACATGACAGGGGCTACGGCGTCGGCATGAGCTTTTGAAACACTCAAATTAAGTCCAATAACACAAAAAAATATAAAGCAGCTGATTTTTTTTACAAAATAGTACATATGCGACATATTATATAGGAAGATAGGAAGGGAGTAAACGTTCATTAGAAAACTCCCTGGCTTTTGACCAGAGTGTTTTGGTTGGAAATCTGAGCTGCGAGCGACGGACTGTGGAGCGTTGGTCCTAGCGCTTTGACCACTGTGGAGCACGACGCGCACGTTTCAAACCAGGCTTCTTGCGTTCCTTCGCACGTGGATCGCGGGTGAGAAAGCCCAGTTTCTTCAGGGTCTTCCGATAGGTTGGATTCAGTTCGATAAGAGCGCGAGCGATCCCCAGGCGGACTGCCTCCGCCTGAGCGTGGTTACCACCTCCCTGAACGAGGGCCGTGACATTCATCGCATTCTCCATACCAACTGTTTTGAACGGTGACGTAATGATATTCGTCAATTCAAAGGTAGGAAAATAGGTTTTGGCGGGAGTTCCATTGACGACAATATTCCCATCGCCTGTCTTTATCAAACGGATACGGGCTAAAGCCGTTTTACGCCGTCCAACGGCAGAGATATAGGAACCACTTTTTGGAGCTTGAACCTCTACGGCCACAACCGGCATCGCTTGCTCCACACGAACTTCCTCTGTTGATTCCTTTTGTTTTCGTACCCGTGGGGCGCGTGGTACGGCGGTCTTTTTTTTCGTCGTTTCGGTGATTGCCATAAATCATGAGACAATAATCAAGCGTTTCATACGTTCAGCTTGGGTGCGATTTTTTGGAAGCATATAACGAACGGCGTGCTTTAACACCTCCCCCGGATCCGTCACGAACAGATCGGCCACACGAATACGCTTAACCCCACCTGGACGATTGGATGAACGAAAGTGCACCTTTTGTTCCATCTTTTTTCCTGTTAATAGAAGCTTTCCCGCATTTTTTACAGCAACGACTGCACCCGCATCAACATGGGGAACGTAGGCGGCTTTATGTTTCCCCATAAGGAGAGCGGCGATGTGTGTCGCCAAACGACCCACCGCTTTACCTGTGGCATCTATCTCAACCTGTTCTCGTTTGATAGCGGGCATGCCGCGTTTATTTTTCCAAGCCATAGTCATTATTTCACGAGTTGAATCTGAGCAATCTCCGCCCCATCCCCTTTTCGCGCTCCTAATTTGATGATCCGCGTGTAACCTCCAGGACGAGATGCGTAGCGTGGACCTATCTCTTCCAGGATTTTGTTCACAGCTGATTCTGTCATGAGTGTCTTCATTAACGTACGTCGTGTCGCCAGCGTTTTGGACTTCCCTTTTGTGATGAGTTTTTCCACTAAAGGCTTCACCGCCTTAGCTTTCGCCAAAGTAGTGTTGACATGTTCATAAAGAATCACCGACGTCACCAAACCACGCAACAACGCACGCCGAGCGTCGGAGCTTCGATCAAGAGTCTTTCCAATTCGTCGATGTCGCATAGCGGGGGTGAATAGTCTAGGATTCTTCTGTGTACGTCAAATCCTTCAATACCGTAATGTTATCCATCAAAATAGATACCCCTTGGTTGACGGCGTCCAATGGATCTAACGTTCCATCCGTTTCCACACGTAAAATCAGTTTATCAAAGTCTGTTTTTTCGCCAACACGCGTAGCTTCAACTTTATAAGACACATTCAATACCGGGCTATAGAGAGCGTCGATCGCAATCGTTCCAAGCTCAAGTTTTTCCTTCGCACGTTGCTCGGTGGTCCGGTAGCCTCGTCCTAATCCGACCCAGATCTCCATCTCGAAGGTGGCACCTGGATCCGTGATGGTAGCCAAGGTAAGATCTGGATTCACAATTTCAACCTGTGCATCGGCGGCAAAGTCTTTGGCCGTCACCACCTTCTCTCCCTTAACCTTTAAACTGAGTTTTACCGGTTCTTCAGAAAAGAGTTTCAATCGCAGTCCCTTTAAGTTCAAAATAATTTCCAGCGCATCTTCCTTGATATGAGAGATGGTGGAGAATTCATGCTCCGCACCTTTTATTTTCACGGCGGTAACAGCGGCACCGGACAATGACGACAACAGCACCCGCCGCAAGGCATTCCCAAGCGTAGTGCCGTACCCCTGGGCACAAGGCTCAACCGTCAACACACCCTCATGCGGGCGTTCTCCGTGGACAAAACGGATTTTTGATGGGAGTAAGATTGGCTCCATAGGACAAAGAAATAAAGTGGGTAAACCCCAAACAGGTTAACTTATTGACGTGAGTAGAATTCAACAATCAGCGTTGAATCAAAAGGCTGCTGCAAGTCCGTACCGGAAGGATCACCTGAGACTTTTACAGAGAAGTCTTTTGCTTCCATCGCCAGCCAAGACAGATTCTCACGCTTCGACAAAGTCTCCTCTATCCCTTTCCACAAGCCTTTACCCCGCTTGTTTTCTCGCAACGTAATAATTTCACCAGGACGTACGCGGTAGGAAGGGATATTCACCTTTTTTCCATTCACGAGAAAATGGGCATGAGAAACGGCCTGACGGGCCGCTGCACGCGTTTTCACAAATCCTGCTCGGAAAACAACGTTATCTAAACGACGTTCTAAAAATTGAATCAAGGTCTCGCTGGAGTTACCTCGTTTTGCAACCGCTTCTTGAAAAAGATTGCGAAACTGACGTTCATTTAACCCGTAGATTCGTTTCGCCTTTTGCTTTTCACGCAACTGTTTCCCGTAATCCGTGATGCGTGCACGTCCAGACGTTGGCCCATGAACACCCGGACCGTACGGACGACGAGCCATGGCACGTGTATGCGAAGGACGATCGCTGAGAGCGATCCCTTCACGACGGGACATTTTTGCAGTGACTTTGATTCTCATAGAGATGGACCGTTCAGCCGGCAAAATGAGTGAACAAATGGAGAGGGATTAGACACGACGCGGACGAGGAGGTCGGCAACCATTGTGGGGAACAGGGGTAACATCCTTGATACTCAGGACATTGAGGCCATTCGCGTTTAAGGCTCGAATAGCCCCTTCACGACCCTGACCAACACCTGAGACAAAGGCATACACATCTTTCACCGCAAAGTCTTTGGCCTTTTCCGTGGCGTCTCGCACAATCACGGAAGCGGCATAAGGGGTTGCTTTCTTTGGACCTTTGAATCCCACCACTCCTGCGCTCGACCAAGACAAGACATTGCCATGAAGATCACAGATGCTCACAATCGTGTTGTTATAGGTAGACTGGATAAACACTTTCCCCTGGCTCACCTGTTGGCGAACTTTCTTGGTTTTCTTGGGCTTAGCCTTTACGGCACGGCTGGTCGGCTTTTCAACCTGATCAACCACGGCTGGTGTCTTTGCATCTTCGCTCATAGCAGGCAACGGTTAGGTCTTTTCAAGCTTACGTTTTCCAGAACCCATTGTACGACGAACATTGCCGCGTACTGTCCGAGAGTTCGTCTTGGTTCGTTGACCGCGAACAGGAAGGTTACGAATGTGGCGCATACCTCGATAGCAGCCAATTTCTTTTAGGCGCTTAATATTACCTAATACCTCCCGTTTCAGTTCGCCCTCAACACGGTACTGTTTTTCCACGACTTCGCGGAGCTGATTTGCCTGGGCCTCGGATAAATCCTTGACACGCACGCTTGACGGAACGCCTGTTGAGGCCAAAATCTTCTGGGAGGTCACGAGCCCAATCCCATAAATATAGGTGAGGGCGATATCGATGCGCTTGTTGGTGGGAAGGGTTACTCCGGCGATACGTGCCATAGAAAAAGATAAAGATTAACCTTGGCGTTGTTTATGTTTTGGATTTTTCTTACAGATCACAACCACCCGCCCTTTGCGTCGAAGCACCTGACAGTCACGGCACATGGATTTTACGGATGAACGTACCTTCATAAGATTGGGTCAACTGAGCGGGTTTTGAGGGCTATAATCTATAGGTAATGCGGCCTTTTGTCAAATCGTAGGGGGTGATCTCCACCTGTACCTCGTCGCCCGGCGTCAGACGAATGCGATTCATCCTCATTTTTCCTGATAAATAACTAAGAATACTCTGACTGTTTTCGAGTTTAACGCGGAAGGTCGCACCAGGAAGGCTTTCTTGAATCGTCCCCTTCACCACCAAGAATTCCTTGTTGGAAGAGGGTTCACTCGCGACCATAGATATCGGTAATCATGCGAGAAAAAATGAGAAAAAATGAATTTTGGTTCATTTTACTGGATGGAAGAGGTATTCGTCAACAGAAAACCTAAAACGACACATATCCCCCTGCCTGAATCTGCCAGAATTCCTGATACGGTCCCTGTCGTTGGATTAAATCGGCATGTGTCCCTCGATCCACAATTTTCCCTTGATGCATCACTAAAATCAGATCTGCTTGCATAATCGTCGACAGGCGGTGAGCGATGACCAACGTCGTCCGGTCTTTCATCGCCTCGGAAAGGGCTATCTGTAACTCCTGCTCCGTTTTTGAATCCAGGGCACTCGTGGCTTCATCTAGGACCAATATTGGGGGATTAGCCAAGAACACCCGGGCCAAGGCAATACGCTGCTTTTCTCCTCCAGAAAGTTTCACGCCTCGCTCCCCCACCATCGCATCATATCCCTTGGGAAGTTTTCCGATAAACCCATGTGCCTGCGCACGCTTGGCGGCCGCGACCACGTCGGCGCGTGATGCACCCGGTTTCCCAAAGGCGATGTTCTTAAAAATGGTGTCATGAAACAAGATATGTTCTTGCATCACAAAACCGATCTGTTGACGCAACTGCCTCAGGCGAAGCCGCCTGAGATCATGTCCATCAATCGCGATAGACCCCTTACTCGGATCTTGAAAACGCATCATCAGCTGTGCCAACGTTGATTTTCCCGCCCCCGATTCCCCTACCAAAGCCACCGTTTTTCCTGCCGGGATGGTGAAATTAATATCATGTAAAACCTGGGCATCTTCGGTATAAGCATAGGATACCCTCTTAAACTCCAGGTATCCCCGAAGACGAGGAACGTGGATAGGGTCATCGGGATCTCGAATCTCCGGAACCTCAAACCAAAAGTCCGTTGCACGGTCCAGGCGACCAATTTCACGAGACGTACCCAACCACGAACCCGTCACACGCTCGACAGCCCCAAAGAGAAACGAAAGCAATCCAAGGAACATGATCAAGGTTCCGATGGTAAGTTCCTCACGCAGAATAAATGCAACGCCGACATAAAAGACGGCTAATCGACCAAAGACAAATAGGCCACCATACAAAGCATCAGATAAAGCCCACTGTCGATTCACCCGGTGCTGAAATTGAATGGCTCGGTTACTCAAAGCATGATAGAGCTTAACCATGCGTGTTTCCCCAACAAATGCTTTAACGGTGGCAATGTTCATGAAGGCATCACCCGCAAGTCCACACGCCTTGTCCCACAACATGATGGCCGCTTGCTGCTTGGGCTCGGTACGCCGTACCTGGAAGACACCAACGGCAAGAATCAAAGGAATGGGCACAAGAGCAACCAACGTCAGGGTGGGATGGAGATGCCACCCAAGCGCAAGGCCCACCACAAATAGCATGATGGCGGGGAGGTAATCTCGCATGAGGATTTCATGCAGGTTAAAAAAGGCGTCCCAGGCATTACTAAAACGACGAACGATCTCTCCACTTTTTTGATCACGAAAACGCCGCATGTCAAGGAATAAGAGACGCCGGAGAAGTTCATGGGAAAAGGCGTTTCCCCCCGTATTACCGACATACCAACGCAAAAACGAGTAGGCCGCGTTAAGGATCGTGCTCACAAAAACAACCCCTATCCAAGCCAGTAAGAAGGGGGCTATCTCGGCAAATACCTGAGAAGCTGATTGCGCCCCCTGTAATCCCTGGATGACACGGTCGATGATCGAGCCATAAATAAAAGGTTCGGCGATATTGGCGATAGCCATGATCATGGCCAAACAGAAAAAGACAACGAAATACCAACGGAGCTCACGCAGACCGGGGCGGAGCATCTCAAAAATCCGTCGATAGGAAATTTTTCTTTTTTCGTCTATGTCATCCTCCTCCATGGTGGAGATTATACCATGGGTGATCTGCCGACCCTCAGCGTTGCTTTGATCCGTCTTACACCGGCGGAGACGGCCTCTTCCTTTTGGATGGTGAATGAACCAAGTTCGCTCGTATGCGAGACATGCGGTCCACCGCAAATCTCTTTGG
>CAYHOM010000008.1:0-19925 GCA_964358345.1 uncultured Gammaproteobacteria bacterium
ACCCCACAGAGCGATCGAATCATAATCCATGTCAGTGTACGGAAGGGTAGAGCGAGTGGCAACCTAATGGTATAGATCTCCCCTATTCTGTTTGCTAGACTGATTTCAGATCTATGCACGAATCCTCCACAAGCACACACCAGACATCCGAAGCTTCACGCCCACCGAAGCAAGAGAAACCCCATAGCCAAGAAAGCCCTTTCGCTGAAAAGGGTCAAAATATTCTCAAATCGCTCAGAGAACTTTCCCTGGCAGAAGACAAGAAGAAGGTTGTGAAACAGCTCCTGTTCCAGCTTCACCCTGATCGAATGATCAGTGTGCAGGATGAAGATTCACTTAAGAAATACGCAAAAGAGCTTAAGATCGCTGAGGGGTATTTTAAAAGAGTGAACGAACTCAAAGAAAATCTGACGTCCCTATCCCCCTCCGCCATCCAGGAGGTCGAATTGATCGCGCACGCACTCATCATGGGTAGACTTGTTCAAGAAGTGCCACGTGCTTCCATGCCTGGTCGAGCGGAAGTCAGGAAAGAGAAAAGCATGGACACACATTACACTAACCTTGCTCAAAAAATTGAGACGATCACAAAAAACGGCACGGAAATTTTCCAGACCATCCAGGATGCTGAACAACAAATTGCCCTCCTAAACAAACGTATGCTCGAATTATCCGCAAAAATCTATGCGGAAAGTGGTCAGGATGGGATGGATATGCAGCAGCTCCAAAAAGAATGGGTACAGCTCAACAAAGTTCTTCACGAAAATAGGCTTGGCTTTCAAGCACTTGATGAGCAACGTAGCGGTCTTATGGCTGCTTTTCGACCTTACGAGGAGTACCAAGAAGCATCGCTTCATCATCAAGCCGAGTACCCTCATCTTCAGACCGCCGAGATGTATACGTCTGGACTCGAACGAGAGCTCCAACAGATGGACGTGGCGGACAAACAGCTCCTTGCAGAAGAACAGCAGATCAATGCCTGGGGGTATTCCCTGTCTCAGCCAAATGCTTCTCTCGTCCACGGGCCACGGTTGCAGGAGTTGCGCGGGCAAGCTCTCACCGCCTACCAGAATGTGATGCGCAACAAGTCCCACCTTTTTCAACAACGACAGACGGTCTATACCGCATATCAACAAGCCTATGCGGACCTCACATTTCGTCGAAATAACCACGTCGGACAACAACGCTGGCTCGAGGAACGGTATCGATTCCTACGCGCACAAGCGAATGCTTCTTAACCATTATGTCTCTTTCCTCTGCAGAAAAACAAGCTTGGGATGATCTGGAAAAACAGGCACAGCGTCTTAAGCGTCAACAACGCCTGATCCTCGCCCAAATCGAAGACCTTGAAAATCGTTTTGAACGATTGAGAAACCTTCGGAAGAAAGTGACCTAAACAAACGTCACGCTGCTGACCAGGTCCCCCTCCTCTTTAAACCGCATCACGCGGACTCCCTGCGTGTCACGCCCCAAAGATGGAACGGACTTGAACGGAACACGGATCACAATCCCTTTTTTCGAGATGAGGATAAGATCCCGTTCGTCATCAGAGCTCGAGATGTAGGCTCCGACCACCCCGCCGGTCTTGGCGGTCACTTTGGCGGTATGAATCCCCGAACCTCCCCGGCCTTGTATTTTGTATTCTTTCAGGTTGGTGCGCTTGCCGAGACCATTCTCGGTGATGGTAAAAAGTTCAAGTAATCCCTTTTTAGCCATACTGGCACTGATCACATCCATCCCCATCACGGTGTCATCCTTCTTCAGCTTGATCCCTCGCACACCAGCAGCAACACGTCCCATAGAACGCACATGCGCTTCACTAAAGCGGATGGATTGTCCCTGCCGCGTGACGAGGGAAATGTCATCGTGGCCCGTAGATGGTTTCACCCAAATCAAGTCGTCCCCTTCATGGAGATTGATCGCGATAAGTCCGCTACGACGCACATTATTAAACTCATTCAGCTCCGACTTTTTAATCGTCCCTCTACTTGTCGCCATGACCAAATGCTTCGCCCCATCCATGTTGTCGATCGGGAGAGTCACCGACACCTTTTCCCCCGGAGCTAGTTGTAAGAAATTCACAATAGCCTGACCCTTCGCTGTGCGGCTCCCTTGAGGAAGTTCATAAGTTTTTAAACGGAATACCCGACCGCGGGTCGTGAAAAACATAATATCCGCATGGGTGTCCGTCGTGAACAGCTGCTCTACGATGTCCTCTTCCTTTGTGGAAAGACCGACGACCCCCTTCCCGCCACGGGCCTGGGTCCGAAAGGTGTCGGGAGGTAAGCGTTTGATATAGCCATCTGCCGTTAACATGACGATCGTCTCCTCCTGAGGAACCAGATCTTCCATAGAAAACTCCCCGACAGGATGAGGAACGATGGTGGTCCGGCGCTCATCCCCATACTTGTCCTTCAGCTCCTGAACCTCCGTTTTGATTAAACCAAGGATCCGTTTGGCAGACTTGAGGATGGCCTCCAGCTCAGCGATGATTTTCAACTTCTCTTCATATTCCTGCTCGATACGAATGCGCTCCAGGTTCGCCAATTGCTGCAAACGCATTTCCAAAATAGCCGTGGCCTGGATCTCAGAGAGCCTAAACTTCGTCATCAAGTTTCCCCGTGCTTCATCCTTGTCTTTTGATTTTTTGATGGTCGCAATCACCTCGTCAATCTTGAGCAATGCGATACGCAACCCTTCCAAGATGTGCAGCCGCTCTTTGGCGCGGTCAAGATCAAATTGCGTACGACGCCGCACGACCTCCTGACGATGCCTCAGATACTCTTCCAAGAGCCCCTTCAACGACAAGATGCGTGGCTGGATCCCTCCATCGACAAGACAAAGGGCGTTTACATGAAACGTTTCCTGCAACGGCGTCATCTTAAACAACTGGTTCAGTACCTTTTTCGGATAGGCGTCTTTCTTG
This sequence comes from uncultured Gammaproteobacteria bacterium, assembly GCA_964358345.1. Taxonomy (GTDB): domain Bacteria; phylum Patescibacteriota; class Patescibacteriia; order 2-12-FULL-60-25; family 2-12-FULL-60-25; genus CAYHOM01. The sequence continues at coordinate 2,924 of CAYHOM010000008.1, forward strand.
AGCTCAATGACCACGCGAATTCCCTCTTTATTTGATTCGTCACGCAGATCACGGATCCCTTCAATGCGCTTTTCCGTCACAAGATCGGCAATCTTTTCGATGAGGAGGGCCTTGTTGACCTGATAGGGCAGTTCGGATACCAAGATACGGAATGTACCTGCCTTTTCTTCCACGATATCTGTTTTGGCACGCATGACGATACCGCTCTTTCCCGTCGCATAGGCCTGCTTGATTTCATTTTTGTCGTAGATAATCCCACCGGTTGGAAAATCTGGACCGGGAATATGCTGGAATAGCTCATCCACAGATATGTCAGGGTTCTCAATAAGTGCCGCAATCCCATCGCACAGCTCTCCCAAATTGTGCGGAGGGATGTTGGTGGCCATGCCGACGGCAATCCCAATCGTCCCGTTTAAGAGCAAGTTAGGGAGCTTAGAGGGAAGAACCGTCGGCTCCTGATGTGAACCGTCGTAATTGGGGCGGAAGTTGACGGTGTCTTTCTCAATATCAAACAACATCTCCTCCGCAATCGCCATCAGTTTAGACTCCGTGTAACGATACGCGGCGGCAGAGTCGCCATCAATGGAACCAAAGTTTCCCTGTCCACGGATAAGTGGATAACGTAAGGAAAAATCTTGAGCCATGCGCACCAAGGCTTCATATACGGCTGAGTCACCATGCGGATGATACTTTCCCAGCACATCTCCGACGACGTTTGCACACTTTCGAAACTTCGCATTGGCACGCAGCCCTTCCTTCCACATGGCATACAAAATACGTCGGTGGACCGGTTTTAACCCATCACGCGCATCCGGTAACGCACGATGGACAATCACCGACATGGCGTAGTCCAAAAAAGAGGCTTGAATTTCATCGACAATCTGGCGAGGCTCGACCTTGCCAATCAGTGATGGCAACAGCTGTGGTTGATCAGACATAGAGGGAGACGGTGAGGGGGTATCAACGGCGCGTGGATGAGTGAGGATCTGTGCTCGTAGGTACGGTCAGTACAGAAGGAGAGACCGCCTGCGTACTCGTGCCCTGTTCGGCAACGGCTTGTGTACGGGCCCGTTCAAATTCTTGACGTAACTGGTTCATGCTATCTTGTACCGCTCCCATAGATGACGATTGTTGTGTATTTTTGCGGAAATCTCCCATCCCTTCATCGATGATTTGCACGAGCGGATCCCGCGCAGGACTGATATTGGAACGAACATTACGATCAAGGGTAAACCACCAGCCAGACACAACCACAAGGCAGGAAGCAGCGACCCCTATATAGTACCCGATCCCCCAACGCGTTCGTGCCTGTTCACGTGCTTCGGCGTGAGCACGAATGAGGGCGTGTTTTTCTTGCGGAGCAACCAGTGGAGCATGGTCTTCAGAAAAAAATGACGATGCCACACGCGCCGATCCGGTGGGACGGCGTGTACTGGCTCGTGGAGGACGGCGGATCATTCTCGACATAAGCAAAGGATATGTCCTAAGCTCGCTCAAGAACCGTTACGAGCACATCTTCCGCAGGGAGATCTTTCTTGCTGATTTTTAAACGGTTCGCATCTTGGCGCTTGCAGACTCCCATCTCTTTGCAAAAAGCATCGGCTGTACCAAGTTCTCGTTTCAATCCATCCAACCGATGGTAGAGCGGAACCACGACCCTCGGTTCAATCACATTGATGGTTTCGATCGCTTGTTTTGCGTTGATCTTATCGCCACCACCGACGGGTAATAGCAAAATATCAATGTTTTCCAACTGACCGCTTTCGTCATCGTTCAAGGGACGATGTAGACCGCCCAAGAACCCCACACTCATGCCTTCCACTTCAAACCGATACACCATGTGGTATGGCCAGGCCTGCCCCTCGCCTCGTAGTGGCATCCCAAACACAAACATCCCGCTCACCTCATATTCCCCTGGGTCGCACACCAAAAAAGGTTCCTTGGTAAATTGGTCAAGGGGAAAATGCTTTTTCTCTTGATGTGAGAGGACCGCAACGTCCGGAGACAAGGTTCGAGGGAACCGTAGTCCTACATCTGAACTGTAGGGATCCGTCACAAGCGTTGACGTATGCGCCCCCCGCGAGGCCTCTATACGAACGCAGGTCAATCCGTGCCAAAATATCTGCATAAAATAGCCAATCTTTATTCAAGAAGTACCGCGGAAATGATAGCAAAAACAGCCCCACCCCACAAGGGGAAAAACGGCTTAGATCATCTTCTTAAACTCCTCCACCATCGGCACTTGCTCAGACTCCAAACCATAGGATTCCGCGATTGCGATGGCGGCCCAATCGGCAAGCAGGAGGGCTGCAAAGGTGCCGTGATAACGGTTCGTGTCACTGATATCAACCGTTTCTACGGGTAATCCTCGATCATGATAGAGCTGCTCAAGCACGTGCATCCGTTTTTGGATACGTGGGTGATCTGTGTCATCATGCAAAAAGACGAAAGCAAAGGGTTGAGACAGAGATCGGCTCGCATCTTTCACATCAAATCCTGTCATTTCATTATGATTGAGCTCAGGAAGGACATTGAAGAATGCTGGGATTTTCCCGGTTTCGTTAAACTTGATCTTCCAATTATACGCGATAGGTTCGTTCCGACTTGATGCGTAGACAACGGGCACCCGTCCCGTCAGCCACCTCGCCAGCTCCTGCCCAGCAGAAGCGTACTCTTCCGGTTTAAGGTCGTTTGCCAGGACCTGAATATCCCTCATCATCCTTTCACGCTTCATGAGTTTGAGAAGGGCAAGGGCACTGAACCCAAGAGCTGAACGTGGTTGAATATGGGTATCTGGGAGACGAATAAACGGCACCGGTTTTTTATAGCTCTCTGCCATACGCAATAAATTACCCCCAACCGCAAGACAAGCTGTTGCAAGACTTTGCTTTTGCGCCTCATAAAAGGCGTCCATGGTTTCTTCCGTATTGCCTGAATAGGAACTGGCGATCACCAACGTTCGTGGACGTTCGGCATCCTGGATCGTGGGGAGTCCATAATCAGCGTGAACCGTGAGCGAAATCATCGGGTCCCACATACGCACAAGGTCAGCCGCAAGATGCGAGCCTCCCAACCCAGCAACGATATAGTGATCATAGTCACCCATATTTTCCCCATGTTCAATCACCGGTTGATAGGCAAGTTGTTCCGCAAATTTTTTGACAGCATCGGACATCATATGGAAGGTACGATAGACCGTTGACGGAGGCTTGGATAGAGTGTGGCCCCCACAATCGCCATGGCCAAAGCATCTGCCGCATCATCTGGTCGTGGGATTTCCCGCAAGTGCAACATAGTCATGACCATCGCTTGCATCTGTTTTTTATCCGCTCCGCCCCACCCCGTCATCCCCTGTTTGACCTGATTGGGGGTGAGTTCGATCAAAGGAACCCCTTCATCCATGATGCTGAGAAGAATGACCCCACGCGCCATCCCAACTCGCATCGCCGTTTTCGCATTAGTTTGAAAAAAAACATGTTCTACGACCGCCGCTTGTGGTCGAAACTCTCTGAGAGCGTCACGCACACCATCACGTAATCCTTGAAGACGCGCGGAAAATGACAACCCCGCGTCGGTGTGAATGCACCCATGATGCACCCATACCGATTTCATGCCTATTTGATCAATGACGCCAATGCCGGTCCGATCAAAACCGGGATCAATCCCCAACACACGAAATGGCATGGCCGACATGAACGTAGACGATGAACTTATAATGAGTTATTTGAAATTCCCTTCTAAACTTGTCCCAAGATACTTCTTTTTCTTTTTTCATCATTCCTCCCTTCTCACCCTCTCTGTCATCCCAGACTTGATCTGGGATCCAGCAAAAAGAATTGGATGCCCTTCCTTATATGTTTGAGCTGGATCCCCGTTTTCACGGGGATGACAAACAAAAAATGCGGATGAAAGATGAAAACTTGCTTTTCGTTTACTATAGCAGACGATTTCCCCTACGCTAAGTTGGAAAAGACACGGCTGACATCGTCGTGCTCTTCCAATTGCTCAATCAGCTCCGTCACCTGCATTCCCACATGTTCATCGGTTTCAACCAGTGCTTTCGGGACCCACTGGAACTCGGCCGTGTCCGTCTTGCACCCCAAAGCGACGACGGCCACGGCGAGCGAACCCAGTTCGTTTGGGTGTGTATGTAGCTCTATCACCCCCTCATCATCGATGATATGTGTAGCTCCAGCATCAATCACCGCTAACTCACAGGTTTCACGTTGAGCGGAGGGGAACCCCTTCTGGATACGAATGACTCCCACACGGTCGAAAAGATACGTGACCGAACCAGTCATAGCTAAACTGGCACCATTTTTCGAGAGGAGATGCTTCACATCGTTTGCCGTACGGTTACGATTATCGGTCAAGGCTTCGATCACGAGAGCCGTTCCTCCAGGGGCATAGGCTTCGTAGGTGAGGGTTTCGATGAACCCCTCCGTTCCACTCCCAGACCCTTTTTGGATGGCACGTTCGATGTTCTCTTTTGGCATCGATGTTTCACGAGCCTTCTGGATCGCCGCTCGCAATCGGGCATTGACTTCTGGATCAGCTCCCTTCTCGCGGGCAGCCACGGCTATCTCACGACCCAATTTGGTAAAAGAGGCGGAACGCTTGGCATCAATCGCCCCTTTAAACTGTTTGACTTTGTGCCATTTGGAATGCCTGGCCATAGAATAGCCCTAGCTTATCGAACGATGAGGAGAAAGAAAAGACGCAACAATGACTCTAAAGAAACATCCCCACCGTTATGATGTGACGATGGGGACGAAGGTTAGGGACTATAGTCGACGAGGAGGAGCAACATCGACAGGTCATTGTCGAGATCGATCCCGGCAAACCTTGTGCCGTCCAACGGGAGTGGATCAAGAGCACGACCATAGGCATCATGTACCTCCATGATTCCCACCGATGGATTCTCGGCACTGGAAAGCTCCATGAGGGCCGATTCGGTAAGGGGGATGACCGTCGTTCTCCCAACGATGAGGCTCGAGATGGAGACTTCCATGCTCCACAGTGTTGGAGTGTCCTCCCCACCGCTCACCGGCATGACGCCCCAGTAACGCAGGCGCCAATGACCACTGTCCCAGCTTGTCGTAGGAATCCGCAAGGGAACAAGGACCATCTGCTGCGGCGGGTTATCTGCGATATAGATCGGGCGTATCTGCAAAGAGATGCCCCGAACTCGCGTGCCCGGCGGGATCACGATCCGGTCGAAACGGATCCCCGTGCGGGCCAGTCTGAGGCTCGTCGTACCCATGTACCGATACGCCGCGACTCGCAGCTCACCCGTGTCGAAGTTTCTCGAAGTGTCCATCCCTTCCCGAACGGTCTCGAGAGAGAAGCTCGTCATGAACTCCGACATCCAGAGCACGGCTCGACGGGCACGAAGCGTCAGACGACCCGTGAGGGAGACACAGGTTCCTGCCACGCAGACCGCCGAACCAGCGGCGCAGACATTATTGCAACGTCCACAGTTCGTCATGGACGTTTGCGCATCGACACAGATGTCACCACAGACGATCTGACCGATGATGCAGACGATGTCGGGCGGACGATCGGTAGGCGTGACATCCACAACGTCCGGCAGCGTGTCCGCCGGAGCATCTTGAGAACGATCCATGGGAACATCCATGATGACCACGGTGTCTCCCGTGGCGACATCTCGATCTGTGAGAACGTCTGTGCGAGACGTGTCGAGAGTCTCTCGATCGCCGATGGCGTCTGCCCCATCCATCATGCCGACACTGTCTGACATATCCATGGCAACCACCGTGGTGTCACCATCTGGAACCGAGCCATCGGTCACGAGTGCGTCAGCGTCAGCGACATCCATCCTGATTTCGTCAGCATCGGATCCATCTCTCGGAAGGGACCCGTCACCAACGTCCACGATGTCCAGGAGAGCATCCATGATATCAGGGACATCCCCCGTATCCGTGGGTGACGTTGCGTCTACGATCTCATCCATGGAACCATCTTCTAGATGGTCGGTCGCCATGGCATCTGCCATGAGGCAGCGCGGAAGGAACTCCGCGCTGTAGCAGAAGCCGCGACAGCAGGTCATGGTCTGAGGACAACGCCCCCAAGGAAGGTCCGTCCCACAAGGGGTGACCCCATTCCCAGAGAACACAACCTCCGCGCAGCTCGACAAGATAAGCAGCCCGACGAGGAGAAGAAACGAACGAGCCATGGGATGGTCTCCTTTCTGAGATCCATGCGTTTGGTCAAAAGATCTTCGCTTTCACAAGGAAAGCGCTACAGAAACGTTAGGCAGATTTTTTGAAAATGTCAAGGCAATTAGATACAAAAATCCGCTTGACAGAGCGGATTTTTGTGATAAATAGCGACCGTGTTTATCCTTTTGTCATGTCCAGCGGTCGATCTTCCGGGGCAAGGGAATGATCTACGCCGAAACCTGTTCCCGCGGGGGTGAGGCGACCAATGATCACATTTTCCTTCAACCCTTCCAAACGGTCCACCTTTCCCGTAACGGCAGCGTTGATGAGAACACGAGCCGTTTCTTGGAAAGAGGCCGCTGACAAGAACGATTCGGTTGAGAGAGCCACCTTCGTAATCCCCATAAAGAGGGCCGTTGTTTCTGCCAATTTTCCCTTATTTTTTTCTGCCCGATCAATTTCTTCTTCTGAACGTGCTTTCTCGACCACCTGTCCAGGCAAGAGATCCGTATCGCCGGACTCCCTGACATACACGCGCGAGAACATCTGACGCACGATAATCTCAATATGCTTAGCGTTTAACTTTTGACCCTGGGAGGCGTAGATCGACAGCACTTCTTTGAGCAAGTAACGCATCACGGCGTCATGTCCCTTGAGGCGGAACAGATCCTGAAGATCCAGCTGTCCTTCCGTCAGCATGTCCCCAGCGGTTACCTCTTGATTATTTTTCACAATGACACGTAGACCGCTTGGAACCTCATGCTCGGCGGCAGAAGGAGCTTCGTACACCAACGTCACCTTATCCTTCTCCACCTTGATGTGGCCTTTGTTGGTGGCCAGGACCTCTTCCCCGTTGTGACGCATCACCATGAGTTCACCCTCCTTTACCTTCTGACCATCCTTCACCTTCACAACATCTTTTTTGGTGGCGACATGGACCTGTTCATGGACACCTGTGTAGGTCACCTGCACCACCTTGTCTCCGGAACCCGTATCCACCAGCTTCTGACCTGTGATGGTCTGGAGCACCCGCTCCCCACTTTCCACAATATTCACGACTCCCGAGGCTTCCGCCAAAATGGCGCGATGTTTTGGACTACGGGCTTCAAAGAGCTCCTCAACCCGCGGCAAACCTTGCGTGATGTCCGATCCGGAAGCACCTCCCATGTGGAAGGTACGCATGGTGAGCTGCGTCCCCGGTTCTCCGATGGACTGGGCGGCAATGATCCCCACTGCGGTCCCTTGCTTCACGAGCTCATTGTAGGCCAAGTCATATCCGTAACATTTCTGACACAGACCGCGTTTGATCTTGCAAGACAACACCGAACGTACCGTCGCAGATTCAACTTTATGCTTACTCAGCAAACGGATATGGTCTTCATTCAACAACGTTCCTTTTTTGACCAAGGATTCCTTTGTTTCGGCATCTTTGATGTCTTTCAGCAACACGCGTCCTAAGAGTCGGGTCATGAGCGGTTCACCGATCTCTTCACACTCTGCGGACGTTAGTGTCACCCCTTCCGCATCTCCACAGTCTTCAACGTGGATAATCACGTCCTGGGCCACATCGACCAAACGACGCGTAAGATATCCGGCGTTCGCCGTACGCAAAGCGGTGTCCGTTAACCCTTTACGCGTTCCGTGAGAAGCGATGAAGTACTCCAGCACGTCCAACCCTTCACGAAAGGAGGATTTGATCGGCAACTCAATAAGTTCCCCGGATGGACTGCTCACCATCCCTTTCATCCCCACCACCTGCGAAAGCTGTCCGATAGAACCACGCGCACCGGAATCGATCATGGAGAACACGGTACCCCCCTTATCCAGCGCGTCCTTACTGGCCCGCTGAATACTATCTTTAATGTTCGACCACGCCGTAATAATTTGATTGTATCGTTCTTTCTTTGTCAGCAACCCTTCCTTATACTGCTCTTCAATTTCTCGCGTTTTTTCATACCCTTCTTCGAGCAACGCCTGTTTATTCACGACGGGCAGGTCTCCCATGCCATAGCTGAATCCGGATCGGGTGATGTAGTAGAACCCCATCGTTTTTACCTCGTCCAAGAAACGAGCGGTACGCTCGAACCCACGCAATTCGATCGTGGTGCGGACGATTTCTCCCAACTGCTTTGTTCCAATAACGTCGTTGCGAAATCCAATTTCTTTGGGAAACAAGCGATTCAAGATGATACGTCCCACGTTGGTTTCGAGGAGCCCCTCCCCTTCTTTCAGCCGTGTCTTGACCCGTTCACGAATGCCTAACTGGCCAGCTTGAAACAGGTACACGGCTTGGTCAGGGGTCGCACACACCTTCACCTTGCCATCTTCTGGCTCCACCATAGTGGTCATGTAATAACACCCCCAGGCAATGTCTTTATCCGGCCGGGCGATCGGCTGACCGGTGGCTGGTTTCAAAAGGTTTTTTGTCGACAACATCAGGTTCTTCGCCTCCCAACGCGCCTCTTCTGTGAGCGGAATGTGGACGGCCATTTGGTCTCCATCAAAGTCCGCGTTAAAAGCCGGACACACCATGGGATGAATTTGAATGGCCTTTCCTTCAATCAGCTTGGGTTGGAACCCCTGGATCCCTAGACGATGCAAGGTCGGTGCACGGTTTAGCAATACCACCGAATCGGCGGCAATGACTTCCAAAATGTCCCATACCTCTGGATGATCCGCTTCGATGTAGCGATTCGCTGAACGGATATTGTGAACTAGCTCACGCTTGATCAGCTCTCCAATGATGAATGGTTTGAATAACTCGAGGGCCATGGTCTTGGGCAGACCACACTGGTTCAGTTCCAAAGAAGGACCGACAACGATCACCGACCGTCCGGAGTAGTCGATGCGCTTTCCAAGTAAGTTCTGACGGAACCGCCCTTGCTTCCCTTTCAAAAAGTCTGCCAAAGATTTCAGTTGACGTTTTTTTCCTGTCGCCGCGATGACGGTTTTGGAATGACGGGCACTGTTGTCGATCAGCGAATCCACCGCTTCCTGTAACATGCGTTTTTCGTTACGCACGATCACCTCCGGGGCATTGAGTTCCAGCAAGCGCTTCAAGCGGTTATTGCGGTTGATGACACGGCGATACAAATCGTTCAGATCAGAGGTGGCAAAACGACCTCCATCCAAGGCCACCATCGGACGCAAATCCGGAGGGATCACGGGGAGTGCCTTCAGAATCATCCAACTTGGGTCAAGCTTTGTCATGGACAGCGATTTCAGCAACTTCAACCGACGCATGAGGCGATCACGTTTGGCCTCAGAGGCATCAACCAGGTCATCGTTCAACAGTTTGATCGTGGCCAAGACGTCGATGCGACGAAGGAGATCATGAATAGCTTCCGCCCCGATGCGTGCCTCAAACACATGACCGTATTTTAAGGATAGATCGTGGTATTCCGTTTCCGAAATCACCTTCATCGGTTTCAAATCTTTCAACTCTTTTTCTGCCACGGTGAAATCCCCTTCTAATTCCTTCAGCTTGCGTTCCTTTACCCCTTCAGCCTTATCCAGCTCTTTACCGGCGACAGCCTGCTCCGCGCCTTTTTCAGCAGCCTGTTTTTGGAGACGTTGCACGTCGCGTTCATATTCGGCCTCGATGGATTTGCGTTTGCCCTTATACTCCGTACGTACTTGCTCTACCGTTTGGGCACGCAACTCTTCATTGACATCCGTGATGATAAACGCCGTAAAATAGATCACTTTTTCGATCGACTGGAGGGTCAAATCCAACACGGTACCGATTTTAGAAGGGACGCTGCGCAAGAACCAGATGTGCGCAACCGGAGCGCAGAGTTCGATATGTCCCATGCGTTCACGACGGACTAATGAGTGCGTGACTTCCACGCCGCACTTGTCACAGATGATTCCTTTATAACGAATCTTTTTATATTTGCCACAGTAACATTCCCAATCTTTGGATGGACCAAAAATCTCTTCGGCGAAGAGCCCACTCTTCTCCGGTTTTTGGGTGCGGTAATTGATCGTCTCCGGTTTTGTCACCTCCCCGTAGGACCATCCGCGTATGGCCTCGGGCGAAGCCAACTTCAGACGCATGGCGTCGAAGTCTGTGGTCTTGATATTTTCCGACTGGAAAAATGTCATAGCAAGTAATGAGGGAGGGTGAGTTAAAAGTCCGTTGGCGCAGGGCCCCAATCTTCATCCGATTCATGGGCCGATGCCGGTTTTTGCTTCAGATGTTCAGGACGAGGTGCGGCTTCTTCGATGCGGCGACCGTTCTTCAAGAGTTCAACGTCCAAACACAATCCCTTCAATTCACGCACAAGCACGTTGAACGATTCCGGCACGTTGACCTTCCGAATAGGCTCGCCCTTGATGATCGATTCGTACGCCTTGGAACGTCCAGGGACGTCGTCTGATTTGATGGTCAAAATTTCTTGCAACGTATGGGCCGCACCGTATGCTTCGAGTGCCCACACTTCCATTTCCCCAAAACGCTGCCCACCGAACTGTGCCTTTCCTCCCAACGGCTGCTGGGTAATGAGGGAGTACGGACCGATGGAGCGTTGATGAATCTTGTCTTCCACCATGTGGTTCAACTTCAACATATAGATGTACCCGACCGTAGGACTGTGGTCATATTTTTCTCCACTGCGGCCGTCGTACATCGGGATCTTCCCATCTTCTGGAAAACCGGCCGCGAGCAATTGTTCGCGGATAGTGTGCTCGGGCACGCCGTCAAACACCGGGGTAGCCACCATATAGCCCAAGGCGTTGGCTGCAAGCCCCAAATGCGTTTCCAGAATCTGACCCAAGTTCATACGGCTGACGACGCCCAGCGGCGACAAGATGATATCTACAGGGGTGCCATCTTCTAAGAACGGCATGTCTTCGACCGGCACGATACGGGAAATGACACCCTTGTTTCCGTGGCGTCCAGCCAACTTGTCTCCCACCTGGACCTTGCGGAGGTCAGCGACAGAAACGACAATCTGACGCAGGACGCCCGGCTGCAACTTATCGCCAGCTTCACGGGAAAATATTTTAATGTCCACTACTTTTCCTTTCTCACCATGCTCAAGATAGAGCGAGGAATCACGTACATCGCGGGCCTTCTCCCCGAAGATGGCGCGCAGCAGTTTTTCTTCCGCGGACAAATCCGTTTCTCCCTTCGGGGTGATCTTTCCTACCAAAATATCACCGGACTTCACTTCGGCACCAATGCGGATAATCCCCTGCTCATCCAGGTTGCGGAGTTTTTCTTCAGAAACGTTGGGAATATCCGAGGTCACCACTTCGACACCCAGCTTCGTATCACGCACGTCGATGGTGTGATGTTCGATATGGATCGATGTGAAGCGGTCCGCGTGGACCAACCGTTCACTTAAAATGATAGCATCTTCGTAGTTATACCCATCCCAGCTCAAGAAGGCACACAAAAGATTTTGTCCCAAAGCCAACTCCCCATGCTGACAAGATGTCCCGTCAACCAGTACCTCCCCGGCATATACCTTCTGTCCTTTGTTTACGACAGGACGCTGGTTCAAACAGGTCGATCCATTGGAGCGTTGGAATTTCAACAAATCATACCGGCGCATAGTACCCTCACTGGTTTGAAATTCGATATGCTTCCCCGACAACGACACGACGACACCGTCTTCTGGAGCGATCACCGTGTGGCCGGAGTCGATAGCAGAGCGACGCTCCACACCCGTTCCCACAATGGGGGCATCAGGCTTGATACACGGCACGGCCTGACGCTGCATGTTCGTTCCCATCAAGGCGCGATGTCCGTCATCGTGTTCGACGAAGGGAATCAATGAGGTCCCGATCGACAAAATATGCTTGGAAGAAACATCGACGTAATCCACTTCATGAACATCCACAATGGTTGGTTCGCCGTACCGACGACCGCTCACCCGCTCCGTCAAAAAGCGTCCGTTGCGATCAATAGCCGTCGTCGCGGGCACCGTCGTTCCACGCTCTTCGGTAAAGGCATTCAAGTAGATGATCTCATTCAAGACATGTGGAACGATGGGCAGCGCATCGATGGACACCTTCTGGAGTTTTTCCGCTAACCCTTTGTCGATTTCGGTGCCAACTTTGGCGACAAGTTTTCCTTCGCCGCTGTTCACATCCGCACGCAACGTTTCCCCCATCGCATCTTTGCCATCATTTTTTGCCCAGCTCTTTACTTTGCGATAGGGAGCTTCGATAAATCCGTAATCATTGATGCGTGCATAGCAGGCCAAGTGACCAACGAGACCGATGTTCGGACCTTCCGGAGAGGCGATCGGACAGATGCGACCGTAGTGCGTACGATGCACATCACGCACGTCGAATCCGGCACGTTCACGCGTTAACCCTCCCGGACCCATGGCTGACAAACGACGCTTGTGTTCCAGCTCAGACAGGGGGTTCGTTTGATCCATGAACTGCGACAACTGCGAGCTCATGAAGAATTCGCGCACAGCACCAATCACCGGACGCGCGTTGATGAGACGCGCTGGAGTAAGGGCGGTGATGTCGATCGTCGACATACGGTCCTTCACGATGCGTTCCATACGCGCGAGCCCAATACGGAAACGGCTCTGCACCAATTCTCCAATGGCACGCACACGACGGTTCCCCAAATGGTCCACGTCATCTGGTTCCTCTTGGTTGATGTTCAATCGAATCACTTCACGCAAAATCAACACCAAATCTTCTTTGGTCAAAATACGGTTTTCTTCTTTGGAAACAAAGCCATGCGAAGCATCCAAACCAAACCGTTGGTTGAATTTGTACCGTCCGACCGACCCCAAGTCATAGCGATCAAAGTTGAAGAACATGGAGTGGATCAACGAGCGGGCATTGTCGGTGGTGGCCAAGTCCCCCGGACGGATGCGTTTGTATACTTCGATGTACCCTTCGTCTTCGTTCTCGGAAGCATCTTTGGCGATCGTGGCATCGATGTAGTGGTTCAAAGGATGGATATCAACCTCCTTAAACAACTCTTTGATCTCTTCGTTTGATCCCATGCCAAACGCACGCAAGAGCGCGGTAGCGGCCACCTTGCGCTTGCGATCGATCTTGACCCAGACCACATTGTTGCTGTCCGTTTCAAATTCCAGCCAGGCACCACGGTTGGGAATGATTTTGGCGCCATAGTAGCGACGACCATGGATGTATTCTGCCGCAAAAAAAGCACCCGCTGAACGCACGAGCTGAGACACAGCCACGCGTTCAATGCCGTTTACAATGAACGTCCCACGATCGGTCATGAGCGGAATGTCCCCCAGGTACACCTCCTGCTCACGCTCCGTCTCCGTACGCTTGTTGACAAGACGCGTTTTTACGCGCAAAGGTGCTTCATAGTTGATATTTTTTGCTTTGGAGGTTTTTTCATCGAACTTCGGTTCATCGAAAAAGTAGTCTACAAAGTAGAGCTCCAAATCACGGCCGATAAAATCTTTGATCGGCGAAATCTCCTTCAACAACTCACGGATCCCTTCTTCCAGGAACCAACGATACGAGGACTTTTGGATCTCGATGAGATCCGGCAGAGCCATCGCATCACGGGCGGCGGTAAAATAGCGTCGTTCACGCTCCTTGGGCGTCTGACGACGAAACGGCATCACAGTCATGGCGATAACATGAGGACGCATCTTTCGTGAAGCTCACGAGACCGACCGGGAACGCGGACCGGGCAGCCAGAGGTGGGGCAGTGACCGCGAGTCATCAGAAAGATGGTTGAGTTGTGTAGGACCTCTGTGTTTGTCTTTTTTGTTTATGGGTCCTGTCCCCTCGGCACCCATGTCATCTTTGAGCGCAATTAGGCCGAAGGGCTTAATGACCTGACGAAGGGAAGGATATAAGCCATGACACTTCTTCATGGGAAGAAGATCCTTCACTCCGTTCCCTTCTGGCCTGAGGGCCATCAGGGCCTCGAAGGCAGGATGACAAGGGGAAAAAGACAAACGCAGAGGTCCTATTGACGTGAGATAAAAGAAACGGTGACAGAACCAAAACACCTCCCAAGAGGTTTTCCTGAGAGGAATGATTGGTTAGATCACGAGGGGGAACATTCGAGAATGGAGAAAAAAGCACCGTTTTCCACGCGAAATCTATCATGGATTGTGTATATCGTCAAGAGGAGAACGTCCTTGTTTTAGAAGGAATACAGAGGATATCCCTAGGTTATACAGAGGATATCCACAGGGATGGAGAAGGAGGTCTATTTACAAGGCAACCTGATTGTGGAACGGGGTGTATAGGAGGTTCTTTGGTATGCTCCGTCATCTCCCTGAAACTTGTCATCCAATCGCCCTCCCCGTCATCTCCTCATCCTGTTCTGTCATCCTGTTCTGTCATCCTCTTTCCCTCTCGCCTCGTCATCCTCCCCCCTCCGTCATCCTCGTGAAAACGAGGATCCAGCAAAGAATAAGGAGGTTTCCTCATCTGCTTGAGCTGGATCCCAGGTCTACGCCTGGGATGACGGAATGGATATTCCATCAACAATAGCCGATGCATGAAATCATTCCTGAGGCGCACTCCGTCGTCTCCATCCGCTGTCATCCCTTATCCCTGTCATCCTCGTGAAAACGAGGATCCAGCATAAAAAATAACAAAACAATCCATTTTTTATGAACCTAACATTCTTTTACGTCTACATTCTTGCCAGCAAGCGTAATGGCACGCTGTATATCGGGGTAACGAATGATCTGGAAAGGCGCTTGTTTGAACACAAAAACAACTTGATCGATGGTTTTACAAAAAAATATCACGTCCATACCCTTGTCTATTTTGAAGTCAGTTCTTCGATTTATAGCACTATTTCGAGGGAAAAACAACTAAAAGGCTGGAATAGGAAATGGAAGGTTGAACTGATCGAAAAGGATAATCCTGAATGGGGAGATCTATCCATGGACTGGTAATTCTGGATCCTCGTTTTCACGAGGATGACGGAGGGGGTAGCGGAGTAGAGTGATGGAGACGACACCCGTTCGATTTAACATTCACCCTGTATTTTGTTTGTCATCCCAGCGAAAGCTGGGATCCAGCCTCAAAAAGTAAGGAAGGGTCTCCTTGTCTGTTTGCGCTGGATCCTCGTTTTCACGAGGATGACGGAGGGAATGGGGATGACATTTCTATTTCCGTCCATCTTTTCTTTACATTTTTGCCTTATTTTACATAAATTGCTTTAGATTAGCCTATAATACTGCCATGTGAGCATTGACACTATCGCCAAAACATGATATGATATTTTGATTTGAAATGCGGCAGTGTGCCCATTGCCACCGCCTTTGGCGGGGCCCCGCTAAAAGCGGTGGGCATCTTGTCAGCAACTCAAGTCGTGACCCCAACCCCCTTGCAAAGGATCTCGAATTGAACAACGCCCCCGCCTACACCCCCGTCTCCTTCGCCTCCGCCTGGATGGACGACGACGGCAACGTGGTCGTCCGCCACTGGGACGCCCCCAGTGCCACGCCGATCACCGTGCCCCGCCGGCCCCGGGTGGAGCTCACCCGCCACCAGAAGGCGGGCCTGGGTTGGCGCCCCACGCCCCGCCCGGCCCCGAGGGCCACCACCGACTCGCCCGGTGTGGTGGCGGCGAAGAGGGAGGCCGCGACTCTGCGGCGATTGGGCCGAACGGCGAGAGAGGTCGGTTGGGCCGAGCGGCTCAGGCGGATGTGCTTCGCCGCCTAAGCCACCCGCCCCCACGCCTCTTCCTTAAATAAACTTACTCGTGCCAGCTGACTCTCTATCACTGGCTACGACCCTGACGCAGAAACAACCGTTTATGCCCCAAGGTCGTACATTACAACCCCCTTGTCATCCTGAGGGCACCGAAGGATCTGGGCGATCCGAGGGTGAGATCCTTCATTTCATTCAGGATGACACGATGCAGGGATGAGAAAAAGAAAATAGATGCCTTCAATCTGACAAGTTATCTCAAGCGAGACAGACGTGGAGGAGGAACTCTTCTTAGGAACCAAACACGGACCTCTTAAGAAGCGGGAACGGAAATCAGACTCGGCGGTTTCGACTGCCACCTCTGAAAGTAGGTTTCCACGAAACGAGACGATCCTTCGGGATTGCACCTCGTTTCATCACCTCCGCATCCGTCTCGCGTGAGCCATGCATGGCACAACCCCCACGCAGGCGAGGCAAAAATGCCAGGTTTGACAAAAAATGAAGCCGCAGGGTACCTGCGGTGCGTGCAAGCCGGCACGCTTTCTTTCAACCCTTTCAAGGTGGGCGCGGCTCTCGCCCTCTTGAACGACGGCACCACCGTCGAACAGTTTCAGAGCTTCCTGACGAAGGCGCGACGCGTAGAAAGGCGCTCACCCCCGTTCGTCCTTCTCACCCCCACCGGGTCGGGGAGGAACCGCTAGACCCGCTTACGGCAGGCATGGCAGATCCGCAAGGACTGCCTTGCCGCCAACTTAACATGAGAACAGAACTATAAAATATTCATTTACAGATACCTTTATCCACCAAACACCTCACGTCTTTCCTTCCACCCCCGCGAAGGCGGGGGCCCAGCCTATATCCTCCTTCCCGTCTGGGCTGGATTCCCTCCTTCGAGGGAATGGAATAGGGAAGACCAACCCTAGATTCAAAAGAAGTTCCTCACGACCGTTTTGGAGGAGAGAGCCTGATGCGTCTCTGACGCATCAGTGAACTATCGAGATGTTATGCTCCGGTTTTCCTGGACCATTTCATACACGATGTTCATAAGCTGCATCGTCTTCGGACGAAACGCAGCCCACTACCTCCAAAACCGTCGTAGGGAGCAATTCCGCCCTCTACGAACCTTCGACAATCAATGACGGCCGAACAATTCGGCCCCCCCCGGCGCGCGCAGGCGACGG
>CAYHOM010000008.1:19935-22111 GCA_964358345.1 uncultured Gammaproteobacteria bacterium
ATTCGGCCACCCCACCCCCCACACGGAGTCTCAAAAATGAACACCCCCGTCGCCCCCACCGCCACCGTCTCCGCCATGGCCCCCGTGCCCGCCACCGCCGCGGCCCTCGCGAACGTGATCGCGCTCATCGCGGCGTTCCGCGGTCTGCTCGAGATGTCCTCGACGTCCACCGGCGCCCCTCTCACCGGGGTCCCCGAGGCGGACATCTTCGAGGGCGTGCCGGCCCCCGCGGACGTCCTCGCGGCCCTCGGGCTCGCGAAGGCGACCGAGAGGTTGGCCCCCGCCATGGCCACCGTCGCCCGGATGGACGCGGTCGCCCACGGGGGCTTCGCGTCGATCCGTTTCGAGCACGTGGCACTCACGTGCCGGAATCTCTTGGGCGCCCTCCGGGCCCGGGAGACCGCGATCCTCGGGGCCATCAAGGCCGAGGAGGTCCGGGTGGCCGCCGCCCGCGTCCGGAAGGCCGGTCTCAAGGCCGTCCGGAAGGCCGTGACGGCCGCTCTCCTGGCGAAAGGGGTCGAGTTCGACCCCTACGGCTCCGATGCGGTGCTCCAGGCCGCGCTCGTGGCGGCGGGAGGGAGGGTCCCCACCCCCGCCCAGGCCCTCAAGGCCCTGGAGCCGGTGGTGGCCCCCACCGTACCGGCCCAGGTCGCGGCCCCCGCCCCCGCGACGCCCGCGGCCCCCGTGCCCCTGGTGGCCCCGGCCGGCCCCCGGATCAGCCCGGAACGGGCCGCCCTCCTGGCGGACGTCACCCGGCTCGGCGTGAAGCTGGAGAGGCCGTTGGACACCTATTCCAACGGCGACCTCCGGTTCCACGTCCGGGCCGCCAGCGGCCGCCGGATCCGGGAGATCGCGGCCCTCCGGGGGAGCTGGGAGCGCGTGAACCGGGCGTACGAGGCGGAGGGGCGCGTCGCGAAGCCCTTCCCCGCGTCGATCAACTCCAACCCGGAGGAGATCGAGGCGGCCCGCGTGGAGCTCGCCAAGCGCGAGGCGTTCGCGAAGGCGCAAGCCAACGCGACGGCGGTCCTGGAGGCGAGGCGCGCCGGGCGGCCCGCGCCCCGGACCTTCTCGCGGGCGGCGTAACGCCCCGCCCCCCGGCTCCACCCCGCCGGGAATCGCTCCTTCCCCCCGAGACTGGGCTAAGTCGCCACGACGCAGCAGCGTTGCAGGCCTTAGCCCCCTCGGACACAACTCTCGCCGGCACATGTCTTTACATGTGCCGTTGCGACCCTGATGCAGAAGCAAATGCTTGTGCACTGAGGTCGCAATACCTTTCAAGAGCTTGTCATCCTCAACGACGTGTCATCCTGAGTGAAGTCATACGAAACGAAGGATCTCCTTTCCGATCGAAGATCCTTCGCTATGCTCAGGATGACACAAGGAAACAAACTTCGTTCAGGATGACACAAGGAGATGAGATCATTCCCTACCCTCTCCGTCATCCTTCCTCCTTCGTCATCCTCAGCCTCTCTTTGTCATCCTAAACCCCCTGTGTCATCCCAGCGAAAGCTGGGATCCAGCATCAAAAAGAGGAATGAGAATCTTTGCTCCTCTGGATCCCTGATCACGTCTTGGATGACGGAAAGAAGTGGGGATGAGAATTAAGAGGTCGAGATGACACGGGGCTGGATGACATGTGATAGAAGTCGTAGAAATGACAAAAGAATACCCTGTATAGGGATTTTTTGGTTTCTTCTATTGTACACTTTTCCCCTTGTTTTATAGGTTTATTCCCATTGACAAGAAAAGACTTTTTTGCTAAGGTGCCGAGTCCTTTCTACAAAAACGTTCATGGTTCCTGTACACTTTGTCGACGGATCGTGACATCTCTCGCAACCTAACGCCGTTGCCTTTCAAAACACCCGCGGATCTCGTATGGTCCGCCTAACGGCGTTGGGCTCTGAGAGAGGTCGCAATCCCGCGTACCTCTTCTCTTTTGGAGGTTTCCATGAAAAGCCCCCCATGGGGATTCCACGAAGTCAGTCTCATGGAGCTGACTCTTGTGGAAGGGGACGGGAGAGAGACCACACAACTGGTCGACCTCCCCTTCGCCGAATATATCGGCGAGGAGCTGGACGACAACGTTCGGCTGTCCATGGAGGAAGGGGGTGATGATGACGTTCTTTCGCTGATCGGTGAAGCGATCACGGATGGGACGGACATCGTCACCTGCAGG
>CAYHOM010000009.1:0-21748 GCA_964358345.1 uncultured Gammaproteobacteria bacterium
ACGAGTATGGTTGTCCCTCTAAAAAACTGTTCATGAGGTGGGGTGGATCCTACAACGGCGAGGCAGACGAGGAGAGCGAGGACGATCTGGCGCAGGTTCCTGAAGCCGAACGCACAGACGTTGAGAAAACCGTCCCACGAAACGAGTCGAATCTTCATGACCGCCTCCTTCTTCCACTGGAAGGTGATTCCGGCTGGAAGAAGTCAAGTAAAGAGTATTTTCCTCATCTCGTCAATTTTTTATCTTTATTTGCCTCATAAATATAGGTTCCCACTTCATAACGGGAATGAAAATCCCCGCAGGATCAGAGGGAGGGTCTGATGCATGCGGGGAAGGGAGTTGTTATGGACGTGGAGGGTTTAGATCTTTTGGATCCACCTCCATGAATGTACGTTCGTCTCTTTTCGTTTGTAGATTGGTAAAGAGTGCGATAGATTCACATAGTTTGATCGAAAAGTCAAAAAGCCACAAAAGTTTTGTCCCTTTCGTCGGGTGTGTTAGAGTGGAGCTATTGAAGTTTGCGAGGCTGGTTATCATCGGGGTTCTTCTCCTCAAAACTGCTTGATTATCTACGATGAAAACGAGATGATGACATGTCTCCTTTTAAGACTATGAAAGAAATCCCTCCTCTCGAACATGATGCCGAAAAACGTGCTTTCTGGAATCACACGCTGGTCCAACTGGATCGCATTGTTGATGGGTTGGGTCGTCCGATGGATCCCGGCATCAAAGAAACGGTCGTCGCTTTTATGGTGAATGGGTTTCCCACACGAGGATCGTGTGAAGGGCACCTTGAAGATCGCTTTGGCAAGAAGATAAAACTGTGCCCCTTCGTTGCCGTCGGGTTCGATGAACCAGCAGAAAGATTTATGGGTGATACGGAGATCAAGCGACGCATCGCCGCAGACTTCCAGATGGATGTCGCAAACCTCATGAGGGATGAAGCGGCTCGTAAAGCGTACTGGGATTATATCGAAGGGCATCTCGTTCAAGAAACGGAGGAGTACCTCTCAGTGAGAGCAAGAAACGAAGCGTTGCAGGTGACGATGAGCATTCTTTTGGAAACGTTTTATAAAGATCGTCAGGTGCCGAATGAGCGTAAGATCGTGATCGAGCCTGTTGGCCCAGCTGGACATTTTTGGGTGAACAATAACATCAAGACTCCTCAGCGGGTCAGCAGGAAGGATACAGAGAAATATCGAAAAATTCTTTTAGAAGAACAGAAAGAAATGCAGGCACTTACTGAACGGTTGAAGGAGCGGTTCTTTGGGTGAAGGAGCAGTTTTTTCTACATGTTTTGCGAATTCATGATCTGCTTTTTAATGGATCCGGCAAATAGCCGATAGGCTAGTCTCTGTTCTTTTTGATAGATCATCCGTGTTCCCAGGAGTTCCTTACACAATGGACAGCGCAACTCTTTATTTTGAAGAGATACGTGCGACTTCATCATGCGATCGATATACATCCGCTTCAACAAACCCGGTCCATCTTTTTGGTATAGACATATACAACGTGCAAACGTTGGTAAATACTTTATAACGTGGTTGCTTTACTTTTTTAACTTTTTCGCCGGGGGTCTGGTTTTGAAGGTGGCTGGAGATAGCTGTTCATCTTTTGCATAGTAGAACCAGACCCGATCCGTTGCATCACCCAAAACAACGCCGCTTGCACGAAGGGCGAGGACATCAAGAGTTTTGAGATCAGGCCGTTGTGCGGTTGGGACAAAACGAAGGAGGGGAATAATATCGGTGTCGCGACCCCTCTTTTTGTCGAACACGTGGAGTTCGAGAGGGATTTTCCATCCTCGTTCATGGGTTCCCCATCTCGTTGAGATGGTAAAGGAGTCGTCGGTCATTTTTGGATCAAAGGGTTTAGCGGGTTTCTCAATTTTCATACGTATGATCGTTGGATCCCAATGATGTTTCTGTTGTTTGAGAAATGATCGTCGCATGGTCATCTCTGTTTTTTTAGAAAAGACACCAAGGGCAGAAATGACAGGACGTTCCTTTGTCTTCCCGCTCATGCCCATCCCTACCAGGACCTTTCCTTGGGCATACAAGGTACTGGAACCGCCACCATCAAGCATCATCCCTTCATGGATGTCCGGGTACTTTTCCTGGAGGAATGCCCCGAGCGACGAGCCGCCGCGCCCGAAAGCGGGATACGATTTTCCTGCAACCACAATAAGGTAAACGGTCTTGCGATCTGTGGAGATGCCAACGGCGGTGCGCGCGTTTTTTCCAACGCGACGCTCCCACTTGGTGTATTCATCAAACCCTTCTTGGGTGCTCTGTGTGAGGATGTCGCCGCCTGAGATGAACAGCGGTCCGGCTCCGAGGGCATGTTTTGGGAGGCACGTCGCTTTCGACAGAGTGGCGGTGGTATGACGTCCGATAAAAAAGCGTCCATCTTTACACACGAAAAAAGTGCTGCGATCTTGACGATCTAGTTTTGTGACGCCATCGATAATGACTACGTCTTCTAACGCTCCCCATGGGGAGGCAGTATTAAAATAGGAACCGTTCACCGCGGCGATGGCTCCGGAGCTGCTAGCCAACGCCGACACGGGTTCATACACATATTCGTCACGGACGTGCTCATTCGCTTCGTCCGCGGCGGGGTTGAATGACCGTGAAGGGAGGATGGGGCGTAACTCAGTGTCACCACCCCCTGTTACTTTGATGACGTATACATCGGTATCCAGATCACGCCACCGCTGAAGAGTCGCCTGTTTATTAAGGATGGTCTTTTCTTCGATGGCCTTGTCTATTCCGCCATTCCGCTCCCATTGACGAAACCGCCATACGGCAAACACCGCATCTTCACGCAAGAGCATAGTGTCTGGTCGAAGATGATTTTTTGTCCGGAAGAGGAGCTTGAGTCGGTCTGCGGCGATCATCGCCCCACGTTGTCCAAGAGGAATGTCTTCAAAATCAGTCGGATCAATATAGCCCGGAGGCTTTTCTTCGAAGTATTCAAAGGCGAAGGAGCGTCGCCGTAGGGCAAAAAGCTGCTGGATGGCCTGATCGCGACGAATAGTGCCATTCGTCGTCGAGGGGATCGGTACACCCGAACCGGACAAACAGGCGCGGATATTTTCGGGTGTCCAGTACGCGTTAGGGGTCATTCCAAGTTCCGGACAGGCATCATCGGTGCGAAGAAACATGAGAAGTCGTAACCAATCATTTGGATGGATGGGCACCCCATACCCAAATGTACTTGTTGTAAGCGGAGAGATCCATTTTTTCTTGATAAGATCTCCGATAGCTGAGTATTCAAAGGTTCGTGCGGTGATATCTGAAAAACTTTGCGCGAGAACAGGCGCAGGGGAGAGGTTCACGAGCATGAGGCTCGCCAACCCGATGGCAAAGCGTCTCATGCATTGATTGTATCACGGCAACTGATTGAGGGCGGTAGCCGTTTTTGGTCCTACCTGTCCTGCGCCAGGGGAATAACGAGAGGGAATAATTCCTTGTTCGATCTGGAAACGGATCACGAGCACTTCTGTTTTGGTTCCAAAATAGGGAGTAGCGTCGGAAATATCTTGATGAAAATGATTCAATAAAAGACGTTGAAGATCGGTTACATCCTCTGAGCGCATCCCACGAACGAGTCCGCTTGGAATCGTGATGCGCTTGCTCGGTTTTGTCGTTGGGGAGAGCGGTTTTACTATTTTTGTTGTTGGAACAGTTTTTATCGAAATAGAAGGTACATCTGCCGTACTTGTAACAGGAAGTGTTCCGATGGGCGTGATCTTCGCCGAACCAGAAGTGATTGAGGTATCAAGGTTTCGGATGGTTTGTAAAAAGGTGTTCCGAGCGCGTGTCGTGGTTTTTAGATAAGATTTTTTTGCAGAACTGGCACCAGGGGACCCATATCCACAGTACGGCTGTTTCATCGCTTCCCAAGCGAGAGAAAGAGATTCTTGATAGGCACGAATAGCTAGGCTAGCCTTCGCTTTTTGTTTATAGGGAGCGATATCTTTTTCCATCTTGGCGAGCATCTGTTTATTGGTGGCGATGGTGGCGGAAGTGACGCAGCGTGAAGCCTTTGAAGCATCAAAATCAACGGTCGTCGAAGCATGTACAACCAGGGAGAGCGGGTTCAGGAAGGAAATTATCAAGAAAATGGTAAAAAAAGAAAAGAAAAAGTGAGTGGATGTACGCATAACGTGCATCAATGATGATAGCAGATAGAGGGTATGAATATCAAGCCTAAGGTAGACCAGAGAATGATCTGATGTCAGTGTCGGTGGTGGGAAAGGCGCTGGATTTGGGCAAGAAGCACGGAAAGATTTTTCTGGCGTGCTAAGGCCTCTTGATAACTGTGCCATTGAGATGCCGCATTTAGATTTGCGGGGGCGGGGTACTGACCTCTTTCCCGAGGCATTCCAAGCGTTACATTCCTTGGAACGGAAGCGTCCATCGCATCGGTCGCTAACACCAGATCTCTGTCAGCTCTGTCGTACATGTCCTGACACGCCTCTCCTAGAAGCTCCCATTCAAGAGGCGTCAAACGAAGTTGTTGGAGATGACGTGTTATTTGAGTAGGGTTCTCTTCTAAGAATGGGATGAAGACGTGTTCAATGAGATCTTCTCTCACCGTGTATTCTTCTTCACCCTCTGGTCCACTCTGTGCTTCCTCCTCGAGTCCTTTCACGTTTCCGCGTTCGTCCATTCGTAGTTCCTGCATGGCCTGTCTCAGAACTTCAAGACCAAGGCGTGTTCTTCCCGTTTCAACAAGCATAGCACTTGCCATGGCCATTCGATTCGTATTTTCATCCCACCCTGTTTCTTCAAGAAGTCGACGCACATCATCCATGGAGGCATTTCGAGCCATTTGTTCAAAAGTTCGTCTCATGTATACGGGCTCCATATGCTCGGCTTCACTTATAATCTCCCGCATGAATTCGAGATTAACGCTTACCTCTTGATCACGAAATATTTCAAATAACGGATGGTTTTTAATGATTTGTTCGATGTACGTTGGTTCCCCATGACCTTGTTTGATACGAGGTGATGCGAACCATTGATCGGCGACCTCCTTGGCAATTTCGTGAAGGTGCATCTTCACGGCATGGTTAAACGCTTCTTGTGGTGTCGTCCGTGCTTAGTGCGCGGTCCCACGGTCTTCTTGTTGTCGTCCTTGTGCGATACGTTCGCGTGTACGTACGAGATCACGCGCCGCTTCATTCAGTACAACTGTACCCGTATCAGTCGCTTCTCGAATAAATCTTCCGATAGAACCACGGCGACCTTGATTGCTCGTCGCATCGATGGCACCTTGTACTTCCCCTGCCTTTTCCACTGCTGGTAAGGTAAGTCCTGAACCCAACGCAACTTCACCAGTCATGGCCAGAATTTTTAGAAGTCGGTTATTGGCTTGTCCTAAACGAGATTTTGCTTCGGCTACTTTCGCACGCGCTTGATCTTCGGGCGTGGCATGTTCAGGGACGAACGATCTTCCAAAGTGAGACATGCCTTGTTCCGATGGAGTATTGGCATGGATCTGTTCATCGATCTTGTTTGGATCTGTTCCTAGTAATTGGCTGCCAGCTTTGTTAAAAATAGCATCCATCTTTTTATTAAGAGCTTTGCAAAGATCGATGTATTGTTGCCATACATCTTTTCTGTCACTCCCTCGTTCAGGAGAAGGTGCTTGTGGCTGCGTTGATGGTCCTTCGTGGCGCATAAAAAGCGTTTATTTTTTTATTTGTTTCCTTATCTTTTGTCTCTGTGAAACCTTCTCCAATTCTTCGGCCGCCTCTTCATACTCATGAAGTGCCGCTTGCGCTTCTTTGATGGCAGTACGCATCTCTTTCATGATCTCTGCTTTGGTCATATAGAAGAAGTATACCATGTCCTTCCCTTCCGTCATCCTGTGTTCGATGCCCACAGGCCTGAAAGGAATGAAATGAAGGATCTCATCCCATGAAAGAAATAGGAGGGCCCAGATCCTTCATTCCACTTCGTTACATTCAGGATGACACAGGGGCGGTGCATTGTTTGTCATCCTGAACGAAGTTATACGCAGTGAAGGATCTGGGCGATCATGTCCCGTGTCATCTCGAACGAGTTCGCGAGGAGAGATCTGGTCCTTGATCGTATGGTCCAGACTTCTCTCTTCGTCCGGCGGAGCCGGACTTGTTCGAAGTGACATGCCCACCTCTTCTTGTCATTCCGGACTTGATCTGGGATCAAGCGTAGAAGTTCCAGTAATATAGATTCCCATTCTTATTTTTTGAACTGGATCCCCGTTTGCACAGGGATGACGGAAGCGGAGGTTCATCAGTGGTCCAAAATGAAACACCCCGTACGACGAGAGTGTTTTCTCGACGTACGGGGTGAAGAGACCTGCCTTTCTTCCAGCCTTATGAAGGGCCGGAGGTTTGAGTTTAGCTTCGATCAGAGGCGACCGAGCGGCCGGAGGGTAATCGCCACCACGTCCGTCATGCTCGAGAGCCGGTTCTGGTCCAGGACGAGCGTCCCCTGGATCCGCCCCGCGTCCCCGTCGGTGCGCATCCGGAAGCTCTCGTGGAGGGCTCCGACACGGATCTCGTACCACTCGGCACTCATGGCGCGGGCGAGCTCGGTCGGGAAGACTAGGTCGCACCTGACCACAAAGTGCTGGGTGGAGCGGCCAGGCACCCGCGCGCTCACGTTGGGGAACTCGACTTGCGTATCCCGAACGTTCCCGTAGCCGAGGTTCCGTCCGTCAACCGACGTCAGGTCGCAACGGGTGGCCATCGGTCGGAAATAGATTCCGAGCGAGGCGTTCGCGCGGGCGTTCACGTCCAGAAGGAAGCCGGTCATTGTGCCCTCCTCGTGGCCGTCGTTCACGACCGCGATGCTGATCATGGCGACGCCACCGGCACCGCCTACGATCGTCGACGAGACGGTGAGGGGGCCGCGGTCCGCGATGAGGTCCGCGAAGCGTGGGCGGATGAAGAACTCATGCCCGCGCATCTCCTCGAAGCAGGTGGCATCGAAAGAAATATCGGCCTCGGGGACGCTCTCCATGGTGTCGGTGTACACCATGTCGTTCTCACCGAAGAGGGTGCGAGGACTCTCGCCGCCGAGGTCGAGCGCGAAGTATCCGCTCGTGAACTCGTGCCAGCGCTCCTCATTTGCGGCCACGGCGACCTCAAGTCCGAGGACGCGCCGCGTGCCTGCCGCGATGGTCACCGACCCTCGCAGGAGTGCCGTTCCGCTCTGACGGTCGGCACTCGGGACGAACTGCGTGGTGGGCATGACCACCCGCGTGCTCTCATCCGTCACCTGGACGTTTGAGAAGTACGCGGTGCCACCCTCGCCGCGGATACGACGTGAGAGACCCGTCGAGGACCACCCGATGCGCGCGGGCAACCGGCGCAGTTGGATCTCTCGGCCCTCCGCAGCAATCCCCATGCTCCTTGCACGGAAGTTGGCGGAGTTCGTCAGGGCCTCCGAGCCGCTGGGGCCGCTGCACGTCACTCTTACGTGGCCCCTCGGGCGCGGCGGCGGGTTCATCTGCGGGGGCGTCGGGGGCGGCACGGGGTACGGGTCCGTGCACCGCGCGTTGCTGGGGACCAGGCACCGCCAGGTCCCCAGGACACATTCGAACCTGCCGAACGCCTGGCCGCCGTTGCGGCAGGTGCTCTGGCAGGAACGCCCGACGTCGCCGTCGAACCGGCACGGGTCCCATTGCTGGGCCCGATCACCGGCGACAGCCGCCGGGGCCGGGTTCGCCGGGCGCATCGCCGACGAGTCCACATCTCCGCTGCACCCGAAGGTGAGGGAGATGAGGAAAAAACAAACGAGAAAACGAACCATTTCTTCCTCCTCTACTGCCCGTTATGGGCATGATTTTAAGGACAACTACCAGGACTTCCCCGTTTGGCGACCTGCTTGAGCTTCCCTCAGAAAAATCCCCACCGCATAGTGCGGGGTCCCGCCATGGGCGGTGATCATCGTATGTCTCATACGCCTGCGGTTTTTCTTCAGTCCAGCTCTGCGCATCTCATCCAAATGGGAAAGTCCTATCATCCTTAAAACCATGCCCAAAATTGGTCTAAAACAGCCTTCGACTAACTAAAAAGGATACCATATTTTTGCTGTTTCGTCAAATAAAAGTGGTGTGGTATTGAAAATCCCCTCATGAAGATGAAGGGATGGCAAAGATGATGGGTCAGAAGGTGCCGCCGAGGCCTACCTCGTTCCAAGCGATGATCGGCTGGATGACGTGTGGCGAGGTCTCCTCCCTGTGTCCGTGTGGCCGGAACACCATCCAGAGGATCCCTCCGAGGAGAGCGGCCCCTCCGGCAGCACCGAGGATGATTGCTCGAGTGGATTCGCCGTCCATGCGCAACTGCGCCTCTTCAACTTCGAGAGTATAGGCGTTGCTGCCGATCGCTGCATTGTTCACGAGTGTGCGATCGTCTCCGGCCGCCAGTCCCTGCTGAAGGCCGATCCCTCCGAGGAGAAGGCCGATCCCCATGCTGGCCCAGGGTCCGTAGCGATGAACAGGGCTCATGGACGGAACCGGCGGGAGCTGAAAGGGGGGTACGCGTACCGGTGAGGGAGGAGGGGTCATGGCCACCCTGATGGGCACAATCGGTTCTGGCGTGATGACCGCTGGTGGGACTACTGGAGGATTCGTCGTTTGAACGTGCGTTGGGAGAGGGGGTGGGCGCAGTCGGGATTCCAGGTTCTGAATGGCCTGGTCCACCTCAGTACAGTTCCCCTGGGGACATCCTGCCGCTCGGAACCGACGATAGGCTTCGAGGGCGTCGTTGATCCGACCGTCAATATTCCCCAAGGCACGTCCGAGGTTGTAGAGGAGGGCGGGGTTCCGCGTCATGTCGTAGGCTGCCTGGAACTCCTGCGCAGCTTCCCCGAACTCGTTTCGGTTGAAGTGTTCGGCACCACGGCTGAAGTGCTGCGCGGCCGTCACGCGGCGCTGAGCGAATGCCTGCGTCGGCACAGATACAAACGCGCACCACAGGATGAAGATCGAGAAGAGCATTCGCGTCTTGCGCATGGTCACTCCTTCTTCTTCACCATAACAAAAAAACAGGTTTTGTCAATCGGTTTGATGGTGTTGTTCGGTGGCGATTCGCCATTCTTTTTTATCCTTTTCGTTTCAGCACTTTTTTTGCCGCTACCTCGATGTCTTTTGCTGTCATGCCATAGCGTTCGAGAAGTTCATCAGGTTCGCCGGATTCACCAAATCGATCTAGCATCCCAATACCCATCACTGGGACGGGGATGAGCCGTGCACAGGTTTCACTGACGGCTCCAAATAACCCACCAGTGAGCTGGTGTTCCTCTACCGTCACACAGCAGCCTGTTTTCTTGAGACTTTTGACCAAGGTCTTTTCGTCAAACGGTTTTAACGTATGGCAGTTGATTACCTCGGCGTCGATCCCTTTTTCGACGAGCTGTTCTGCTGCTACAAGTGCCTCATAGAGAAGAGGTCCGCAACTGGCGATGGTCACGTCCTGTCCGCTCCGTAGGACCAAGGATTTCCCGATCACGAATGGCGTCTTGGCGGTTGTGATGACAGGCGTCTTTTCTCGGGTAAAGCGAAAATAGGCGGGGCCGACTTTTTTTGCCAAAGCGATGGTAGCTTTTTTTGTCTCTTCGTAGTCGCAAGGGACGACGACGGTAAGATGGGGAAGAACACGTGTGATGGCAATATCTTCCAAAGCTTGATGGGTTGCCCCATCGGGTCCGACGGAAATGCCAGCATGCGCGCCGGCCACCTTCACATTAGCGTTTGTGTAGCATACGGACACACGTAGCTGATCCCAGCAGCGTCCAGGGACAAACACCGCGTACGAACTCACGAAGGGAATTTTTCCCGACAGAGCGAGGCCCGTCGCAACTCCCATCATATTTTGCTCAGCAACCCCGCATTCGATGAACCGTTCAGGGAATTTTTTTTGAAAGAGATGCGCCCGCGTCGATTCCGCCAAATCACCGGTCAGCACCATCACCCGCGGATCAAGGGCCCCAACTTCAACCAGTCCATCACCGTACCCATTGCGGGTTGGGATACGGTCAATAGCCGCATCAAAAAGAGCGGGATTGAGAAAGAGTCGACGATTCAACATAGGGTTATTGATGCTCAGAACGAATATGTCCGCCTAAGGTTCGCAGATCATGTAAAGCAATTTTGGCCTCGGCATCCGTTGGCGGTTTGCCATGCCACTCAAATTTATTTTCCATAAAACTTACCCCTTTGCCAGGAATGGTGTGAGCGATGAGGACGGTGGGTTTTTCGTAAATGGTCTGTGCTTCGTTGAGCGCATCGATGACGTGCCGCATGTTGTGTCCATCAACTTCGATGACGTGCCAATTAAACGCACGCCATTTATCAGTCAAGGGTTCAAGGGGCATGATATTTTCCGTGTATCCATCGATTTGGATGTTGTTGCGGTCCACAATGGCCGTCAAATTACGCAAACGTTCCTTGCCGGCCATCATCACCGCTTCCCACGTTTGTCCTTCATCCAACTCGCCATCTGAGAGAAGCGCATAGACACGCCACGTGGCTTGATCTAAACGTCCGGCTAAAGCCATACCGACGGCTTGTGATAGCCCTTGGCCTAACGGTCCTCCACAGGTTTCAATACCTATGCCGTAGTGATTATTCGAGTGACCCTGAAACATGGAGTCGAGTTTACGGAGCGTCTGAAGAAAATCTTGTCGTTTGCAAAATCCGCGTTGTGCCAGAGTGGCGTATAAGACGGGACAAATGTGGGCGTTCGAAAGAACGACGCGATCACGCAGTGGCCAACTGGGCTGCTTGGGGTCGATATGCAATACCTGAAAGTAGAGAGCGGTAAAAATATCCGCCATTCCGAGGGGGCCGGCGGAATGTCCACTTTTCGCCGTGACGAGGGCTTGGATGATATCTTCGCGGATCTCGTTTGCCTTCAACGTAAGTTCTTTGATGCTGAGAGACGAAGGAGAAGAAACGGGACGCATAACGGGAGGTAGTGTAGCACATATAAAACACCCCCATACATTCTGCCTCGTGAACAGAATAACGGGGGTATTTTCTCGTGTACGGACTTTGCCAACCTAGTTTATCACATTAATCGTTCCTTGCATAACTGGATGGATCCCACAGCGATAATCATACGATCCTGCGTTATCGAAGCGACGGATGTAGCTGTTTCCTGGGTTCAGCATCGGGGAAGACCAACCGGATCCAACGATGGTATGGGCGACCACATCACGGTTGGTCCAGGTGACCTCCGTTCCACGTTTGAAGGTGGTGGTGTTTGGGACAAACCCATTGTCCACGGTACCAACGGTGATGTTTGCCTTCGTCTCATCAAACTGTTTGTCCTGGTTGATGCGTACCGTTTGTGTCATGACGTTAGCGCGATGATAGTCGCTCGCCGTTTGAATGGGCGTGCCCACGCGATAGTTCGTAAAGAAGGCGTCAGGAAGATCGTCGATTTGATCATTCCAGTTTATAGGATAGAGCGTTAGGGCCAATGATTCGTTGGTGACATGGCGAAGAATGCCTCCCTGTTCCACAACGTACACTTTTGGATCGGTGGTCACTTTGACCATCTTATACCCAGGACGATACGTCACATTACCCCCCAGGGGGATCGAAGAAAGTTGCCCGTCCGTGATAACCTTCACGCCCGCAAAGTCCGGGTACCAAGTGAAGTAGGTTTTTTCGTTCGGGAAAACGAACCGTTTCCCGTTCGCGGCAAAATAATACACCGTGCTCAGCGATCCTTTGATCAGATCGCCCGAGTTAAAGGCTCCGTAGGTAGCCGCGTGCGCCGCCAGAGGGGCAAAGGAGAAGGCGAGGAGCTGACAAACAGCTCCTAACGAAAGGAGATATCTCGTCATAGAAGGTAAGGTGAAATGAATAAATGGATGCAAGGATGTCTATTGGACAGCGACAACCGTGGACGAGGAGTTGCCTGCCAGTCCACGCATATCCTGGGCCATGCCGACAAAGATCAGGTTGCGTGCTGTGGCCCATGGTCCTGCCACCAGCGTACAGGAAACAGCGGCACAATGTTTCAAAAGCTGACCATCTAACCAGATGTCACTGGCCTGGATCCCGTCTTCGTCGGATGCGGTGACGGTCACATCAATCGTCTCTCCTGGGCGGAGAGAACTCTTACCTACAGAGGTTTGAACAATGGGACGGTCGTTGTCAACGACACGAAAGGATTCCGTTCCACTGCGGCGTGTGAACCCATTGCGATCGGTGGCAATGGCATAGACGGTATGGACCGTTCCCGTCGCACTATTTTCGATTTCGGTATAACGACAGTCCTGACTGTCTGTACATCCGCGGACGTTGTTTCCGTCAAGGTAGATGTCAAGACTGCGTGCCGAAAAACTGGTATCTACGGTGACAATAACTTCCCGAAGGCTGCGTGGTTTAACCTCTGGACGAAGCGTGAGGCGTATTCCGGAAGGTCCGCCACGAGCAATGGTAAGGGTGCTTGTGCTTTGGAATAATTCACCGGTGATCCAGCGAATT
The DNA here is from genome assembly GCA_964358345.1 of uncultured Gammaproteobacteria bacterium. Classification (GTDB taxonomy): domain Bacteria; phylum Patescibacteriota; class Patescibacteriia; order 2-12-FULL-60-25; family 2-12-FULL-60-25; genus CAYHOM01. The sequence continues at coordinate 12,505 of CAYHOM010000009.1, forward strand.
TCTACGACCACCTCGTAGACGGGTTTTGTTACAGCACTTGGAATCGTGATTTCTGTCGCGCAAGGGTTGTAGCCACATGTTTTTTGGGTCAGTCCATCAAAAAGGATGCGCACATGATCGAGTCCCGCGGACGGAGTGGCCTGGACTTGTACACCAACGATGTCTCCGGCACGGGGAGTTGAGGTGGTCATGACGACGGTCCCGGTATAAGCGGTTACAGCAGCTGGTGAAGAAGTCGTGGGGCTGGTCGAGCTTGTGGTCGTTGTCGATGACGGAGGGATGGGCAGAGCCGTCAACCCCTTGTCTGCGTTGATGGTAGGGGATCGATCCTGTTCCTGTGCAGGAAGATAGTCCGCGGAAGAGGTGACGGCGGCATCGATGTGGTAATTCGTAAAAAAAGCATCAGGAAGATCATCCACCTGTTGTGCCCAGAGTGTGCCGAAGAGTTGCCGCGCGATATCTTCCGTCTGCACCCAGCGTAAGATGCCGTTGCGTCCGATGGCGTATACTTTGGGATCGGTCGTCACTTTCACTAAACGCGTCCCTGGACGGTAGGTGACGTTTCCTCCAAGGGGATAGCTGGCGAGTTCTTGGTCGCTCACGGTACGTACCGTCGAGAAATCCGTGTACCAGCTTGTATAGATACGTTCCGTCGGAAAGACATAGCGCTTTTGATCCGCTCCAAAATAGTATACGGCGGCACCTGAGGCTTTGATCAGGTCGCCACTCGACGGGGCTGCCTGGACAATGTTCGGCAAAGCAACGAGCAATAGGCTTAAATAGGAAAAGAGGGAAAATTTCATATATAGGCTGGATTCCCGCCTTCTCCGCCAGAGGCGGATCTGCCTATGGCACGAGCGGGAATGACAGGAGTGATGAATCTAAGTGGGATAGTCTTAGTGTATCGCAATTTTACGTTTTTGTGACCTCGTACGAGGTATCGATCGCAAACGTCGCTGAAAACGTTGGAGGGCTTCTCGTGGGGAAGGGTTCTCAAAAATCCCGCTTCCCATGTTTAGTCGTTTGACCCCTGTCCTTGCCATCCGAATAATGTTCCGGGCATTGATCCCTCCGTCAAATCCAATCGACAAGGTTGGGGCGAGGAGATGGAGCTGCTTCACGGTTTCTACCGTTTCAGGAAGAAGCGGGCGGCCATTTTTTCATGGGAGGACACCAAGAACCAGAACACCGTCAATCGATCGTAGCCAGGGAATGAGGGCAGCTAAGGGGGTGTGAGGCGAGATGGCGATCATGACCTCTAGCTTCCAGCGTCGACATTGACGGATGAGATGCTGGTGATCGATAGGTGCTTCGACATGCCAAATGACGCGCTTCACTTTTTTCATCCTGCGCCAGGCTTGAATGATCGGTTCCGGGTCATTCACCATGAGATGTAACTCGATGGATGGATGGATTTCCCACGCCTTCACGATGTCTGCGTCATACCAGCAAGCAGTGGATGTGAGGGAATGGTCCAGGATGTCCCATTGAATCCAGCTCGCCGCTTTCCCTAATGCCCTGAGCCGTTCTTTCGCTTCCTGCTCGCTCTGAACCAGGATGGTGGGGATGATATGCACGTTCATACGGCATCAAGGGCTTTGACGCGTCGCTCATGACGTGGGTCATGAGAAGCGTGTGTGGAGAGCCATGCCTGGACAATACGCTTCGCCAACAACGGAGAAATGAGGCGGCTGCCAAGTGCCAGAATGTTCGCGTCATTATGTTCACGACTCAACTTGGCACCTTTCACGCTTGTCGTCGTCGCTGCTCGTACCCCATGCAAACGATTAGCCGCTATGCTCATGCCAATGCCTGTGCCACAAATGAGAATTCCACGTTGCTGTATGCCTGACCGTACCGCTTTAGCCACCTTCAGGGCTACGCTTGGGTAGTCATCACCTGGGACGAGGGTCGGTGAATGGTCGTGAATGGTGACCCCTTTTTTCTCCAAAAAACGACGCACATCTTCTTTTAAGGCAAAACCCGCGTGGTCTGCACCAAGAGAAATGGTCATATGCTTGTGTTTTTTAATGCTTTCTAGCATCCTTAGAAGACCAGTATGCCAGAACCCACTTCCTCCGAACAGCCAACCTCGCTTTTTCCTGCTATGGAGCAGGAAATCGCCGTCTATTGGAAAAAGCATCACATCTTTGAACGTTCATTGGAAGAACGATCGGAAAAGCGGGGATATATTTTTTACGATGGTCCACCCTTTGCGACGGGATTACACCACTATGGCCATCTCTTGCAGTCAACCCTCAAAGATGTCGTACCGCGTTATTGGACGATGCAGGGGTATCGCGTGCCACGTGTCTGGGGATGGGATTGTCATGGCTTGCCTATCGAGAACTTGATTGAAAAAGATCTCAAGCTTGGTTCTAAACGAGATATCGAGGCCTACGGGATCGAAAAATTTAACGCGGCTTGCCGGGCATCGGTGTTCACCTACACAAAAGAATGGGGGATGTATGTTGAGCGTTTGGGGCGTTGGGTGGATTTTGACCATTCCTACAAAACGTTGGACAACGACTATATTGAATCTGTTTGGTGGGTGTTTGCGGAACTCTATAAAAAGAAGCTGATCTACAAGAATAGGCGCGTATCCTTGTACTGCCCGCGCTGTTCAACGCCGTTGTCAAATTTTGAGATTGCCATGGGCAACTCCTACCAAGATGCGCAAGATCCGGCCATCATGGTGAAGTTTCCTGTCGTAGGGGAAGAGAAAACCTTTTTTTTAGCATGGACGACCACGCCCTGGAGTTTACCAGGGAATACAGGGCTCTCGGTCCATCCGGATTTGATGTATGTCTCCGTGCGTGTGGATGAAACCGGTGAAACGTTGATTTTTGCGGAATCACGTCAAGCGGATGTCTTGAAGCAATATTATCCTTTGACCTCCTCAGGAGTTCCCTTTAAGATTATTGATCGTTGGAAGGGGAGTGAGCTTGTTGGTAAGCGATACCATTCCCTTTATCCGGAGATGGTTGTCGAGGGAGATGGGTTCCGTGTTGTGGCCGGTACGCATGTCTCGGCAGATGATGGGACGGGCATTGTCCACACAGCACCGGCGTTTGGTGAGGAGGATCTGCAGATGTCACATGAGTATGGGCTGCCGGTTCTCGTCACGGTTGATGAAGAAGGAAAGATGACTCCAGAAACGGGTGCGGTCGCTGGACTTGGTCGTCACGAAGCCAATCGCCCGATCATGGATGCATTGGCAAAGGCGGGTCTCCTCTATCGAGAGGAGATGATCACGCACAGTGTCCCTATCTGCTGGAGATGTAACACCCTGCTTTTATACAAAGCACAACCGGCTTGGTTTGTGGATGTAACGATGCTGCGTCCAAAACTTCTTAAGACGGCGCAGAAAATTCACTGGCATCCAGAAAACTTTAAGGAAGGTCGGTTTGGGAAAGGGCTGGAGTCTGCTCCCGATTGGAATATTTCGCGTACCCGTTATTGGGGGTCGCCGCTCCCGGTGTGGGAGTGTACCTCTTGTGACGAGCGGACCGTGATCGGATCTCTAGCAGAGCTTAAGCAACGCGCGACCCCTGCGTCTTGGCCTGACCAGCTTGACCTTCATCGTCCTGGCATTGATCGCATTGTTTTGACCTGTACATGCGGAGGAACGCAGGTACGTGTTCCCGAAGTGTTTGACTGTTGGTTTGAATCGGGGAGTATGCCTGTCGCAACCTGTCATTATCCGTTTGAAAAAAAGAAATGGTTTGAACAGAACTTTCCTGCGGATTTTATCGCGGAAGGGCAGGATCAGACGCGTGGTTGGTTCTATACCCTTCATGTGCTTGCGACCGCGCTCTTCAACAAACCGGCCTTCACGAACGTCATTGTCACGGGGATGGTGTTAGCCGAAGATGGTCGTAAAATGTCGAAGAGTCTAAAAAATTATCCTGATCCGTGGGATGTGCTTACCACGAATGGGGCGGATGCCTTACGCTATTACCTCATGACCTCGCCCATTGTGGCGGCAGAGGCCTTGCATTTTTCAGAAAAGGATCTGCAGATCACGGTGCGCGGATTTTTGAATTTACTCTGGAATATTAAAACCTTCTATCTGACGTACGCTACCGATGAGGTTCCCCTCACGAAGCCACGGAGTGCCCATGTCTTGGATCGTTGGTTGTTTTCACGTTTTCACACATTACTAAAAGAGGTTACCGAGCAGATGGAGGCGTATCAGATCGACCGAGCCGCTAGGCCCATTCGTGACTTTGTGGACGACCTTTCTACCTGGTGGCTCCGGCGTTCACGTGAGCGTATGAAATCGGATCAAGCGTATGAAAAATTAGATGCGCTACGCACGCTTAAAGAAGTCTTGATGGAGCTGACAAAAGTCATGGCTCCCTTCACCCCCTTCTTGGCTGAGAAAATATACTTGGATCTTGGTGGGATGAAAGCCTCCGTGCATTTGGAGAGTTGGCCAAAGGTTCAGGAGCGTCTGTTGGACGATCGTCTCATGCAGGATATGGCCTGGGTACGAGCCCTTGTATCCCGCGGACATGAAGCACGTACGGCTGCTAAAATTCCGGTTCGCCAGGCGTTGGCGAGTGTCCGTGTAGCCTGTAAGAGCGATGATATGCGTCAACGTTTAGGGCAACAACGCGAAGTGTTGCATCTGATTCAGGATGAGTTAAATGTGGAAGAGATTATGTTAGAGCATCAAGGAGAGCTCTCCGAGGATTGGTCGCTCACGTTAGATACGAACATCACCCCCGCCCTCAAACAAAAGGGGTTGCAACGCGAATTTGCTCGACACGTTATGAATCTTCGTAAAAAAGCGAAGTGTCATCCGGGAGATCGGATCGTCTTGCGCTGTGTCGTTCCGACGGCTGTACGTGAAGCGGTTGATCTTGCCATGGAATTAATCAAAGCGGATGTGAAAGCGGATACGTTGGAATGGGTCGATACGGTCGAGGGGGTTACGTGGCAAGAAACGGTCAAAATGGATGGGGAAGAAGCGACGATGGGGATGGAATCACGGAAGTGATCAGCTCGTCCGTGCCCCAACAAGATTTCCACTTTCGTACTTTTTGACAGCCAGCGTGAGAAGTTTGATGCCGAGGCAGGTCCAAAAGATTCCTAGTCCCCATACGATCAGCCAGCCTTTTAGATCTACGTCTCTGACGACTTCAATCGGAATGCCGGCGATGGCAAGCGAGGGGATGACGAATAGAAAGAGGAAGCGCGTCCCACCTTGGAAGAGCCCGCTTGGATACATGCTTGGTGAGAAAAAGATATCAAACAGGGATTTGGATATGGAGGTGCTATTGGGCAGGAGGAACGCAAGAAGAGAGGTGATGAGGGCACAATTCAGGACGATCATCGTGGCCGGAAGGAGCAGGGTTATCAGAAGTAAAACCTGTTGCCATGAAGCCGAAGCCATCACGAGATAGGTCACAATAAGCACGATCCCAAAAAAGATATCGCCAATGCTTGAGACCCCGCATTTACTCGTTATGACACCGAGATACAGATTGCGTGGTGAAAGGAGTAACGCGTCAAAACTCCCATTATCGACGATGCTAGGAAGATGGAGGACGCCGCTCCCAATGGTAAAGGCAAGACCATAAACCAATGCAACGAACCCCTGTAGGCCAATCGTTTCGAGAGAAGACCAGCCGTAGATGGTGCCAAAGACCTGAAAGAAAAAGAGCCAGATGACAACGAAGGCGGTGTTATTCACCATCATGCCAATGATCTGAAGGCCAAAGGCTCTGCGCAGCTCCATGGCACTGCGCAGGTGTGTTGCAACGATGTAGCCCGCTAAATGAAGTTCAGAAAGTGGGGACATATTAACCGCCATGGATGAGTAGTCGTCGCTGGAGGCGTCGGTACATGAACCAACTCAAAAAGACGAGGATGGCTATCCAAGCGATTTGTGTTGTGACGAGTGCCACCCAACGTTCTGAAAAATCTTGGTTGAAGACATGGGTGATAAACATCATCGCCCCAAATGGGCTATGAGCGGCAACCCAACTGACCGAGTGAGGAAAGAGGGCGATAGGAACGTATGATCCACCCAGGATCATGACGCTCTTGTCGATGATCCAAAAGAGAGGGGTTGCATCTTCGATCCATGCCGCACTTAATCCAACCATACCGTAGACGAGAAGGGAGAGGGGGATTCCGAGCAAAAAGACGCACGTGGTTTTGAGGGCCCACAAAACGGTCATTGCTACCTGAGGATAGCCGACGAGTAGGCTGAGGATCAGGATCAGGACGACAAGAGAAAGGCCCAGGTCCGGGAGACCTCGGCCTAGGCGAACGCACATCATGCGAAGAAGATAGTTATAGGGTTTGCTGAGATGAAGTTCGATACTACCTTGCTGGATGTCATCAGAGATATCGCGGTAGAGGATGCGTAGGTATAGGGAAGAAAGAACGAAGTATCCCGCTATGCTCCATAAAGCGGATGACAGATTAATGGGGAGTCCATCAGCTTGGGTATGGAGATAGGCAACGCGATACAAAAATACCAAAACCCCCATACGCACCAACCACATCATTGCCCTCATGACGATGTGCGATCGCTGTGTGAGGGTGTCTTTGGCGGAACTCAGAACGAGGTAGCGGTAAAGGGATAGCATACTCAGCTCTGTTTCTGATAGATCGTTTCAATCACCTCGTCCAGAGAGGGTTGATGGACTTCGAGATCTTCAATTTCGTGATGGAGGAGAATTTCTTTGATGACGTCGTTCATAGGATGGAGCTGCGTATTTACCTCTAGCTCCATGGACATTCCTTCTTGCTTTATGCATTTCACTCCTTTGATGAAAAGTTTTTTAGGGGCCACGAGAAAATCTACGTGGAGGAGTTTGCGTGTCAGATAGGTATATCGGAGGCGTTCTGTTGCAGCATCCAGAATAATTTTGCCATGGTTCACGACGATCGTGCGTTCACAAAGAGCTTCGATGTCGCCGGTATCATGTGACGTCAGAAAGAGGGTTGTCCCTTGCTCTTTATTCAGGGAATGCAGCACGTTGCGGAGGGCGCGTTTTGCCACGACATCAAGACCGATCGTGGGTTCATCGAGAAAGATCATCGTAGGGCGATGAATCAAAGCGACGGCAATTTCTGCGCGCATGCGTTGTCCCAAAGAGAGCTTCCGTACGGGCGTATCGATAAAATCTTCCAAATCGAACAGACGGGAGAGCTCTTTTTGGCGGCGTGTGATCTGTGAGGGAGAAAGTTTGTAGATCCGTCCAAAAAGTTGGAAAGAGTCGCTTATGGGAAGATTAAAAATAAGTTGAGAGCGTTGTCCGAATACGGTCCCAATCTCTGCGCTCAATGCTCTTCGTTGGCACTGTGGATCGTACCCAAGAACACGTACATGGCCGCTTGAAGGGCACAGGATGCCAGTGAGCATCTTGATGCAAGTTGATTTTCCTGCCCCGTTTGGTCCAATAAATGCGAGGGCTGTTCCTGCCCCGACTTGAAAACTGATCGTGTCAACGGCGGTGACGATTTTTCGTGCAGGATGAAAAAAATTTCGCCACGCTCCTTGATCCGTACGTTTGACGCGAAATTGAAACATCTTTGATAGGTCGTGGACGTCGATGACCGCAGACATAGACTGGTAACCAACAGCATACCACAGACCAAGGACCTTCCCGTTCGTTCAGCTCATCCATTGCCCTCTGCTTTCGTGACGCGTATTCTAGGGATATATGATTTCTGTTTTTCCACGTGTCCCTCTTCTCCTCCTGTGCCTTGTCCTTGTGGGTGCCGGGTGTACCTCATCACGTCCAGCGACGTCTGATAGCTCTTCTCGTCCGACCCCTGTCGCGCGTGGATCGAGTGCGTGTGAACATCCGTATTATCCACTCCGTCCTGGCTATCAGGTGCGTTTTCAGAACACTTACTCCGGACCTGACCGTCTTCCTCACACAAGTCACTATACCTGGTCTGTTACGGGAAGTTCGGTGGATTCCGTTGATCTAGCTCTCCGGTTCGAAGAAGATGCCGTTAGTTCGACACAGCATTTGCGCTGCACGGCAAGGGGAATAGAAGCAACGGCCTATGTTGATTTGAGTGCTGCACGTGGACGAGGCACCTTCCGAGCACAAACAAAGAATGCAACGGGAATATACTTGCCGCATGACCTTCATGTCGGTTCTGAGTGGTCACAATCGTTTGATATCGTCATGCGTCCGGTAAGTGGCGGCGATTCCGTCATGGGTGCGATTGAAGGGACGGTCTCCGTACGTCGTAAAGCACTTGCCGAAGAATCTGTCACGGTGCCGGCGGGCACGTATAGTGCCTTAAAAGTGGAAACGCATACATCGATTGACCTTGGAAGATTGGCGGGTTTACCGGACGCGAGTGGGGCGTTAGGAGATATTGTTACGATCGAGTGGTGGGTTCGCGATGTGGGTCTTATTAAAACAGCGGTTACGATGGGAGAAGGTACTGCCGCCGCTACGGCAGAGGCTGTACAAATCACATTACCCTAAAAAGAAAACATCTTCCTCTATGGGGAGATGTTGCATGAAGGAGGAAATTCAGTTGGCCTTGACCCAGAAACTGGCATGGATGACTCGCCAACTGGAGGATACGCCCGTTGGTTCTGGGGTTCCCTCGGAGGTGTCGTCTTCATGATCCGGACAATCATCCATCATCTCTTGGTAGGCCTCTTCGTCGGCGCCTTCCTCCATGATGCCTTGTGCGACGACTTCATCCGGAATGTCATCAGGATCCCAGTCGTGCATGCACTCTGCTAGGCAGGCATAGGAACAAAATCGACCAAGCCGCCACCCTTCTGGATTTGCAGCGTCAAAGAGGATGAGATAGGTCCCTTGAGCGTGCAGGGTTCCACAGGTGAGACAGATGGACGACAGGAGGTGCCAACTGGCCATGGAGTTCACCCTTTTCTCTTGGCAAATTAGATGACGTTTGGAACGTAGAGGATTCTTGCCTGTGTGTCAATTTTTTTGACGATCTGATGTTTTTGACAAAATGCCCATTTTCTGCTACACTCCGCGGTCGCTTAGGTGCGACCAATGTACGAGAGAATGGTCATGCTGATCGTTCTCCCCTGGTTCATTTGATGCCAGCGAATGCTGGTAAAAGAGGTAGCCATGAAGAGTTTCAAGTGGGGTTGTCTCCTCGCGGTGCTCGTCGTCATGACGGGTTGCGGGGAACCGGTCATGCCTCCCACCGGCCCGCTGACGGCCGTGCCCGGTGAACGTGCGCTTGAGGGCGACCCGTGTGGGTTCCCTCTGACCTA
>CAYHOM010000010.1:0-21692 GCA_964358345.1 uncultured Gammaproteobacteria bacterium
GCTGGATCCCCGCCTTCGCGGGGATGACAGACGAGGGAGACTGCATGACCAATGATTATCGAAGAACCAGAAGATAACTCGCTATCAGTTCAACGGGAATAAATGGCAATTGTGCAGTTCGGAGACATGGGTGTGCATTTTTGCGGTGGTCTTGTTTGACGAATGCCATGTTTGGTTTGACAGATGTTTGGTCGCGCGGTTAGCTTTTACTGGACCTGGAAACAGGTTGTTCATTCACAACAGGAGGGAACGTATGCATGACATGACGTTCTTTCATCTTGGATCCAAGAGCCGTGCTCCGTTGTTTAAGGATGGTTTACGTGTATCCCTCAATGAGGTCCTACGCGTGGCGGGGGAGCGTGAAGTTGAGCTATGGCGCAAACATGATCTACCCTCTCGGTTCGTGCCGTCTGGATTCGAACCTACACCGCAGATGATGGCGACTATTCAGGCCATATGCATCGCCCTCTCGGGATGCGAGGCCTCTATTCATGATCTGAAGAATATCCGTCGATTCATGTACCGTGCTTCCAATGAGTACAAGCGTTCGATCGATGATCTGTCCCAGGTCGCTCCCTTTCTTGCCTATTTGTTGGTCGGATTTCGGATGCATTCCTCTGATGACCACAAAGAGGATTCGAACAGCGTGCGCGATCTGGTGGACTTTGCTGTGGATCTTGCGTCTACGCAAAGCGTGCATCTGACGAGTTTTCTCTGCTCCCATCGAGGACCTTCTGTTCCCGGAGGAAGCTGGCTGGCGGCATCTCTTCCAGAAGATCAGGTAAGGAGGGCGCTCCATCTGGAGATGGGCATCCTCGCCCATCTCTCGCATGCAACGTCACGATCGATAACCTGGAGACAGCAAGGTCCGAGTCCCTGGGCGGCTGATACCATTTTCCCGGAACTGTTCGTACGTTATGTAGAAAACGGTCGTGTAGGGAATATGCTGTTGGAACTGGATCAACAGGAACGACAAATCAGGGCCATCATGGCGAATAGGAATCCGACCTCAATGCCTGTTGTCCTACAATTGATCGACCCATTTTTGGATGAGATTGAACTTTTTCTCTGTCAACGCTATGGGACTGACTGGCGTACAAGGGACTTTCGTATCCCTTTTGCGCAGGCGGATTCTCTGTCTGCATTGGCGTTGAAACATGCCTTGCCTGAGGTTAATCGGCTGCTCTCTTTCCGTCATACGCGAACCGGACTTACCGGAAGGGATGAGATGGAACGATGGATTCGAAAGAATCAGGAATCTCTGACGGATCTTCCTCCTGATGGCATGGCTTCAGATCTGGCTCAGAGAACAACGGAAACGATTCAGAGATATGTCGCTCATGAGAGTACGCATCCGACGGCGAAAGCGGTTTTCGATACGGCCTTTTTCTATCTCTGGGGACGGGAATGCTCCTTGGGATCGGGGACGTTCGCCGTCGGTCTCGATCGAGATCACTCGATGCATCAGCGAGAAGCGTGGCGTCTCGGTCAGGCTGATCAGCATCCTCGACGCATCGGGCATGGGGTTATATATGCACGTCGTTCGGACGGCGTTGATCAGACGACCCGTTTTCTCAACACGCTCTCATTCCGTCAGTTCTGGAGGTGAACCATGTCAAGCGATGTGAAGTCTCTGGCTTCGCCGTATGCATTCTCATCGGACGATCTCATGGTTTTGAGTGCAGTAATCCGTCTTCGGGTTTTTCAGATCTGTCAGCGTGCTCGCAGTGGCCACATCGGTGGCTCGAGCGGAGCCGTGGAGCTATTCATGACGCTGTATTTCGGGGGTGTCCTACGCTATTCACCTCGATGGCCCACGCACTCGTTGCGTGATCGTGTGTTGGTGCGTGGACATCTTGGTCCGGTCCGCTATCCGCTGTTCCAGCTCTTGGGGTGGGTCGATGAGGAAGAGCTGTGGACCTATCGGCAATACGGTTCACGCCTGCATGGACACGAGGATCACACAAAACTGCCCGGCGTTGATCTGACGCCCAGTGGTTCGTTGGGTATGTTGTTGTCCTACGGGGCGGGAGTTGCATTTGCCGCTAAACAGCGCGGTGAGGAGTATCAGACGTATGTGTTTCTCGGTGATGGGGAAGAAGAGGAGGGAAATGTTAGTGAAGCGGCCCGTCATGCGGCGCACCTACGACTTGAGAACCTGACGGTCATCATCGACTGTAACGGCAAACAGCTGTCTGACCCGCTGACCGAGACGGACTCAGCGAGTCTTGCAGAAATATGGTACGGCTACGGCTGGGAGGTGGTTGAGTTGGCAGAAGGTCATGATCCGACGAAGATCCTCGACGCCTATCAAAAAGCTCGTGAAATGCGTGAGTGCACCAAGAAGCCGATCGTCATCATCGCTCATACGGTGAAGGGGTATGGACTCGACGGCACAGAGGAACATTTTAGTGGATACCACACGATCAGTACGTGTCCTCCGACGATCGTACAGAAGGGTATCGAACGATTGGAACGGTGGCTTGAGGAGCGGAAAGAGTTTCTTCAGGCCCTGAAGGAGCGCGTTCGACACACCCAGGACTTGTCGACGAATATCGCTTTGGAAACATTTATGTCCATAGGGCTCACGTTCGCTCCGAAGGAGAAAACGCCGAACCATCCGGATTTCTGTCAGGAAGACTATTTTGCGCAATTGCGCGAAGCTCATGGAACTTCCGAATGGCCTGCTGGTCGTACGTACTTCCTTACGGCGGACGTGACGCGTTATGACCAAGTACAGCAGTTGAGATTGAGAGAGTTCTGTGTGTACGTCAACATGGGAATTCGAGAACAGCACACGATCGGGTTCGCGCATGGCATTTCGTGCTCCGATCCGACCGCTCGCATCGTCATCAATAGCTTTGACGCGTTCACCTATCGTTGGTTTGATCAAATCAATGCTGCGGTGCAAGGCGGGAGCCATTTCACGATCATCGCAGATACGGCTGGTCTCACCAATGCCCAGAATGGGCGGACGCATCAAAGTACTGGTCAACCAGGAGCCGTTCTTGCAATGCCGGGTATCTCCTTCCTGGAACCATGGGATGCAGAAGATACGTTCCGGTGCTTCAACTGGGCCGTGGGTGAGAGTCGAGGTATCGTGTATCTACGGATCCATAGCTCAGTGGTCCAAGTATCTCCGATGCCTGGGGTGAAGCGAACACTGACAAGTTATGTGGCTTGGGAGTCTACGCAGGTGGAACTCACTATAACGATCGTCGCCTCCGGGTTTCCCGTGAGTTCAGCGATCCAAGCTGGACAACAACTGGAACGGGAGGGCATCGGAGTGAGAGTGGTCAATCTCGTCGATCACAAGCGGTCTGATGAAGTGCTGCGTCAACTCCTGCTGCCCGGAAAGCTGTTGCTGACGGTTTATAACGGTAACACAGACGTCCTGCTGCAGAATGTTGCTCGGATTATTTGTACGGGGGATCTGACGCGTGCGCCTTGCCGTGTTGCTGGGATGGGGTTTGAAGAAGGGGCAACAGGCACCTTCGATCAATTGAGACGCGTCTACGCGCTCGATGCAGACGGGGTGGTAGCTCGTGTGCGGAACCTGCTGAGCTGATTTCTTGGATGATGTTTACGGACATCATCTTTTCTTTACAGGTCTGGAGTGTTTTGTTACAAGTGCTTTTATGATCAAGCAGCAAATGGATCATGGATGCACTCTCATTTTACCAAAAAGTGAGAGAGGGGGTCCTTTGGTCATTCTTCTTCATGGGGCAACAAGAGGATATGAGACCCCATTTATGCAGACGATGATTGAACAACTGATTTCGGAGGTTCATGCGTCTGTTCTGACGTTTCATTTTGATTATATAAATAAAACAATATCGCCATCGCATGATTTGCGTAGCGAACAGGATCAATTGATGCGGGTGATCTCCTATGCATGCACACTCACTTCAGACCGTATTGCGCTTGTCGGGAAATCATTGGGAGGAGTCATAGCTCTTCATGCCGCTAGTCAGTGTTCAGTGATATCACAAGTCGTGTCTATCACGGTGCTCGGATGGCCGATGACGTTAGGCAATCCGCCAAGGTTAGAAATGCTTTCCGATCAGATGGCTGAGCCTATTGACGTATTGGAAGAATATCGGTATTTACTCACGTCTATTGTGATGCCGATACATGTGGTGCAAGGAGGAGGAGATGACCTCGGTTCCGTTTCTGATTGCGAGAGGGCGATTCATCTCTGTCAACAGGCGACGCTTAATGTTGTTCCAAAAGCGGATCATGGATTCTGCGTAAAGGGAGAGCCGGTCTTTCTCGCCTGTGCAGATGCCATGACGTCACATCTCAGGCAAGATTTTTCTTTATGATTAGGCCTCGTATCACCTACGCAGCTGTATTTGCATGTACGATCGATGGGCGGATCACTGATCATGAAGGACATTTCTCGCGCTGGGGGAGCATGGAGGATCATGTATTTTTTCAGGAACTCATGCAAAGTCATGATGCAGCGGTTGTTGGGCGAGTGACGTACGAGCATCTTGCTGAGGTCCCTGTATTTCCAAAGCCTCTTTACGTTTTTACACAACATCTGGAGCAATTTATTTCGACGGAACGGGTAATGTATCTTGATCCCCTGTGCACGGATATTGAGAAGGTGTTGGAACACGCGGCGTATCAGCGAGTGCTCATCATCGGCGGTACCAGAACATACAGCTATTTTCTACAGCGACAGATGCTCCATGAGCTCTTTGTCACGATTGAACCCATGGTTTTTGGTCAAGGGAAAAATGCATTCTCTTATAAGCCATTCTCAATCTTTCCACTCATACTGGTGGATATGAAGAAGATCAACGATCGTGGGACGGTCTTGCTTCATTACCGAGTTCTTTCTTCGAAAGAACTTTCTGAGACGATGTACTGTGTATGATGCGGGCGATGTCTCTGATGGTTTTTTGAAAATGAGTCTCTACACAATAAGCGGGTAGATGATAGCGCAGAGCTTCTTTGTGGAACCATCTTCCGAAACATGACAGCATCGTGGCGATGAGCGGGAGTACGGATGGATCCAATGTTTTTTCTGTTACCCAATCAAAGGCACTTGTTTTATGGGTGAATCCCTTGAGGATGTGAAGAACATTCTCTTTATAGAGAAAAACGGTTCTAACCTCCTTTGGAAATTGCTTTGTAAGACGTGATGCCAGTGCTGGATGAATCTGATGACCTTCTAGAATAAAATCATGTCCGCCGTGAATGAGGTGCTGAACGAAGGTGGTGATGGTTTTTTGAGATGCATATCCTTGTCTGCGGTAAGCGGAAACGATGGTATGAATCGATGTTGAAGTATAGAGAGGGTCGTTTTCCCAGTTGGTACGTTTACAGAGATCGTTTTTGGGAAAACGTTTCTTTGCGAGTGATCGTGGAGTTTGGGAATAGATGATTTCTTCCAAACCATCAACGGGTATCCATCCGCAGCGATTGAGTTGACTGAGGATTTTTGCAAGGGTCGTTTTCCCACATCGGGGAGGACCTCCTATGAGATAAATCATGTTGAGGATATGGATAATCAGCGCGAAGTGTTGTTTGCGGATGCCTTTGATCCTGGGAAGACGATATCCCAAAGGGCACCGGCCGTATTACGTGGTTGTCCTTTGTAAGGAAACTTATGAATATCAATAAAAGGAGCACTATTACATTCAATGATACCGGAACGTTTTTGGTCTCTCCATGAACGTCCGATATCCTGCATAATAAAATCCATCCCGATGAGAGGATCGTCGACCACTCGGGCGGCATCCTCAAGGAGCTGGACATTGTCAGGGTGCGCTCCATCGGTGACATCCTCGTTTAAGGATCCCTGCCCGCGACCAAATTTTGGGTTCATGGTCACCATTTGTCCGTCAGCCGGAACGCTATTCCAGGTCAACCCTTGGCGTGTGATCTCCGTTTCAGCATCAGCATCCATGGGTATCGGTTCAAATACACCTCCGTGCCGCTCTGGTAGGGTATTCTCTTGCTCAACAAGGGTTCGTAAAGGGTCTTTTCCATTCCCGATCACGCGTGGGGCATCTCGTCTTAAAATAGCGGCCACTTTGCCTCCGATCACCGTGCCACGATAGAGGCTTCCAACGAGCTCTTCCTCCATGATAATCCAAGGGGACAGACGTTTAGCCTTCTGGAAGGCAACGCGTAATTGTTCGGGGGTATCGATGTGTATCGTGGTGTGTCTACTGCGTGAGCCGGCGTGAGGTTTGATGATGAACGGTTTTTCCAACGTGTGAAAAAGCTCAAAGGCTTTTTTCCAGCGGAGACACAACCCACCACGAGCAATCGGAATCCCAGCTTTTGAGAAAGCCTGACGCATCAAATCTTTTTCATCCATCCAGTCTTTTGCCTCACATCCAGCGGGACGAGGAACAGCTTCAAAGTTGATCGTTTGGCCATGCCATTTCGCAAAAAAATAGTTGCTGTCTTTTCCAAAGACGCGGAATTCACACAAATCAATCCCACGACGGGCGGCCTCTTCTCGCAAAGCACGAGCCCGAGAACACTCACGCGGATGGGCATCACGGCAGAATTTTCCCACGCCGATACGTTCCATGCCTTGCAAGATCCTTGGGTACATCTGGTCCACGCGCCTTTTTCCAATGATGCGCTCAACCCCTCTCCAAATCGCTTCTGATGGAACATTCAATAGTCGGTTGAAGAGCCAAATAATTGTACCGACATACTCTGCTCGATGGAGAACGGGATGGGGGCCACAATCAGCACAGGGCTTGGGTTTAAACATGACAGAGAGGTTAGCATGTCTGGAGATGGGCTGACGAGGTGGGCGCGTACAAAGCCCAACCCTTTTCAAAAGTCCCGTTTTCTGTCATAGTAAAATACTCCGATATTATATCGGAGACCTGTTCTTACAAGGAGGTTGTATGAAGCCGTTGGATCGTTCTCGACAGTTGAAGACATCGGATGTCTTGAAGCGCGTCCTGCGCCAGTTCCCGGGGTTGCCTACGCTCACTATGGAGCAGTTCAAGTGCTTCACAAACGACGAACATGCCCTGTTGCATGGAGAGGTACGGCGTTGGCGTCTGCTCTGTCGTCATATTGATGAGCAGTGCCTTGGGTTCACCCGGGCTGGGTATGCCCCAGAGACCATCCACAATGCACTCCTGCGCGTCATTCATCGGTTCTTTGTGGGGCGGTTGACGGACATTCATCGGACCACCGTTCCGATGTATCTCGGCGTTCCTTCGGACTTCGAGGAGGATACGCGTTGCTGGGCAGCGTCCTGTCGAGATGTTGAGGCGACCTACGCCTACCTCCTCGGGTACCTTCCGGCGTCCGTGCATGTCCATCGAAAAATGTTGCCATTGAAGGAGCGTTTGAGCCGCCCGGCGAGTGTGACCACGGAAACGGACCTTCTCACGCTCATCAATCTCGCACGGTTTGATATGGATCCGATGGTTCGGCACTATGCACGTACCAAGCTTGTGCTTGCGCAGTTCTGCTTCGAATCACGTAAAGAAGGATACGAGCACGATCGGTTGCGACGTGAAGCGACGGATCTTGGAGCGTTTATTGGTCGATCAGTCTTCGGAGGTGACCCGGGGGAGGCGATGGAATTGGTCGCGGATCTGGATCCGGCTAGCCGCTACGCCTGTCGAGAATGGCACGTGGTGCGTCCTGGGCATTCTGAAAAACTGGGGTATGGGCATCCCTTCGTCATTCAGACGCAGCAGCACCGGATCTATCTGCCGAATCGACGAACGATCTCCTGCTATTTCAGCATTCGTCCTAAGCGTCATGTGGTGTTGAAGGCGCTCGTGAAAGACATCCGGTTTCTGGATGTGATGGGAATCGGTGATGCCATTGCTATGCGTTTCATGGTGCAGGCGGAGGACCTAGATGAGTTTGTCCGATTTATCCGAGGGATTCTGGTGCCATGCCCAGGACAGGTGTGCGATCAGGGATCGTCCATCGGTTTCCGTGGGGCAAAAACGCCGCTCGATCCTGGTAACCGTCAGTCGAGCAAGTCCTACGAGGCGATGAAGTACGTGGCACGGATCGGCGGGCGAGCCGTTGAGGTTCAGATCGTCCCCATCCACGCTTGGATCAATGCGCAGTGCAAACATGACCGTGTTAATCACTCTTGGTACAAGCTTTCCAGGTACCTCGAGGAAGTGTTTCCCATCGTGTTCCCGGAGCATCTGGTAGGGGTTCCTTGGGAAAACAAGAGCTTGAGGCGGCAGGCCATCACACATGTTCTTTCTACCCGTGTTAACGGTATCTAGCCTCACACATTCCGTGTGAGGCTTTTCCTTTGAGATCGTACACCTTTTGGAATTTTCTGAAAGTATCAAGTTTTTTCCCAACTTGGACGATGACATCTATGGGGGAATAGGATATCCTCCAAACCATCTATGTCTTTTCTTTCCTTTCATGTCCGTGTGATGACGATTGCGGCAGCGTCCTTAATCCTTTTATCCGGGTGTGGCACGGATCGGGTGTCTGTGCGTTCAGATGACAACCATGTTGCTGTTCGTGACCGTGCGACGGGTGCCGCCCTGGCTGTTGGCGAGCAGGTGACCATCCCCGCTGATTTTCCTGTAGATATTCCTCGTTATCCTGGGGCAACAACGGAGTTGGTCACGTCTAGTTCTGAGGAACATACGCATGCTCTGAGTCAGGTCACTTCGGATGATGTCACGACGGCCAAGGCGAGCGTTGAGCGATCCATGGTCGCGAGTGGATTTCAGCGCACGAGCGAGTTCGGTGATCCTTCGGCAACTATTCTTATCTATGAAAAGGGAATGGTTCGTTTCCAGATCAATATCGCTCATGACGCCCGTAAAAACAATACGAACCTTCTCATCGTGCGTACCGAGACCCCTCCAGCAACCCCGTAAGCCAGGGATCACCATTGCACGATTGGGAGTCCATGTTCGCTAAGGTAGGTATTGGTTTTGCTAAAGTGTTTACAACCAAAAAATCCTCGATCAGCAGAGAATGGTGAGGGATGCGGAGCTGTGAGAATGAGATGTTTTGTCCCATCGATCAGCTCTGTTTTTTGTTGGGCATAGGCTCCCCACAGAAGAAAGACGAGATGAACGCGTCCATGGGAGAGAAGAGAAATAACGGTGTCGGTAAACGTTTCCCAACCATGATGTTGATGGGATCCGGGTTTTCCGGCACGTACCGTCAAGGTCGCGTTCAGGAGAAAGACGCCTTGAGTTGTCCATTTCTGGAGATTGCCGGAAGAGGGGATGGGGATGCCGACATCAATACGGAGTTCTTTAAAGATGTTCTGGAGGGATGGCGGGGGACGTACGCCGTCTTGAACAGAGAAGCAGAGGCCGTGCGCTTGACCAGGGCCGTGATAAGGATCTTGTCCGAGGAGAACCACGCGAACCTGATCGAAGGGACAAGAGTTGAAGGCGTTAAAAATCAATGTAGGAGGGGGATAGACGGTTGCCGTTTTGTACTCTTCGCGCACGAACGTCGTGAGTTCCTGGAAATAGGTTTTTTCAAATTCCAGTCGCAGCTTTTCCTTCCAGGAAGACTCTATTTTTACGTTCATATTGCGACCAGGATACTGAAGGGAAGACGGAGAGGCAATGAGGGCGTCTGAGCGTGGCAAATGCTGAAAGAAGTGGTACAATTGATATGATCGTACATAATTCTTTGATCTACAGATATGTCATACGCAGAACCAACCATGGGTGCGAATCCGGCTGAACGTAAGTTTTTTGGTGAGCCAACCGCGAATCCAGTCGATCCGTCCCTTGTTGAAGGTTTGTCACCTGATGAGAACCGTTGGATGAGTGGGGAGAAAATGGTTGGGCAGGATGTCGCTCCTCCCGAAGAGGCGGCTCACGATAACGATCAGATTGAATCAATGGATAAGGCTGCCTAGTCAAAACGCTCTACCATTTAAAAACATTCACAGAGCTGAGTGTTTTTAATAATGAAAACCGCTCAAGGGCAGATGCTCTGAGAAACTGTTTTAGAGGATGTTAATGCAACAAAGCCCTAATCAATTATGAATAAACTTTGGGACATGACCCAAAATAGAGGGAAATGGTAGGCTGGGGCGTATGAGTGATAATCAAATTGTTTCAAAATATTTGCAGCACCAGGACCTGACATGGGATCTTCGGCGCATAGCTGAAGAAATCATCACGGAAACAGGCTTTGTCTTAGATGGGGGCGAAGCACAACGACGAACGATCTACGATCCAAACAAGGTTTGGCGCATCCGTCTGACTGGCTCATACCAAGGTCACCTTGCGGTTTTGCGCATTGAAAATCTCAAACTTGAACGAGATGAAGAACTAATACGCGAAGCGTTTCGTCGTCAGGCGAAAGACACTCGGGTCCGTCCGCCAAAAACATACCTCACACATCCTTTTGACGAGAAAAAGGGCTATGCCTTTTCTATTGATGAACGTGTCGAAGGTGAAGTGCTGTTTGACCCAACGGGGTCGCCTCAAGAAGCGGTCAAGAAGTTTAGCGTTTTCTATCGTTGCCTTCGTCTGGCAGTGAAGGAGCCTTTTTGGCCAAATGCACAGGGGGAAGCGAAGGTATTTTCAGAAAAACAGGCGGCTACCTGGCGCAAAGTGGCGCAAGAAAAGAATCCCGAGTCTCTTCAGAAGGTCTGGCCTTTCGCCGAACACCTTCGAGAGGCGATGCTCTCTAGGCTGACGGATCACCCGCTTCGTTTTCAGCATGCCCACCTCGCCGGTTCTGACGTCCGTGTATTGCCGGACGGGTCTTGGGTGGTGTTTGCTAATCACCTTTGGTCCTGGCGTCAGCCCGGGTATGACGTCATCTTTCCTCTTTGGCACCAGTGGATGTCATTACCCATTGATCGACGTACTCCAAAAGCGGTGGAAGACATCACAGAAACGTGGATGAGGATGATTAGTGGGGATCTCGGTGATTTGGTAGATATTCGTGACGTACGTCCCATGCTTTTCAATCGTCTCTATGGTTCCTTGCTGCTCGATATCTCTGCCAAGATTCACAGGCAGGGGGAGACACCGGAGTCGGTGCAGAAGTTAGAAGAAATCTTTCATACGGAAGCAGAGCGATTGATGGGGGACGGGTGAGGTTCCGGCGAGGAATCCTTATTTTTACGAGAATGACGTCGGAAACCCCCTAGGTTTGTTTACTAATAGATTACTGTATTTTGTGGTATAAGCCATATGTTTAGCTATAAAAAGCCAAAATACTTTATTATGTATAGTCATGCTTGACAGATATTTCGGCTCATGATTTACTGGATACACGAACGAGGCAGCGAGCACTTCATCCCGCTACTGAACGCGATCCAGTTACGAGATGAGGTGCTCGGCGGTGTAGCTTGGGGCTACTTCGAACCATTCTGATCGATTGCCGAAAGGCAGTTGCTCTGAGCGGCTCTTCCCCGAGTTCCTCAACTAAAACCACTGCGGGGGCAGTGTAGACGGCGGTTACTTCGTAAAACGAACAGGTTGCGAAATGCGGCGTCGAAAGACGATGCGCGGCGTAGCCAGCTGCAGACACCGTAGTCGATTGTTCTCCCCCGCAGTTTTCTTGTTCCAAATCCTCACTTTTCTCTTTAACGGCCCTCGGGCCCTTATCAAACGACTTAAGTTCCTTGAGTCATTCGATGAGGATTCCGGCGGTGTAGCCCCGAGCTACTTCGAACACTTCTGGCGATCGATGCGAGTGGTCCTGCAAGGGCCATGAGCGGTTGCTTGGAGCGATTCTTCCCCGGAAACCTCAACAATTTTTCGTCTTTTTCCCCTCGCGGCTCTCGTGAGGGGGCCTCGTCAAAATGCTTCATCTTATATGATGGAGCGGTTCGATGAGGGATATTGTCTCTCTTTTCTTTTTGCCAAAAAACATTCTCCACTCCCATCTTTGACCTTTGGTGTGTCATTTCGACGAGTCATCGAGGAGAAAACTGGTCCTTCTCGATGGCCCAGATTTCTCTCTTCGTCAGACTTCGTTCGAAATGACAGGGCAGAATCGATCGTCGAAATGACAGATCGAGGGTGATACGTCAGGGAATCGATAGCCTTGGCCACAAGAAAAGGGATCATAAGATTCCGTACGGGGCAGCATGGTGCTGTTCCGTAGAAGCCTTCCAAACCGTTCCCCGATTTTCGGAGGTGTTTCATGACCACGTTCAACCGCTCGCAGACCCTCGTGCAGTCCCTCACCAACCGTGGCGACGCGACCACGAACCACGAGGGTGGCCTCGCGTTCGTGATGGACGCCATGACCCGGCTTTACACCCGGGCGTGCACGGCGCTCGTGCGCCAGGACAAGTTCTACGTGTCGGCCGAGCAGGCCGACAAGGAGCTCATCGCGGACATCCACGCGGTGGGGTCGGTCGCCCCGGAGTTCGTCCTGCGTCTCGCGGCGTACGTGCGTCAGGTGATGAACCTGCGTACCGTCTCGCTCGTGATGCTGGCGGAAGCCGCGTCGATCCCGGCTTGCAAGCCGCTTGTGCGCCGCTGGACGCCCCAGATCCTGCGCCGCGTCGACGAGCTGACGGAGGTCGTCGCCTACTGGAAGCTGCGCCATGGCGACATCGGCGCACGCGGACAGAAGGGCGGGGCCAACGCCTTCCCGAATTCGCTGAGCAACGGGATCGCCGACGCCTTCGGGCAGTTCGACGAGTACCAGTTCGCGAAGTACGACCGGAAGGGGTCGGTGACGTTGCGTGACGTGCTCCGGATCGTGCGACCCAAGCCGATCTCGGCGGAGCAGTCCGCAATGTTCCGCTACCTCGTAAAGGGGGAGGTGGATGTGACGTATCTGCCGATGACGGCGGCCAAGGCTCAGCTCCTTTGCAAGACGGAGCTCGACGCTGAGGCACGTGTTCTCGCGCAGGCGGCGCACGCCACCTGGGAGGTCATGCTGTCCCACTTCGGTCGCATGGCCGAGGTGTGGAACTCCGTGCACCTGCCGTTCATGGCGGGGATGAGGAATCTTGGTAACCTGCTTGAGGTCGGCGCAGACAAGGCACTCGACCGAGTGGTGGCCATGCTCCGTAACCAGGAGCAGGTGCGGCGCAGCAAGCAGCTGCCGCACAGGTTCTTCTCCGCGTACAAGGCGGTGGAGGCTCGTGGGGGTAACAGCCCGCGGCAGGCCGAGGTGATGGAGGCGGTCCTCGTCGCGCTGGAGGCGTCTGTGGCGAACGTGCCCCGCATGCAGGGGGTCTCGTTCATCACCATGGACAATTCTGGTTCGATGCGGATGCCCCTGTCTAAGAAGTCAGCCGTCCAGTACGTGGATGTGGCGAATCTCCTGGGAGCCATGGGTCACACCATGTGCGAGCAGGCGATTTGTAGCGTCTTCGGAGATGGGCACGCTGTGGTGCCCGTCGTCCGACAGGATTCGATCCTGACGAACATGCGACGGTTCGCAAACACGAACGTTGGTTACAGCACCAACGCGCACCTGAGCATCAGGCACCTGAACGAGACGCGGACCCGAGTGGATCGGATCATCCTGCTCTCGGACATGGAGTGCTATGCAACGGCACAGTGGGGGGAGGCCTCGCTGGCAAGGGAGTGGCGGCAGTATCGGTCCTCGGTTAACCCCGACGCGTACCTGTACTCCATCGACCTGAGCGGCAACGGAACCTCCCAGTTCCCTGCGGATGAGAAGCGCGTCGCGTGCCTCGCCGGATGGTCCGAGAAGCTGCTGGAGTTCATCCCTGCTTTCGAGCAGGGTGGGACGAAGGCCGTGGAGCGGATCGCCGCTTGGTCGCCCTTCGCAGAGGCGGCACCTGAGGTCTCTCACGAGACCGATGACGGTGCCGAAGACGCGTAAACCTTTCTGCCCCCGGGGTTGCTCGCAAGAGTGACCCTGGGGCTTTTCAATTTATCCAAATTTCATCCACAAAACGCCGTAAGCGACGAGGCCGTTTACGATCACGAGTGGAACGCCGTAACTCAAATATTTGATAAAACTCGTATGGAACTTCATTTTTTCCGCCTGTCCGAGAGCAACCACATTGCAGGCAGCACCAATCATGGAGCCGGCGCCACCGATGGAAGTGCCAAGGTTCAATGCCCACCAGAGGGGATAGACCACGATTCCGGTTTTGGCCATGGCTTGAATGGCCCCGACCATGGTGATGTTATAGGGAACGTTGTCGATAAAAACAGAGAGAAGTCCTGATCCGAGTGTCATGACAAAAAGGAGGAGGTTGCTGTTTCCTCCCGTGATCTTTACGATGCCTTGTCCGAGCATGCCGATGACACCGTTAAACTCGAGAGCCCCAATAACGATAAAGAGTCCAAGAAAGAAAAAGATGATCTCCCAGCCGACATACTCCTGCAGCGCCGTATGTGGGTTTATCTTAAAGATCAACATGGCAATAAAGGCGGCGCCAGCGATGAGGGTCGCGTTATCCAGCATCACCCCGGTGAGGTGAGCGATCTGCTCTTTAAACACCATGAGGAGGATGGTGATAATGAGTAACGGAATCCCGTAATGGAGGATCGTGCGATTTTGAATCGCAGAGCGAGGATTGAACGCGCTTACGGACTTTGGGGAGACCTTAACCTGCTTTAGCTCACGACGAAAAACGAGCTGCGTATAGATCGTCGTAACGACAGAGAGAATAAGAACGGTGACACCGGAATTTTTTACTACTTCCAGAAATGTGAGACCAACGGTCTTTGCTTCATAATATGTCGTCGGATCGGAGATGGGGGAGATCGCACCGCCGATGTTGGCCATGGCGATCATGGTAAAGAAATAGGGAAAGTACGGAAGCTTCAGTTCCTTGATGAGAACAACCAAAACGGGACTGAGGATGAGCACGGTGGGAATGTTTGAAAGGAAGGCCGTCATAATGAGCGAAAGATAGCCGACCCCTATCAATAAACGTGCCGGATCCCCTTTGACAAGCTTCGCCATCCATACGGCAACGGCTTCAAATGCACCGGATTGACGTATGATATTGATCAGAATCATCATTCCAATAATAAATCCAAGAACATCCAAATTGTGGCTGACAAAGGCGAACGCATTTTCTTGTGAACTCACCGAGCTGGAACGGAATACCTGCATACTGATGAGGAAGGCAGCTCCGATCACGGATACGATCACTTTGTCGATTTTTTCTGTGATGAGAAAAAAGTATACCGTGAGTAAGGTCACGATAGCCGTCCAAGCAGCAAAGGAAAAAGACATAAAGATTAGATAAGACCCATCCCTCTGGCGAGGGCGAGCTTAACTTCTGTGCGCGTGACGACGCCGATCAGTTTTTTCCCGTCAACAACAGGGACGACATACAGATCGTTTTCTAAAAAATCGGCGATGATCGCCATAATGTTGTCGTGCAAGGTGACGCTGATAAATGTGGTGCGCATGACCTCGGCGGCGGTGCGGTCTTTGAGATCATGACAGACTTCATGAAAAAATCCCTTTCGAAACATCGCCTTTGCCATCCCCACATGCTGTTTGAACTCCTCTGGGATGGCCGCAGCGGCAATGTCTTGGAGAGATAGAATGCCTAGGGTGTGTTTCTGTTTGTCGACAACGATGAATCCGTTGTGTTCTTCGTCGATGAGTTCCTGCACCACGTTACCGATCCGCATAGTCGGAGAAATAGTTCGTGGATGACGATGATAAAACTCTTTGATGAGCATAAGAAAAGAACAAAAGAATATGTCATTAGTGTAACGTAGATGCCACGTTTTCAAAAGACACGCGAGGATGCTTGTTGAAAATCAGCGACGACTTCTTTGAGGTCGTTTATGCCATTTCCTGAGACACATGATACGAAGATGGGTTTTTTGTCGGCGTATGTTTTTTTCAGCGTTGTTTTTGGAACACGTTTGACCAGATCAATTTTGTTAAATACGTAAATCTTGGGCTTGTCGGCCACGTGAAGCTGTTTCAGAATAGCTTCGACCTCTTTAATCTTTTCATGGAGATAAGGATCGCTCACATCTATGACATGAAGAAGAAGATCAGCATCGATGGTTTCGTCGAGGGTCGAACGAAAGGCACTTATGAGTTCTGGAGGAAGATCCTGGATGAACCCAATTGTATCCGAGACAAGGATGGTAGAGGGGATGCCGGGTGAAGATAATTTTCCGACGCGCGTGTCGAGGGTGGCAAACAAGGCATCGGCGACGTAGGCCCCTTTTTGGGTGAGAGCATTCACGAGAGAAGATTTTCCGGCATTCGTGTAACCAACGACGGAAACGGTTTTCATACCCAGACGATCACGACGCTTACGCTGCAAGGCACGTCCGCTTGCAAGATGGGCGAGCTGTTTTTTGACCTGCTTTTCTTGTTCGGCAAGATGCCGTCGCATCACCTCTGTGTTTGTTTCTCCTTGTCCGCGGGTGCCGATGCCTCCTCCTTGCTGCATGAGCTCCATCCCCATCCCGAAGATCCTCGGTCCCATGTGTTGGATGGCGGCGAGTTTGATCTGGAGTTTCGCCTCGGCGGTTTTTGCGTGCTTATCAAAAATTTTTAGGATCAAATCTATGCGATCCCAAACGCGGGGATAGGATATGCGGTGATGACGTGATGGATATTGCGTCGTCTGTTCTTTTGCGTGGAGGCGAAACGCTTCCTCGAGAGCAAATAGCTGTTTTGGCTTCAGTAGGTTATTGACGATGAGGAGATCAACCGCTTCTTTTTCGGCCAGTTCCATGATTTCTTTCACCTTCCCGGAGCCGATATACGTTTGATAATCGGGCGTGTTGCGTTTTTGGATCAGTTTGACAACCACCATCCCGCCGTAGGTGTGAGTGAGAGAGGTGAGTTCGATGAGCCGACGTTTGGCAACCGCTTTTGAGAGCGTTGGAGCAATGACATCGATCAAAATGACGCGTGGCAACGGTGAGGTGAGCATAGGAGGATCTTCTCGTGGTTTCAGAGTTCTTTTTGACGCTTGATACGGTCCCGGGCCACCTCTATAAGGAGAGGGAGAAGTGAAATAAGGATGACGCCGATAATGATGAGTGAGAAGTGTGCTTTCACAAACGGTGTACGGCCGAAAAAATACCCTAGCAGTAAAAAGAGAGAAATCCAACCTACCACTCCAACCACGTTATAGGTGAGAAAGGTGGAATAGGGCATGTTCCCGATCCCTGCCAAAAATGGAGCGATCGTACGAATGATCGGTACAAACCTGGCCAAAACGATCGCCTTGGAACCATGTCTGCGGAAAAAGCGTTCCGTTTTCTCCAAGTGGACGGGGTTGATCAGTCGTTGCGCTTTTGGATGGGTTAGCCATGCGTGGCCGCAGCGTCGCCCTATCTTGTAGTTCATGAAGTCGCCTAGAATGGCGGCTGTACACAGGAGAAAAATGAGCCATTCAATTCGCCAGGCTCCCTGACCTGCGAGCGCGCCTACGCCAAAAAGGAGGGAATCCCCGGGAAGAAAGGGGGTTACGACCAATCCTGTTTCACAAAAAATGATTAAAAAAAGAACCAGATAAGACCAAGACCCGGTGTGAGCGATTAAGCTGGTCAGGTGGGCATCAATAGGAAGAATGCCCTCCAGGATGCGGAAAAAAACATTCATGTACCCCTACTTTACCTAGTGCGTCTTCATGCCGTGGTGCCGTTCTCGGAGCTCCTGGTCCAGGGCTTGATTGATCGTGGTGATGAGCTTGCTCAAGTTACCGTCTTTTTGAGGTTGATAGGATCCACCGACAAGAGCATTGGTGAGTAGATGGAGCGCATGTCGGGCATGCTCCGTGAAGGGTGCTTCGTGATCGAGGGGGGTCATGGGGATGCGACGACCCTTGCCCTCTTTCGCGGCTACAAGATTGGTTGCATCTTGAAAACGTGGGACGTATCTGCCGTCTGCGATCGCTCGCGTCAGAAGTTGGATACTCTCATCAAATGTTTCACGCACGCCACTATGAGAGGAGGGAGGAGAGGAATGGGTTTGCATATACGGCCATCATACCCGTTTAGGAACGCCCCCACAATTGCTTCATCTCTTTGGAGATGCCGCCTAAGGCCCATACGGCGACCACATAGGTTGCTGCTCCCGCGATGAGGGGGATGGGAACCCACTCCTCCCGTAGGGGCCATACAACCATAACCATCACCAGCGTTGCACCGCATGCTGCTAGCGTGGTTCTTGCTTGTAAGCCTAGAGCAATATAACGCCGCGTCACATACAGCGATCCAAGTCCGACGCATACTTCTGAAAAAACGGTCAGCCAGGCAGCGGCAAACATGCCATATGGAGGGATGAAAAGGATATAGCCCAGCAAGGTTACAAGAGCCGTGAAGATATAGACGCCCAGCATCTTGCGTTGTGCATCCAAAGCGACGACGGCATGGGAAAAGATGACGTTGAGATAGATGACTCCTACAGCCAGCATAAGGATGGGCAGCACCGCTCCTGAGGCGGTAAAATCCTTTCCGGCGACTAGGGTCATGAGCGGCGTTCCGAGGAGCCAAGCACCTGCCATCATGGGGAGAATGAGGAGCATGGTGACATCTACGGAGCGGCTAAGGAGATGGGTGAATCGAGGCTTATTCTGCTCCGCTAACGCCCGTGAAAGGAGGGGAAGGAGGAGTCCGGCGTACATGAAGGGGATGGTAATCGCGATTTCGAGCACCCGATAGGCAGCACTGTAGATCCCGACTTCGGCACTGCTACGGACCCAAGAGAGAATAAGGGTATCGGCTTTAAAGTAGATCAAATTGAAGGCGATGGAGACGCCGACGGGCCATGATCGTTTCAGCGTTTGTTTCCAAAATGGAGGATCCCAGTTCCAGGTGAGGGCGGCATACCGCTTGGTCAACATGTAACACCAGAGGAAGTTAGCAAGACTTCCAAGACTCACGAATACCACCATCTCGAGGAGCCCCCCATGCCAACGCACGATGCCAAGCAGGCCCACGAAGAGAACGATTCTGCCAAGCACTTCGCCTATGGCGGCAACGTGCATTTTTAAGTGGCGTTGTTGAACGCCGGTTACAACTTGGTTTAAGGCGGGAAAGAAAAAAGATCCAGTGAGCAAGAAAATGGCCCATTTGAGGAGGGGGCTGTATCCAGGGGTAAACCAAGCAGCGAGTGGAGCGAGGGCTACAATCATGACTACTGCCATGAGAATACGCAGGGTAAACAGGGCAGATGTGCACCGTCGTTCATAGGCGGGGTCATCGGCGTGTTCTCCAAGGATGGCGATGAAGGTCACGTTTAACCCCATGTCCATCAGCAGGGCAAAGACCTGAAGAAAAGCGTTGGCGGTTGAGTATATGCCAAACCCTTCCTGACCAAGGAAGCGTGTCATGATCCCAATGATGACGATCCCTATGGATGTGGAAACAATTTTTCCGATGATCTGTACACCTGTATTGAGGGCAAGGGCTCGAGCCGTGGACATGTGCCTCAGTGTAGCCAAAATCCATCCAGAAGGACAATTTTTCTGTGAACTGATAGTGAGTTAACGCATTTCATCTTGAGTACTATTGGAATTATCCCTCGTATCTTTCATTCCCGCGAAGGCGGGAATCCAGCCCAAATCGGCATGCATACATAGGCTGGATCCCCGCCTTCGCGGGGATGACAAAAGGGAATCTCGCTATGAGTTCTGTATGAGGGGGAGGGGGCATGCTATTCTTTGAGCGAACGCTACCTTTTGGGACCATGTTTATACCTTTTTTTTCATCTTTTTCCTTGAGGGCTGTTCTGCGCCTATCTTTGTTGACCACGGTCGGGTGTTTTTCCTGGTTATGTGTATTTCCGGCTGTCGTGTCTGCGGCCGCGAGTGACTACGCTGCATCTACTATCGCTATTTCCGCTCCCTCACGTCTGGAGGCCGGTAAAACATCAACCGTTACGGTGACGTTTAAAAACATGGGCATCGCCACCTGGAAATCAGCAGGTCCGACATACACATCTCTTTACCATTGGGATCCGGTGAGAAAACAAGAAACAGACAGTCCATTTTCTGTCTCACCGTGGCTGACGAGGAAACAGCCGTTGCGTCTCAAGAAAGACGTGAAGCCGGGTGAAGTGGTAACCATAGCGTTTACGATCCAGGCGCCGCTTGTTCCGGGGTTATATACGGAGCCATTCATTTTAACCGCGGAGAATGCCGCTTGGATCAAGCGGTCTGCTTTCGTTCTTTCGATCGAGGTCACAAAAATGATGAGTCTGACCTCAGTGTCGCCACCTGTCCCCGTGGCATTGCCTGTCCCACCAGCAGGACAGGGGCAAAGGAGCACGGAGTGGGCCGGAGAGATCGTCGATAAAGGGGGATCGGAGTGGCAGATCGAGGCGGAGGATCATGCCACGGTAGAAGTTGCCTTCAAGAATACGGGGACACGCACATGGATGCGCAGTGGTCCAGCGTTTGTTTCGTTGTACACGGTTGAAACGGGATCCATGAAGGAACGCCAAAGTATGTTTAAAGATACACGTTGGCTATCGGGTTCTCATCCAGCAACGTTGATGGAGGAATCCGTGGCCACTGGACAAATTGGGCATGTGAGGTTTGATCTCCGTGCGCCAAAGACCTCGGGATCATACGCGGAGTCTTTCGTGTTAGCGGCAGAGAACACGGCCTGGATGTCTGGGACACGTGTTACCATTCCTATTCGTGTCCCTTCGCGTGGGGAATTTGTTTCAACCGCCCCCCCTGATGAGGCGATGGCTCCCGCGATTGGATCATCTTCTTCCTCGTCCGTCACGCCGGTACGCCCATCGGGTCTCTACACAACCGTTCTGCTATTACGATCTGTTAAAGATGCCACATTGTTGGGAAATGGTTCTCAGCAGTTTACGCTCGGTTTCAAAAACACAGGAATCGCTCCCTGGTCCTCCCGAGGGATTGTCTATCAGGGATTAGAGCCGGCAAAAACGGGTAAGGCGTATTCAGTGCGTGATCCTTCCTGGATTTCTTCGACAGATGTTGCCACGATCTTGGGTGTTACGAAGCCGGGAGAGATTGGATTTGTCACCTTTGCCCTTAAGGCACCTGCCCTCAAAGGGGCGTATGAAATTCGTCTCCGATTTGTGGCAGATGCCGGTCCTGTCGAGGGGGGAGAGGTACGTATCCCGATCACCGTTACGCAGGATGGGTATGTTGAGCCGGAGCCGGTCACCCCGGTGACGCCCACCGTGCCATCCTCACAGCCGACCTATGATGTGAGTCCGCTTACCGGCGATGTCAGCAGTTTGCCTCATGAACCTCTTATCCGCGTCGGTCTCTTTAAGACGACGGATGACCAGATGATCATTCGCGCCGCCTATGCCCCGGTTATTGTTTCACAAAATGGTGCATACTTTTGCCGCTTAAACACGGGAGAATCGGCGACCGTACGATTTGATCGTATCAATAAAGTGTACATCATGAGCGGCGCGGCGTGTCAGGGGCAATCGACGGAATATTTCGTGTTCCGGGCAGAAGATGGACTTTCTGCGATGGAGATTTCTGATTTCAGCCGCCCGTTGTCTTGGTTGCCAGGTGCAAATGATAACACCTTCCGTGTTCAGCTCGAGCTTCGTTATGCCCCATCGACCGACCATGTCTGGATCATCAATACGCTTCCAATCGAGTATTACCTGAAGGGGATTGCAGAAACATCAAACTCAAGTCCACAGGAATTTCAACGCACCCTGCTTGTGGCGGCACGTACTTACGCCATGTATCACGTTCAACGGGGGACGAAACATGCGGCGGAGTTCTATACCGTCGATGCCACCTATGATCAGGTGTATCGTGGTTACGGGGCGGAGCAGCG
>CAYHOM010000011.1:0-19663 GCA_964358345.1 uncultured Gammaproteobacteria bacterium
TCAGCCCTCTCCTGTGGAGGAGACCACCCCTCCGCCATCTCCACCTATTGAATCTGTACCAGCGGCTGTGCAAGAGAGTCCTGTGGTGAAACCGCCAGAAACACCTGAGGTTCCAGTGACGCGCGTTCGTCCTTCAGAGACTCGTGCCCGTAATCGACAAGAGCGCTTAAAAAAGGCCCATGATGCGTATGGGACACGTTTACAGGATGTGATGAGCCAGGAAGAAGCAATTGAAAGGTACAAGGCAGGTAAACGTGATGCAGGAGAGGAGATGCTGCCCATTGACCGGCAATATTTGCAGGTCATGGAATCCATTTTGGCAGGACTTGAGCTCGAGCTGGGACTTGCGAAAGAGGATCTTCGTAAAGCGGAAATTCAAAATGAGGTTGCCACTCTCCAAGAAGAAGCTGCCGCCTTGAATAAAACGATGATTGGGCTACAAGAAGAGCTCAATGATCTTACCAAAACAGAAGACGCGAAACAGGCCGTCAAAGAAAAAATAAAACAAGCTTCCGATCGTCAGAAGACCATCGGAGAGCGAGTGGAGGATCTTGCCGAAGAGCTAAGCGATGTAGAAGAAAACATCATCTCCAAAAAGGCAGATATCGATATCCATAAAAAAGGGTACGATGCCCTCCAGTCGAGTTATATGGCGGCCTTGCATCAAATCCCAGATGACTTGCATGGAGAGTCACTCCTTACGGAAAAGGAAGCAAAAATAAGTGAAGGGTTGAATCGTGATATCGTTGGGGATAAGCAAATAGGGGAGAAGCAAATAGGGGAGAAGCCAAAAGACCAGGCCCCTGGTTTTGGGGATAAGATTGCCGAAATCGCGAAAGACGCAAGGAAGATCGTGGCTGATTTATTGGGCTAACGGTCAACGGCACCTCGTACGGCGATAGATCATGTTCGTCGGTGACGGGATTTTTTTGCCGGCATTTTCTCAGACCGTTCAGCAAGGAGGGCGATAGCCTTCTCTAGGGTCACGGTTTGTTCGTCCATTTCTTTGGGGAGGGTTGCGTTGAGAGTTCCCTGTTTCACGTATAAGCCAAATTTTCCTTTATGGAGGGTGATCGATTCATGTGTCGAAGGATGCTCTCCAAGTGTTTTGAGCGTGGCGGCACTTCCACGTTTGCCTTTAGGCTGTGCCAACAGCTCCAGGGCTCGTGTGAGTTGGACCGTCAGAACATCGTCTCCAGCTTTCAGGGACCGGAAATCCCCATCGTGAACGATATAGGGACCAAAACGACCGTTCCCTGCCTTAATCTCTTTTCCTGTATCCGGGTGGACCCCGAGGCTCCGAGGAAGGCTTAAGAGGGCGATGGCCTTTTCACGATCAAGGGTCTCCAAGGGGATCTGTTTTGGAATGCTTGCGCGCTTGGGTTTACGCTTAGACCCCTCTTCCTCTTCTCCCAGCTGAAGATAGGGACCGTAGCTTCCTGTACGCAAATAAATTTGGAGGCCGGTCTCCGGATCTGTTCCTAGGGTCGTAGGGCCTTGCTGCGTTTGTTCCAAAAGGTCAGCGACCCGTTCCGGTGTAAAATCCGCAGGAGCGATGTCATCGGGAATGGACGCTTTTGTGTGCGTGTGACTCCGCGGATGTTCACCTTCACAGTATGGTCCGAACTTGCCAACGTGGATGATGACGGAGGATTGACCGGGTAGGTAGACGCGACGAGCTTCGCCCGGATCGATGTTCTTCAGCTCCTCTTCAATATGTTTTTGAAGTCCCTTTTCGCCCAAGAAGAACGCTTGTAAATAGGGAAGCCAATCTTCGTCCCCATCGGCGATTTTGTCTAAAGAAGCCTCCATACGTGAAGTGAATCCTGCGTCAACCAGGTTGGCAAAATGTTTTTCGAGAAGTTGGGTAACGGCGAAGGCGGTAAAGGTGGGGTAAAGGGCGTTGCTGACTTTGCGTACGTATCCACGGTCTATCAATGTACCGATGATGCTGGCATAGGTACTTGGTCGACCAATCCCTTCCTTCTCCATGTATTGGATGAGAGCTGCCTCTGAGTAGCGTGCGGGTGGCTTGGTCTCATGACCTTGGGCTATCGCCTGCGTACAGCTTGGTTCGTCCCCTGTGCGGAGGGTTGGGAGAAGACGTTCCCTCTCGCTCATGGCCTGCTCAGCATCTTCTGTCCCTTCAATATAGGCGCGCAGGAATCCAGGAAAGAGGATTTTCAACCCGTGAGCCGTAAAAAGATGGGTCCCGACGTTAAGCCTGACCGTCATCTGCTCTTGCTCGCTATCCGTCATCTGCGATGCGAGCGTGCGCATCCAAATCAACTCGTAGAGATGCAGCTCCGCACCGGATAGGCCGGTTTCCTGAGGTGGGGTAAAGGTAAGGCTTGGGCGAATAGCCTCATGCGCTTCCTGAGCCGCTTTGGATGATCGATAGTGACGAGGTTGATCAGGAACATACTCCTTGCCAAAGCGATCATGGATCATCTGACGTGCCGCCTGTAACGCATCCTGGGAGAGGGTCGTGGCGTCGGTACGCATATACGTGATGAATCCATGTTCATACAACGCCTGTGCTACCTTCATGGCCTCTTTTGAGGATAGCCCAAGCTTACGGTTGGCTTCTTGTTGCAACGTGGAGGTGATAAACGGAGGCGGTGGGCGGCGTGTTACAGGCTTTTCGCTCACCTCTTGAACCTTCCAAGGCACTTTTTGAACCTCCTCGGAAATCTGTTCTGCACGGGTTTGATCGAGAATGATCAAATGGTCTGCTCCTGTTGTGATCTTGCCCGTTGTTTCATTAAAATCTTTACTGCTCGCCAGTTTTTTACCCCCTGTTTCGGTTAGTTCCGCTTCAAAGGTTGTTCCCGTTTGTTCTAGGGTAGCAGTGACATCCCAGTATCCCGCTTTTACGAAGCGCATACGACTGCGCTCACGGTCAACGATGGTTTTTAAGGCCACCGATTGCACGCGACCAGCCGAGAGGCCGTAGGCAATCTTTTTCCAGAGGACGGGAGAAATGGTGTAACCAACCAATCGATCAAGGATACGGCGGGTTTCTTGGGCACGTACGAGCCGCTCATCGAGCGCGCGGGGATGCTCCAGAGCCTGCTGAATCGCCGTCTTGGTGATCTCATGAAAGACCATGCGATGTACAGGGACTTTTGGTTTCAACACCTCCAGTAAATGCCAGCTAATGCTCTCTCCTTCACGATCTTCATCGGTGGCTAGGTATACCTGATCGGCCTCTTTCATCATTTTACGTAATTCCGTGATCACCTTGGTTTTTGTTTTTGGAATGACATACAACGGTGCAAAGTTGTGCTCGACATCAACCCCCAACTGACCAGTAGGTGTTTTTTTCAGTTCCGCTGGAACATCCGCGGATGAGCTTGGAAGATCGCGCACGTGCCCCATGGAGGCGGTCACCATAAACTCCGGTCCGAGAAATTTGCGGATGGTCTTGGCTTTGGTGGGAGATTCAACAATAACAAGGGATTTCATAGGGCGCAGATATCATAGCATACGTACCAGGTCAAACGGGAACTCTTCGTTTTTGACCTTCGCATACATGAGCTCACTCCTGTCATTCTCGTGAAAACGAGAATCCATCCGTCTTTCCGATGGATCCCCGCTTTCGCGGGGATGACAGATATGTTCACGTGATTTACGAAGATCAATAGGAAAACAGTGAGGAGTTTTTTATCTGTCACCACGCTTCGAGCGAACCCAGGTGTTTCCTCCTAAAGACACGATGGAACCCTTCAATTCAAGCATGGTGATTAAGGAAGACACATGGGCTGAGGAGGTTTCCATGCGTCGACTGATGTCATCCTGATGAAGAGGTTCTTCTAGCAGTTCCCATAGGGCTTGTTCCTGGGGGTCAAGAGGAAGGGTAGCCTGAGCTTGGATGGACAGTTCTGGGCGATCCATCTGTAAGCCATCAAAGATATCTTTTGCCGAGGTACAGAGAACGGCTCCACACCGGATGAGATTATTCGTCCCTTCTGATTGCTTACTCCAGATTGATCCGGGTACCGAGAACACCTCATGTCCTTCTTCGAGGGCTAATTTTGCCGTGATGAGAGACCCACTCTCTTGAGCAGCTTCCACAACAACCGTTGCGAGGGTGTATCCGGCGATAAGCCGGTTGCGTTGGGGAAAATGTTCTTTACGTGCCTGAATGCCGGGTCCGTACTCGCTCACGATAGCCCCGCCCTGTTCGATGATCCGTTGGGCAAGAGGGAGATGAGAGGAGGGGTAGAGCGACGCGTCATCCACTCCGTTGCCTACAAAGGCAACGGTTGTTCCATGATGGTTGAGCGTGACGAGATGGACCTCTGCGTCAATGCCCAAGGCCAAACCTGACACGGTGATAAACCCAGCTTCGCACAGGGGTGGAACCAGTTCACGTACACAGCTGAGTCCATAGGTGGTCGGTTTTCGTGTCCCGACGAGGGATATGGACGGAGCTTTAGGGAGGGTGCCGCGGACAAATAAGAGCGTGGGTGGGTCACTTATGGTGGATAGATGGGGAGGAAATTGAGGATCATCAGGGAGGACGATCTGAATACCGAGGTCGGAAACGGTTCCTAGCCACGAGGGAAGATCGAAAGATCTTCGCCAATGTGTTGCACGTTCTGCGAGGGGAGGGGGAATACCCCAACGGATCCAATCGGATACGGAGGTCGTCCTGGCCCGTTGCCATGATCGGGAGCCACGCCAGAGACGTTGCAGGCGGCGATACCCAAACCCAGGACACTGAGTCAGGGCAAGATAGGCGAGTTGTTCAGGTGTCCAAGATGGGAAGGTCACTCTATACCCCGTTCCATGTATTCATGGTTTTGTCAATCCCTTGCATGACCCAATCTTCTACCATGCGTGGAATATGTCCAAAAGCGGTCTTCATCAAATCCTCTTCTTCATCAGAACAGCGTCCGAGAACGTAGTCCTCCTTAGCCTGAGGAGGAATCGGGTGCCCAATGCCTATACGGACACGATGCAGCTGTTTGGTTCCAAGGCGATCCTGAATGGATTGTATGCCGTTATGTCCAGCGGCTCCACCTTCTGCCAATAAAGCCAGGGTTCCTGGGGCAAAATCCATCTCATCTTGAAAAATCAAGATATCGTTCAGATCAAATTTATAAAATTGTTTCACGGCAATGAGGCTTTCCCCGGAGGCATTCATAAAGGTCAGCGGTTTAAGAAAGAGGATTTTTTCAGACCCGATGCGCCCTTCCGCGAGGAGGCCTTGAAACACTTTTTGCTCATGAAAAGATCCGGCCTGATAGTGGTTCACCAGAAGATCTAAGGCTCGCCACCCAACATTATGACGGGTCTCCTGATAGGAGATGCCGGGGTTTCCCAGTCCAGCGATCAATTTCATACGTTAGTAACGTCTTCCCCCTAATTTTTGCCGACGTCGCGTTTGATTCACCAATCGTTTCTTTTCTTTGAGGGGGCCAGCAACGGCCTCCATCCCTGGGCCGTGAACGTTTCGTTTGTGCTCCGACTTGGCCACAGGAAGGTTGCGTGCTTTTACAACGATGGGTGTCCCAACAAAGCCAAACTTTTGTCGTAAACGCTTCTGGAAAAATTTTACCCAGTTCGGATGAATGTTCTCTTTTTCTCCAACAACGGTGAGGAGAAACGTTGGTGGGGCATGGCCAACCTGAGCGACGTCATAGATGCGCGGGGATTTTGGTCCGTAGTTGGCCAAGGGGCGCATGGTTTTGATACATGCTTTGAGGAGACGGTTTAAGGCATTGTAATCGATATGTCGAAAACGCTCTGTGTGAATCTGAAGCGCGTGATCAAGAAGCGTTCCTGTCCGTTGATGAAGTTTGGCACTCACAAAAATCATGGGAGCCCAGTCCAAAAAAGGAAACAACTGACGAAGCAGCATTTCGTAGGTTTTGGCACTCTTCGTGGTCTTTCCTTCCACTAAATCCCATTTGTTGGCCACGAGGATCAGTCCTTTGTGCTCGTCTTGGAGGATGCCGGCGAGTCGACGATCTTGAGTGGTTGGGTCTTCCGTTGCGTCAAACACCAGTAAGGCTACATCCGCTTGTTTGATGGCATGGGTATTACGGTCGATGCTTAATTCTTCGAGGTGGGTTTTTATGTGGGTCTTCTTACGCATCCCGGCGGTGTCCACGAGAACCATCGGTTGGTCTTTATAGGTGAACCACGTGTCTTGTGGTTCACGCGTTGTGTGTGGGATAGCGGAAACAATCACCCGCTCTTCTCCGAGAATGGCGTTCGTGAGGGATGATTTTCCGACATTTGGTTTGCCGACGATCACAAACCGAACGGGCTGGATCTCGTTCAGGGGAATGGGTGGTTTCCCCAAACGTTCTAGCTCTGCCATGATCCGATCCAATACATCTCCCACGCCGAAACTGCTGACAGCACTGACGGCTATCGGATCACCGAGAGAAAGGCGGTAGAATGACGGGTCGTGCACGACGCTGGACCACTTCATATTATCGGCTTTATTTCCGATCAACCAGATATGGTTATGGAGGCGCTGGGTCTTGTGAGCCAGTTCAACGTCTTGCGGTAAAATACCGGCCTGCGTATCTACCACAAAAAGGACGAGATCTGCTTCCTGTATGGCGCGCTCAGACTGGGATAAGATTCCTTCCCCAATTTCATTGTCTTCGACATCCATCCCTCCGGTATCAATCAAATCAAAGCAGGAACCTTGCCACAAGACGAGGCCATACTGGCGGTCACGTGTGGTGTGGGGGTCGTTGCTTACCAAAGCTCGCCCCCCTTCTGTCAACCGATTCCAGAGGGTGGATTTGCCTACATTCGTGCGGCCGACCAGCGCAACGCGTGGTCTAGGGTGTGGGAGATTCATGGGGAGAAGATGGTTCAATGAGGGGATAGCTTGTCTCGCCTAGTATCACGAGAAAGTCGGTGTTAGCAAATTGCATGCGTTCTGTTGGGAGGCCATCTTGGGAAAGGGTGCGTGTCAAGGTTGCCGTCGCAGGGGTTATCCAGGGAGGGACGATCAGGGTTACTTTCGCCTGCAGAGCCTTACGTAGTCGCTCTAAAGCTTCGCTTTTTTTTCCATCGGTGAAATCCACAATCAGAGTTTCTTCAAACCCGCGGCGCACGGCATTTCCAAAGGCTACAATGTCAAAATGGTTCTTCTCGAGCTTTGCGGCGATCTGTGCTGCAAACCCCGTACGAGTCGTTCCGTTCTTGATCTCGAGGCGGGCACTCTGGGGAGTATGCTTACGTCCTGGAGCGGTGGACGGCGTAGAGGAAGGTATCGTCGGTTGATAAGGGTGCTGAGCAATGGCACGAATATCTGACCAGTCAGGTTTGCGTGGGAAGAGCATGAAGGCCCCGCCAACGGTAGCACTGGTGAGAACACCATCCGGCGCATCGGTGAGCACACGTGTTTGAACCTTGTCGCGAGAGAAGTGGGGGATAAGACCGGCGAGTTTCACGGCGTCCCAGGGATTCAGATCGCTTTGTACGTGGGTGGCCACGGCACTGTAGAGGGCGGCCAGTTTTTTTGCGTCCGTGAGCGTGCCAACGGAAAAAAGTTTTTCTTGTGCGGCAAGGATCACGAGCTGTTGACGTTTACTTCGGGCAAAATCGGATCCTTCCCCATTATTTCCATGCCGAGAACGTGCGAAGACGAGAGCGGTTTGGCCGTCCATAGGTTGTTTCCCTTTTTGAAAGGAAACGGTCATCCACTTGTCATCCCAGGTGGGGTATTGCCAATCGGTAAAGGTCTGTTCCACCTGAATGTCCACTCCTCCAATGGCATCGATGAAGGACACGAAGCCTTTGAAGTCTATTTTAACGACATGGTCTATGCGTACATCCAGTAATTTAGCGAATGCTTCGGAGGTGTACCGAGCACCCTCGCCTGGATGCGCTTGTTCGGCATAGGCATTTACCGCGTTGATTTTTTCAAATTGTCCGTTGCCAAGTGGGTAAGCTAGATCGCGTGGAATGGATACAAGCCCAATGGTATGTTCTTTTGTGTCGATGTTGGCATAGAGAATGGTGTCCGTGAGTTGCGCGCCATCATGTCCTTCTCCCCCGATGCCGAGGAGGAGGAGATGGAGTTGATCGTCCGGTGGAGCCGTGAAGGTTGAATGACCGTCTGCCCCAAAGACGAAATGACGAATGTCCATGATAACAGGGAGATGCGTCATTTCAGAAAGGAGGCTGCGTCCATGTCTGACGGCTTGATAGGATGCGTGAGCACCAGCTGCAGAGATCATAGCCACCACGAGCGTAAAAATACCCGCCAATACATAGGTTTGTCGGCGGGTGCGGCGTTCTGGATCCTGAGCCAGAAAATTTACGTTCAACGTGTCGGCGGACGGTTTCATGGGCAGAAGAAAGTCTATCAACCATTGATGCGCAGAGCAAATAGAACAGTAGGACAACTTTTTATCGGGTGTGGTATGATGGAATCATATCTATGGGACGTGCGTTTTATAAACACAAGCTCTTTCTTTTGGTGAGTGTTTTTCTGTTCGGTCTTGGAACTTTCACGACGTTGTCTTTTGCCCCTGCGTTGGCTACTCCCGTTCAGGCGCAAACCGTGGAACGTGTCTTGAATGTAATCGCGGCAGGGAGCATGGTCACCCCTTTGGCACCGGTGGTGGGTATCCCGTATTTTGCAAGTCGGTTGGCTTGGGATGCTGGTCAGCAACTTGGTGAAGATGCTGCATCGGGAGATGTCCTACAAAGTTACAGGGAGGCGGCGCAAGCCATTCATGATAATCCTGTGGGTGTCGCGAGAGGACTCGCCAGAGGAGCTGCGGCTGTTGCTACAGGGTCCACGTTTACGGAGGCGGCCGGACAGGGAGCGGAAGCCGCTAACGCACCCAGCAACGAACTCTTCCCTTGTGATTTGACAGATTATATTTGTCGCACCACCCGCATGGTGATGCAGATTGTTACGGGTATCCTTGGAATCGTGGTTACCTTTTTAGGTTTTTTGATTACGATTGCCATTAAAATTCTTATTGGTTTTGCAAAATATAATGGTTTTGCTAGTGCGGCTCCTGTCGCTGCGGGGTGGGTCATCGTGCGAGATCTGGTGAACATGTTTTTTTTGATTATCGTGCTTGTATCTGCATTCGCAACCATCATTGGTTACGATAGTTCATTCCACTACACCAAAGTTCTCCCGAAACTTTTACTCATGGCGGTGCTGATCAATTTTTCAAAAACGCTCATCATGCTCCTTGTAGATTTTTCTCAGGTGATGATGTTGACCTTCGTAAACGCTTTTCAACAGGCCTCTGGAGCAAATTTTGTCCATGCCCTCAAGCTTGATAAGATAAATAACCTTGCGCTGTGTACAGGTGAAAGACATCCGTTAATTCCCCCTGCGCCAAGTGCTGCGCCTGCCGCAGCAGGAGCGGCAGCGAGTGCGGCTACTGCGGCTGGAGCAGCTCGGGCAGGTGATGTGCCGGGAACCGTCACGGCGGCAGCGGGAGCGACGACTCAAGGGGCTCGAGCAGTCGGGCAGGCTGCGCAAGGAACAGCGAGTGAGCTTTCTCGTACCAATTGCGGGGCGAACACGGTCATCAGCGTGACCAACATCATCATGGCCTATTTGTTAGGAATCGTGATGTTGATCATCGCGATAGGGGTGATTGTTATCATGATTGCGTATCTGATCGCACGCATCATTGGGATATGGATTATTCTTATTTTCTCCCCCCTCGCTTTTTTTGCAACGGCCCTACCCCCGCGTTTGCAAAAAGGGATGGATAATTTTACAGGCAAGTATTGGCCCAGACTCTCCGCGCTGCTTACAGGGGGTCCGGTGATCGGATTTTTCCTCTGGCTTTCGCTCGCAACCGTCCAGGGCTCAGCAAGTAGTTCGCCGGCAAGAAATATCCCAAGTGCCGAGGAATCGGGTGGAGCGGCGTTTATCAGTGAGGTTGGCAATGCTCAAGAGATAGCCACCTTCATTGTAGCCATTGCCATGCTCCTTATGGGGCTTGATGCCGCCGTCCAGTCCTCTCAGGCTGTTAGTGACACCGTTGGAAAGTTTGCGGGAGATGTGAAAGGCCTCACGACGAAGGCGGCCAAGTTCGCGGGTCTGTCACCTCTCTATCTAGGGCGGAGCGGTGCACGGGCCTTCGATCGACGCGCGGATGTTACGGGTAAGCTCTCTCGAGCAGGATTGCGCGTACCTGGCTTACGGTCCATTGCTCGTCAGCCTCTCATGAAGGGAGCCGTCATGCGACGTAAAGAGAAGGAAGCGATGGCTACGGAGGAACTGGCAGACATGAAGCACCTGTCTCGTGATGAAAAACTTCTTCTCGCGAACACGATGGGCGGTCCTGGAGCCGCGCCGCATGAACGCCTGGCGCGTGCGCAGATTTACCAAGATCTCGGATCAGATGAGAGTCGGATTAAGGACACCAAAGCTCGTGCCGCAAAATATGTGGAGCAGATGAAGAAAGACGGGAAGTACTCCAAGCTCCCTCCGGATGAAATAAAGCGGATGGCGTATGACAAGGCGATTCACGAGGCGACACAAGAAGGGGGTAGGCATTTAGCTGAAGCGAAAAAGGCGTATCTGGCGGATGGTGAAATGTCGAGAGCGGGAGAGATCGATAAGACGATTGAGAAGAATCCGGCCCTGGAACAAGATCCAAAGAAATTTGAGGCGTTGATGAATACTATCCGCCTTGATCCCGAAAAGATGAAAGCCCTCTCTCCCGAGGCTTTGTCGAATGCCAAGGTCGTGGCAGCCCTTCTGCCTCCGGGTGCCGTCAAAGGAAAGAATGGAAATATTACCGGATTTGATGATGCGCAGATTCGAGCCTTCAAAGAGCAGAATAAAGAAAATAAGAATCTTATCAGTAACGTTGATGCGTTTACAGCGCATGTTGCGCGTTCACCCAAGAATGGCGTCACCAAGCAGGAGATGGATAGCGGCATGTATTTCCAGAGAGATAATCGTGGTGCCATCCAGATGTACTCTGGAGACGGATCCCATATACTGAGTGAACAGGAGAAATTCGCCCGTGAGGATTTTGATCATCAGATCGTCACAAACCGTTTTGCAGGAATGAAGAATGGAAGGAGTGCTCCTGGAGATCTTACGCCGGCTGCACGTGTATCGGCCGATCGAGCGGTGTCGTCCGGCGTGCCACTTGCCGAGGCACTTGAGCGTGGCGATGATCGTTCGGATGGGGCGATGAGCAATCATTTTGCGAAGTCTGTGTCGGATCAATTTAGCGGTGCAGCAACATCATCAAATAAGGCTGATTTGGATCGTGAAATCAATGCGGCTATCAACGTCATCAGCCAACTGGAGGATCAGGGAATAAGTTCTGAAGTTCAAATAAAGATGATCAGTGGCGTTGCCGCAGGGAACGGTGCCGAGACGATCAGCAAGCAGTGGGAGACGGCTGATGCGGATCAACGTAAAGGATTTGAGCGGATTGTGAAGGTGGCGACGCAACAATTACAGCGCATTTCTGCCAATGGAGGACCGAAGAATGCCAGTGAGCGGGCCATTCAAACGTTCGTCGATGATCTGAAGGCCAAAATGCCTCGGAAGGGTTCACCGGCGGAATATGACTACGCCACCGATCCGGTAACGGGTAAGAAAACTGTTAAGCACGATGCCACGGGAAAACCAATTATTGTTAAAGCAGAGGTCAAAGGAGCACCAACGGCCATTGGGAAGCATCTCTATGATTAGTTCCTATGAATCGTGAAGCCTGGCTGGCAAGCTATGAACAGTTGCCGTCAACGGTCCAAGATTATCTCTTGGACCGTGCTTCATCTCGGGCGGAAGAAGCGGCCCAAGCGGAGCTCGGCTATGACAATGACGCATGGGACAGGGTCATGGATGTTGTGTGGGAAACGCTGTTTTATAAACGTTCTTATCTTGAATTTCAGTCATCC
Organism: uncultured Gammaproteobacteria bacterium; assembly: GCA_964358345.1. GTDB lineage: Bacteria > Patescibacteriota > Patescibacteriia > 2-12-FULL-60-25 > 2-12-FULL-60-25 > CAYHOM01. The sequence goes on from CAYHOM010000011.1 coordinate 11,881, forward strand.
TTGAAGCCGCTCCTGGGTGATCGTACGGCAAAAGAGGTGGAGCATTCCTTGCTGTTCCATGTTGTTTTGCCTATGGGTGATCTCTTAACGTGGGAGATCGATGACCGTTTGCAGGAATTAGGTGTGTCCCTGAATGATATTCAGGGGGTCCATCGAATTTCTTTGCGCCCCGTGTCCTATGGAGCAGCCGTCCGTCGGATCGCTTCGCAAGCGAATATCAGCTTGCTTTCCGAGGAGTACGTTCGTCGGTTACGAGAGGTTTTTGTTTCTTATGTGAGCGGCGTGCGTTCTTCGGATCAGGTACAGGAGGTCATCCAGCGGCCTCAAGCGGATGGGGGAGCGGGGTTCTCCCGTCAACAAGCCGAGCTTTTCTTGAAAACGATGCTGGATTTCATGGCTACGACGCATGTCCTGTCTGAACAAGATTATGCGGCCTGGTTGGCGCGTCAGCAGGAAATGGCCGATACGGTTCAGGCCATCCCTGCCACCAGGATCATGGGTGAAACGGACGGGGCTATGTTGGCGGTGGTTCCGACATCTACGGTCACGCCTCAAGCGAAGGATGTGGTAGACCAGGCAACACAATCGGTGATGCAGGAACTCGCGGATATCCCCCTGGACGAGTATCTGCGTAAGCGTCTTGAAAAAACGATCTCCATCCGACTACGTGATGTGCGTAGTGATATTCAAACAAAAGCCATTCTCCAACGTGATGAAAAAGTAGGTGGCGTGCAGTTGGATGCAAGTACGGCCGATCGGGTAGCTGTCCTTATCGAACGTGCTTACAATGGGTACCGTGGAAAAATCATTGAAGAGGAAAAGCAGAAGATTCAGGAGACACTGGACGTCCAAAAGCAAAAAGTAGAAGAACGAAAAAATAGGGAAAGTGCCGAACATGCGTCGTGGTATCAACAAAAAGTTCAAGCGCGGCAATCAGAAACGGATTTTCAAGAGCAATTTCGTGCTGCCCTACAATCTTCCCCCTCACGTCAGATGGATAGCGTTTCGGCCCCTGTCCGATTAAAGGGACTGGCAGAAGAATTAGCGGATATGACATGGGAGGAATTTCGTCGACTGGCAAAAACCCCCGATCAGGGAGCGGAAAAGATCCGACAAAAGCTAGAGACGCTTAAAGGGGAGTCGTTTGAAAGTTGGACGCAGGGGATACAGGCATGGAGACGTTCTCCGTTACAACAAGAATATTTGAAGCTGGTCACGGAAAGCTTTACAAGCGGGAAACCTGTCATCGAGGTCGTGCAGGCGCGTCATGCGGCAGACGCCCATATTCCTACCGCCGATGAAATTTCCGCCCTCATCCAGCTCAATAGCACGATTCAGTTTTAATCTATGCCTGAAAAATTTATCGTTCCGCAGTTTATCGATAACGAAGATAAAATCTTGGGACCGATTACGGTGAGACAGTTTCTCATTTGTCTCAGTGCCACATTCTTGCTTTTCATAGAATTTAAGCTTTTGAATACGATCTATTTTGCGTTCGCCGCCGCCCTGACGGGCGGGGTAGCGGGGATCTTTTCCTTTGTAAAAATCAATGGCCAGCCTTTCCATATCTATTTTGTGAATGTTCTTCAAACACGTACACGACCGGCATTACGCGTCTGGCAAAAGGAGCTTACGGATAGCCAGCTTCGCGCCTATATTCAGGAGACCCCTCCTGTTTCCATTATCCTGAAAACCATAAAACATCGTCCGGAGTCCACGCGGTTACGTGATCTCGCCCTGACGGTAAATACCGGAGGCGTGTATAATGCGGATGATGATCGCTCCTAACTATGCAAAGCAACAAGCTCGCCGGTAAACGTCCGGGTGTCCCGGCGCAGAAATATGTCGACATAGCCGAGATTCGAGAAGATATCGTTGTACTGAGGGACGGCACCATTCGTGCCGTACTGCTTGTTTCGAGCATCAACTTTTCTCTGAAGTCCGTCGATGAACAAAATGCCATCGTGCAAGCCTACATGCAGTTTCTAAATGGCCTAGATTTTCCGATTCAGGTGGTCATTCAATCACGACGGATGAATGTTGATAATTACATGTCGCAGTTGTCTGAAAATGAGAAAAAGCAAGGGAATGAACTTTTGAAGCGACAGATCCAGGATTACCGCGCCTTTGTCCTTCAGCTCGTGAAAATTGGGGAAATTATGCAAAAGAGGTTTTTTTTAGTCATTCCCTTGAATCCGGCAACGGATAGCAAGAAAGGGTTTTTTTCACGTCTTGGGGAGGTCCTTTCCCCGGCATCGGCCGTTCATCTCTCAGACGAAAAGTTCAAGAAACAAAAGTTCGATTTAGGGTTGCGCGTCAATCAAATCATCTCTGGGCTGAGTTCCATGTCACTGAGTGCTGCGCAGCTTGATACACAAAGTCTCATCGAGCTCTATTATACCGTTTACAACCCAGAAATGTTTGAAACGCAGCGCATGACAGACGTAAATAATCTTCAGATTGAGGAATAACCTGACCCTCTATGGCCTTTGAAACAGACGCGGATAAAAAGAGTCATACGCCCAATGCGTTGACAGTTGGAGGAGTTGGATTAAAAAAAGGACCGTCTAAAGCAGAAGTAAAGCAGAAACAACAGGAGGAGCGTATTGCGCTTGATGAGGAGCGTGTCTATCGCAAAGGAGTTGCCGGCATTAAAGATTTGATCGCTCCTGGATCCATGAAGGTTGAACCTTCGTTCGTGCGTTTTGGGGATGTGTTTTGTCGTACCTTGTTTGTCGTCACCTACCCACGTTACGTGACCGTTGGTTGGGCCTCCCCCATTATTAATTTAAGTGCCCAGCTGGATATCGCGATGTTCTTTTATCCGATTAAGGCAGAGATTGTTCTCAAGCAGTTAAAAAAGAAGGTCGGTATCTTGGAAGCCCAGATTTCAGCAGATGCGGAGGCGGGAAAGGCACGGGATCCTATCGCAGAAACAGCCCTACGTGATATTGAGCAATTACGTGATGATCTTACCCAGGGTATTGAACATTTTTTTCAATTCGCCTTCTATTGTACCTTCTATTCTACGGATAAGGATGAGCTTGAGCGGGTCAGTTCGACCGTGGAGAGCACGTTTGCCGCCATGCTGATCTATACGCGTAGGTCCTATTTCCAGTCGGAGCAGGGGTTCAATTCAACACTCCCTGTAGGAAACGATGAGCTGCAAATTACGTTCAACATGAGCACCTCGCCGATCGCTTCTTCCTTTCCGTTCACCTCAGCGGAACTCTCGAGCGACAACGGTATTTTGTATGGGGTGAATCGTCATAACAATTCGCTCATCATTTTTGATCGATTTTCTCTACAAAATGCGAATGCCATCGTCTTCGCCACTTCCGGTGCTGGAAAAAGTTACATGGTGAAGCTCGAAATCATTCGTTCGCTCATGATGGGCGTAGACGTGATCGTGATCGATCCGGAGATGGAGTACAAACATCTGTCCGATGCGGTGGGGGGCACGTACATCAACATATCCTTAGCCTCCCGATCGAAGATCAACCCATTTGACCTTCCACGACCAACGGGAGAATCATTTTCCATCGAAGACCTCATTCGTAGCGCGGTTATCACGATCAAGGGATTGCTCCGTCTCATGTTGGGAAAAATTACAACCGTGGAAGACTCCATTCTTGACCGTGCCTTGCTAGAAACGTATGCGAAAAAAGATATCGTCCCTGGAGCGGATATCGCTCAGGTAGAACCACCCATCATGCAGGATTTTCAAGATATTTTGGAAGGCATGGAGGGTACGGCGGAACTGGTTGTTAAACTCAAAAAATTTACCGATGGGACCTTCTCAGGATTATTGAATTCAACGACGACGGTGCAGATGACGAATCAGTTGGTGGTCTTTTCCGTGCGTGACCTTGAAGATGAACTACGTCCAATGGCCATTTATACGATTATTAACTATATTTGGAACGTTGTGCGTTCGCAACGAAAAAAACGTATCCTCGTCATTGACGAAGCCTGGTGGCTGATGCAATCGGAAGATTCAGCAAAGTTTATTTTTGCCCTCGTCAAGCGTTGCCGTAAGTATTATCTTGGTATTACCACGATCACGCAGGATGTGAACGATTTTCTCACCTCACCCTATGGCCAGGCGATCGTGACAAATAGTTCCATGCAAATGCTCTTAAAGCAGTCTCCTGCGTCGATTGATCTCATCGCTCGTACGTTTCTTCTCACACAGTCCGAGAAATATCTGTTGCTGGAGTCTGCGGTAGGGGAAGGGATTTTCTTTGCAGGATCAAAGCATGCAGCTATTCAAGTGGTGGCGTCCTACACAGAAGATCAGATTATTACCACGAATCCAGAACAGTTACTCAAAATTGAATCATCCAAGAAAAAGTTTCAAGAAGAAAACGTCTCTTCATCTCCTTCCTGATCACCTATGAATAAACGTCAAGCCTTTTACCTCCTTCTCGGTATTTCCTTGATCGCCATCGGCGTTATCGTTTGGTGGTTGGTTGCTCCCTTGTTCCAGAAAACGGCTCCTGCGGTGCAACCCCCTCCGCTCCCGTTCACCGTGCCATCAGGGGGACCTGCTACATCAACATCTCTTCCCATCCAACCAGTGCCCGTATCTCCCGTGACGCGAGACGAGGGACAGCTGCAGGATCTGGTGATGCAACGTGCAACCATGTTTGCGGCGACTCTTGGAACATACAGTAGTAGCGAGGAATTTAGTTCTCTCCATGACCTTCGCGTACAGGCAACTAAGGACATGCAGGTATATCTTGCCTCTGAGCAAACACGGTTACGGGATCTTCATCCAGCCTACGGTCCACCGTGGAGTCAAACGACACGTGCCCTTTCTTCACGTATCACCAGCACGTTGCCGTTAGGAGGAAAAGACCAAGTGGAGGTGTCGGTACAGGTCCAAAAAATCGTGGAAACGCTCCAAGGATCGCCTCAGATAGAGTATCAAGACATACACGTGACGCTCATAAAACAGGGAGCGGTTTGGAACGTCGCTTCTCTGCGTGCCCAACCGCTCCAGCGATAAGGCATGGGTGGCATGAGTCGCTCGGGTCTTTTCCAGGTCGTCATTGACGGGTTGTTTCCCCCTACCTGCCAAGGTTGTGGGATCTCTGATACCTGGCTGTGTGCCACCTGTGTCAGGAACGTTCCGATGGTGGCAGAGGATCAGCCTGTCATGCCCGGTGTACAAGCCGTTCTCAGCTTTGGATGGTACGCCCATCCTTTGTGGAGAATACTTCTGACTTCCCTGAAGTATCAGTCTGCCTGGTGCTTAACGTCGGCTTTTGAAGATCTTCTGAAACGTGTTCGTCGAGAACGTTATGCCCCTTGGCCGTGGGCAGGTGAACGAGCCCTTATCATTGTTCCGATCCCTCCGGATTCGAAGCGTGTACGTAGGCGAGGCTGCGATCATACAATGATTCTGGCACAGTGTGTTAAACGGGTTTTGCTTCCCTGGGCAGATGTCCGTCCGTCTTTGAAAAAGGTTGGTCACACCATCTCCAATGCCCGTTTGCCTACGGATGTCACGCGCAAGGTAAATGTATGGGGATCATTTATTTGCGAGGATGCCATTGACCACTCGATTCTCCTCATTGATGATGTTATGACGACCGGAGCTACCTTGGCGGAGGGCGTGCGTGCATTGCAACAGGCTGGTTCATCTAAGATCTTTATTCTCACTTTTGCTCACGCAGACGCATTGATACCATCTTCTTCATGATAACCCCATGAATATACACCCGATGTTAGTCCATTTTCCGATTGCACTCCTTACCATCTACGCCTTGATGGAAGTGCTTTCCTATCTCTTTTTCCGTGCATCGACGACGGCCCTTCGTGTCAAAGGATTTCTTGTCATTGTTGGTGCGGCGAGCTCGGTTCCCACCATCGTGAGCGGTCTCATGATCAAGGGGCAATTTATGGGTGATGAACGCCTCGCGCACACGGTTCAAACGCATCAATATTTCGCCTTTTCCACCCTGATCCTTTTTAGTTTTTTGGCCTTGATCTACGCCGTTCTTTTCTTGCAGGAAAGCCCTTGGCAACATCGTCTTGCAACGAAGCGTTGGTGGGTTATCCTGCAAGCCAAGGCGGTATGCTATCAGAAGACAGTTCTTCTTCCGAGCTTGGCCCTGATTGGGTTGTGTCTCGTCACTATGACGGGTGCCCTCGGTGGGGGACTCGTATATGGTCCCGAGATCGATCCTATGGTTAGCTTTATTTATCGTCTCCTCAGGCTTTGACGTGACCCTTTTTTTGTGATCGCGGTCGTGTCATCATGAAGCAACTTAATCCTTGCATGGTATCTCCTATGTCTCACTGGAAGCGTTCGTTGGTTCTTCTCATGGGTTCCTCTGCCTTCTTTGTCGGTTGTGGCAATAATCCTTCCGTGATCACACCTCAATCCTCAACGTCTCAGACACCAGCCGTTATGGAACAACCCACCGTAACCTCAACCGATCTGATAGGCTCACCGACCTCGACGATGATGGAAGCAACATCCTCTGCGATGATGGTTTCAACGACCTCCGTTGTGATTGAACGTGAGAAGGATATAGCAACGTCCACAACGGGAAATCGCATTACGCCACCAACCAGTACACGTCCGGCGCCGCCTGACGCGATGAAAAAGGAGGAACCGATAAAGCCTGTCCCAGCACCTGCGGCTCCACGTGAAGTGACATTCGACGTCAAAGGTGGGAGTTTCTTTTATGAACCCAACACCATGCAGGTGAAAAAAGGGGATCATGTGACCATACGCTATAGCAATATTGGCGGGATGCATGACATCAATATCGAGGAGTTTGGGGTAAAAAGCAGTGTGATCCGTACGGGAGAATCAACTTCTGTCGATTTTGTGGCTAACAAAGTAGGAAGTTTTGAATATTATTGCAGTGTTGGCCAGCATCGTCAGATGGGACAGAAGGGGACGCTGACCGTAACGGAGTAGAGGAAATGGATCAATCTAAAACTCCGAGTCTCAGGATGAGGCTCGGAGTTTGCTGTTGTACTGTGTAAAAAATGCAGGAAGTTGTGAGTGCAAGGGTTCAGGGATTGTATCCAAGGTGTACCAGCCAAGTTCGTCGATCATGTCGGGTTCCCCGATCTGGACCTGTGACGGGTCGATTTGGACCTTAAAATCAAGAGCGATCCAATGGGTGGGCTGTCCGTTATGTTCACGATGAACGTCACGATACCCAAGGAACTCGATGTTGAGAGGGGTCGTACAGTATTCCTCCTGAATTTCATTATGAATTGTTTTTTCGATGGAATCACCAAATTCGACACCGCCGCCGCCCGTATCCCAACGGCCATGTTCATCGCGAGTATTCCGACTGCGCTTACCCATGATAAAACGTCCCTGGCCATCGTGACAGAAAAAAACGATGCACACGCCTGGGTAATCCACGCCTTTTTTAAGAGAAAGGGCCATAAGGTCCTATGTAATTAATGAATAGTTTTCATCGAACTAAAAACGAGTTTCCATTTGTCATCCCCGCGAAGGCGGGGATCCAGCCTATGTATGCATGTCGATCTGGGCTTGGATCCCCGCCTTCGCGGGGATGACAGACGAGGGAGAATGTGTAGCCAATGATTATCAAAGAACCAGAAAATAACTCGCTATAAGTTCATCACGAGAACGGCATCCGCTCCTTGCATGAGTCGCCAGAACTCGCGTATGGCATCCGCATTATTTTTCTGATGGATTTTTATCTGCTCTTTTTCTTCATCAGTTTTGCCGATGAAATGAATGAGCGTTGGGAGTAGATCATGGAGGGTGTGGCATAGTTCAAGG
>CAYHOM010000012.1:0-16892 GCA_964358345.1 uncultured Gammaproteobacteria bacterium
TTCTCCTCGTGTCAACGGTGGGTGGGAAGAGCCGGGGATCCACGTCAGGACAAGTGGTGGACGACACGCCTTGGCTCGCTTTTATCGACTCTATCGATTGGGGAAGGGCCTTGTCTCTCAGGTCGATCTTATCACTTCTGAAGACCCCTTAGAGCTCGGCGTTGTTGCCTGGCTGCTCGCCCGTCACGGACGGAAACCTTTTGAAATGCAAGACCATGCCGGGACCTTTGAAGATGTACATACCTATGAACCCTGGTGGGTGATACGACGTTGGCTATCCCGTTTTCTCTTGCCACACGCTCGTGTTATTCGGACCGTCAATCCACAAAGTTTTCACCGTTTGCAATCGGTCTATCATCACGATGCCTATTGGTTACCTATTGCTCCCCATCAACGATATTTCGAGGCTCCCTTCATCTCTCAAGAACAGCGTGAAGAGTTGGTCGTCTGCGTTGCTCGCCTTGTTCCCGTCAAACGCCTCCATCTTCTCTTGTCGGCGTTTGAGGTGTTCGCTCGTCAACACCCGCAGGCGCGTTTGGCGATCGTGGGAAGCGGCGTGCTTGAAAAACGTCTGCGTCGACAGGCGAAACGCCTCTCTTGTGCTGAGCGCATCCATTGGGGTGGTAGCGATGATCCACTCCCTTGGTTGCAACGAGCACGTGTCTTTGCCCTCCTCTCTGCGCATGAGGGATGGGGTGTTGCATCCATGGAAGCGGCGGCACTTGGCGTACCGGTCCTTATGACCCGCACGGGGTGCGGTCCGTGGCTCCAAGAAAAGGGACAGGCTTTCCTTGTTGATGACGTAGCCCCCAAGGCCATCGCAACCTCTCTTGAGGCTGCCTGGAACATGTCCGTGCTGCCCCTTAGAGGAGTGGATACCCGTGCACAAACGGCAGACAAGCAGGTCGCAGCCTGGAAACACTATGCCCATTCCACCTGAGCCAGTGCAGGGCGGTCCACTTCGCCTTCTCATCGTCATTCAGGCGGTGGATCTTGATGATCCTCTGATGGGATTTTTTCATGAGTGGTTGATCGAGGCGGCGACCGTGTTTTCGGAGATCACCGTGTTGGCATTGCGTGTGGGGCGCTACCATCTTCCATCTCACGTACGGGTGATGCCCCTTCGTCCCACGGCATCGCGTTCACGTTTGCGGGCAGCGTGGACCCTGTGGCATGAGTCGTGGAAACACCGACGTCACTATGATGCCGTGTTTGTTCGTGGGGATGCGCAGTATGTGCTCTTGTGCGGATGGTTGTGGCGGTTGTTGGGGAAGCGGATCGTCCTTTGGTATGCGCATTACAAGGTGAACGGGTTTGTTTGGCCGGCATCATGGATGGCACATGCCACCTGCGCGTCGGTGCCAGAAGCGTTGGCTCATCCGCATGTGCATCCTGTGTTTATTGGCCAAAATATCTCTGAACACCAATTTGGTCCCGTGATTTCTCGTGTCGTTACTCCCTCCCTCCGTGTCCTCGTCCTCGGTCGCGTGGTACCTATCAAAGGGGTTGTCGCCTGTGCGGAAGCGTTCCTGGAGAGTGGCATCGCAGAAAAGGGTTCCACGCTCACGATCATCGGTCCACGTCCGGATCCGGCTTACGAAGCGGTTCTTGGGAAGATGATGGCTGAGCATCCATCGATACAGTGGGGCCCCCCCGGCATCCCACATGATCAGCTCCCTGAGGTTTTACCTACCTTTGATGTTCTTCTGAATGCGTATCCCGCGAGTCTCGATAAGGTCATCATCGAAAGTATGATGTGCGGGGTTATTCCCCTTGTGACGACGGAAGGGCTACTCCATGCCCTTCCACCCGATCTCCACTGGCTCGTTGCCCGTGATATATCGACGCGCAGGGAAGCCCTTCGTCGTCTTCAGGCATTGTCCGGATCGGATCGTCAAACCCTCACAGCACGTTTGCGTCAGATCGCCATCGAGCACCATTCTTTACGTCATCAGATTCAACGTCTCTATCGCCTATGTACCTGACTTCCCTATGTTATTGACGAGCTTTCAGCAGTTTGAAGACCGGTGTATGCATGCTATGGCGCAACGCAAGGTGGTGTTGGATGTTGGGGGAGGAAGCCGTTTTATGAAAGGGATGAAGGCCTATGAACCCTTGTTTGCCAACTGTGACTACAAAACCTTTGATGTTTCTTCAGACTATCATCCGGATATCGTGGGAGACATCCATGCCATTCCCTGCGGTGACGGTTCAGTCGATGGGGTGATCTGCCGATCTGTTTTAGAGCATGTGGAACGTCCGGCGATAGCCATCCATGAAATGGAGCGCATCCTTTCGCCGGGGGGACTTCTCTTTATTCAGGTCCCTTCCATCTATCCGTACCATGCGCGCCAAGGGTTTGGAGGATATCCAGACTACTGGCGATTCTTTGAAGATGGATTACGTATGATGTTAAAAGATTTTTCAGAAGTCACGGTACAAAAACACGGCGGTTGGTTTCGGGCCATGTCCTTTTTTCTTCCCGGCCAAGCTGGATGCCGTTGGGCCCTGGATCCTGTCACAGATACGTTGGATCGATTATTTCATACCGAACGTCATACGAATACGTCGTTTTATTCCGTGTTGGCAAAGAAATAAGTCCGTTGCTTGCCCATGTAGCACATGTTATACCTAGTGCGTTCTATGTCCATCCTCAAAAGTGCCCTTCAAGCCGCGTTCGACAGGTTTGGCTACAAAGTTATTCGTACCTCCATGTTGTCCGATATCACAGAAGACATGGACGCCGAATTCTTTCCGCTCTACAAAACATGTAAGCCGTATTCGATGACATCGTTGCCCCGCATGTATGCCTTATATAAGGCGATGGAATATATTTCCAGATATTCTCTTCCTGGAGACATTGTAGAATGCGGGGTGTGGAAAGGCGGCAGTTGCATGCTTTGCGCGAGTGAGCTTCTGCGACGCGGCGAGATGAATCGTCAAATTTATCTCTATGACACCTTTAAAGGGATGGCGGCTCCAACGGACAAGGATGTTGCCTTTGAAGGGAAGGCGATGCAAGATAAGTGGCAGGATTTACAGAAATCGGCCCATAACGATTGGTGCTATTCCTCGCTTGAGGATGTGAAGCGGGCCGTCTTTTCCGTCGGCTATCCAAAAGAGCGTTTTACGTTTGTGGAGGGAAAGGTAGAAGATACCATTCCAGGGGCCATCCCGGAACAGATTGCTATTTTACGGTTGGATACCGATTGGTACGAATCGACCAAGCATGAGCTTACCCATCTCTTTCCACGTCTTGTAAAAAACGGCGTCCTCATCATCGATGACTATGGTCATTGGAAGGGCGCACGCGGAGCGGTTGATGAATACTTCCAACAACAATCTATCCCCATGTTACTCCACCGCGTAGACTATACGGGACGTGTTGGGATCAAGGTTGATCATACGCATGGAACATCTTCACATTGAAAAAGCGGTTTTACTTACCAACATCAGCTCGTATGTGATGAAGGGGACCGGTATCTTGGCCTCGTTCTTGGTTCTTCATGTCTTATCACCCGCTGAATTCGGGCTCTGGAAAGTAGCGATGGCGATCGCAGGAGTTGCGAGTAGTTGGTTCATGGCCATTCATCCGGCGGTGACGGCTGAGATGATTCGCGCTGAGGTCGATCATGGAGTGGAACGGCATGGACTTATTTTATGGAAAGGATATTGGCGATTGACCTTGGTGCTTACTCTTCTGGCAAGCGTCTTAGCTGTTTTCATGGGTGCCATGATTAGTCGTTGGTTTGGCCTTACCGATGTGCGGCTTTTTTACCTCGCCATGGGATTGATGTTTCTGTGGGTGGTGAAGGTTCATGCGCAGATCTGGTCCAAGGTGCTCTATCAATTTCGACCGATGCTCTGGTCCCAGATCATCGAGGGGGTGAGTTATTTGGGTCTTTTGTGGGTGTTTTTATATGGGATGCGGGCCGGCGCGCTGGGTCTTGGGATCGCAAACCTGGTGTCGGTGATGCTGGGACTCTGTTGTTCGGGGTGGTTGATCCTCAAAGGATGGCGACACTGCCCGGCCACATCGATCCAACAAGATCTTGTGCAGCTCACGAACCTTTTACGACAGCATGGAAAATGGGCATTTGTGTTGAAGCTCTTGAAAGATAATATAGATGCGTTCCGTATCTGGTTTATTCAGTGGATGATTGGGCCATATGCTGTTGGGCTATACAGTTTTGCCCAATCCATCTTGGTCCAGTTCCTTACGATCTTAAACATTGAAACGGCATTTGTCGCGACCATTACCCGTGTTGTGGACGTACGCGACCGATTTCTTGCATTGATGGGTCAGGCCGTGCGGCTGAGCACCGTGGTGTATACCGCCATTTTTGTCACAGCATGTATTGCCGTTCCTTTAGCGGTGCCGCTTCTCTTTCCGGCCTATGTCCCCGGGATCACGGTCTTTTTGACCATTGCTCCCTATATCATCCTAAACGGGATGTACGCCATTTTGTCTAATGTTTTTCATATCCTTCGTTGGCAAAAAAAATTGTGCCTCATTTACCTTGGACGTGTGGTGCTGTTCGCGATCATGATCGTGACCATCGGGTGGAAACGCCCTCTCGTGGTCGCTTCTCTCGAGTTTGTGGTGGGGGCATCCCTTCAAGTGGTGCTCATGATGCTTATCCTCCGACGAGCCTATGCCCTAGAAGGAGCCATGGGTCCATTATTTCTTCCTGCTCGTACGGATCTCCCTCTCTTGCGAGAGCGTACGGCTCGTGCATGGTCCGTCATGCAACATTTTTTTCGAAGACCTCGTTGATCTTATGGCTATGTCACAACACATCCAAGGTTTTTATGGACAGGTTTTTAAGGCACGTACCCCGTTGCGTGCATTCATGAATGTCGCCCTTTCTGGAACTTCCGTTTGGAGCGGAGCTATTTTGGATGTTGGAGGGACGCGCCAACCACTCCCATCCTATCATGCCTATATCCCTCGTGGTGCAGACAGCACGGTGACCTGTTTAAACATCGATGTTCAGGCCAAGCCAGACATCGTCGGCGATGCAGCCGCTATGCCCATCGGGGCAGAGGCATACGATCACGCCTGGTGTTTTAACCTCCTTGAACACGTCCCTGATCCTGCAACGGTGTTGCGAGAGATGCATCGTGTGCTACGTCCCCATGCGCGCATAGCGGTATTCACCCCTTTCTTCACCCGCATTCACGGTCACCCGCATGATTTCTATCGGTATACGGACACGGCTCTGGAGCGGTACATCCGTGAGGCCGGTTTCTCCCTCGAACGAACAGACGTGATAGGGGGCGGACCATTTTTGTGTGTCGCCGCCCAGCTCCAACTGTTCTTTCCATCCTTTCTGTTTGTTCCGCTCGTGGCCTGTGCACGCGGTCTCGATCGTCTCTTTGCTTGGCGTTGGCCCCTATTGGGACGTGCGTGGCCTTTGGGCTACTTGGTTCTTGCAAAGAAACAATGATGTATGTCTCATTATCTTGTCACGGGGGGAGCGGGGTTTATCGGCTCACACCTTGTCGAACGACTCATGTGTGATGGTCATCATGTACGCATCATCGATAATCTTTCAACGGGTAAACGTGAACGCTTGCATCCTGAGGCGGAGTTTATCGAAGAGGACCTCACAAACCTTGAGGCTATCCGTCCGGCCTTTGAGGGTGTTGAGGGAGTTTTTCATGTGGCGGCTCTTCCGCGTATTCCGTTTTCGATCGAGCATCCCATTGAATCTGCTCAAGCAAATATCTTGGCCACATTGCATGTGCTCGTGGCCGCACGCGATGCCAAGGTGAAGCGCGTTGTTTACAGCGCATCATCTTCCGCCTATGGTCAGCAACCGACCTTGCCATTGCATCCGCAGATGCCACCCAACCCCATGAATCCGTATGCATTGCAAAAATATGTCGGAGAAAAATTCGCTGAACAGTTCTTTCGTTTCTACGGATTGGAAACGGTTTCGCTCCGGTATTTTAATGTCTACGGTCCGAGGATGGCGGATGTGGGGGCGTATGTTACGGTGATCTCCGTGTTTAAACGCCAACGTAAAGCGGGCGAGTGCCTCACCATCCAAGGGGATGGTGAGCAGACGCGTGACTTTACGCATGTCACGGATGTGGTGCGAGCGAATATATTAGCGATGCAGTCTTCCAGGGTGGGGGTAGGGAATGTTTTGAATGTGGGTTCTGGAGAGCGACACACCATAAATGAAATTGCGACTCTCATGGGTGGGCCCGTTGTCCATGAATCGGCGCGTCAGGGTGAAGCGCGAGATACGCTCGCGGATATTTCGTTGACAAAAGAGCTTCTGGATTGGGAGCCCACCATCTCTTTTCGTGAGGGTCTTGGCCTCCTTTTACGTGAGGAGGGGATTATTCCATGAGGGTTACGATAGTTGTGTGGAATCTGGGGAGTTGTGGAGTCTGTCACTGAACTCATAGCGAGTTATCCTCTCGTTCCTCGATAATCATTGGCCCACAGTATCTCTCATCTGTCATTCCCGCGAAGGCGGGAATCCATCCTATGCCGGCATGTCGATCTGGGCTGGATTCCCGCCTTCGCGGGAATGACAAGAGAGAAACTCGCTATGAGCTCACTCCTAAAAAGGAGACCTCACCTTGTCCTTGACAGTTGTAACATATCGCCGCAGTGTAAGCCTGCGGGAGTAAAAATGATGGATAGGAGTACATTGCAAAGACTTCTCGAGAAGCATCGGGTTCAAATGTGGCGAACCGCGCTTGCCCTGACGGGGAATCGGGCTGATGCAGATGATGTTTTGAGCGAAGCGACACTCAAGGTCCTTGAAGCGGCGAATGGTTTTGTTCCCCAGGATGAAAATCATCCTCGAGCTTGGTTGTTGGCTATTGTGCGCAATACCGCAAGAACGTTCCTCTGTGTAAAGAGACGGCGTGGTCCGCATCTTGAACTGATGAATATGTCTGAGACAGACCCTATTCAAGGGACGGTTTCTACGGGAGAGTCATCTCAAAACTCTTTTGAATGTCGTGAAGGCTTGAGGAATGTGGTAGCAAGACTTAAAGAGCTGACCCCTCTAAGAAAACAGATATTGGTCCTGGTAGCTCAAGGATATAGTTATCCAGAAATTTCAGAAAAGATGCAGATACCGATGGGAACGGTATCAACGAATATTCGTCGAGCCCGAGCTCAGTTGATCCGAGAGATGAATGCACAACCAGCCGACTCCTGCACGACGAATCAAGTTGCATCTAAACTTGGTTCCCGTGAGCCATCCCACGTTCCAAAAGTCAATCTATCAATGCAGTCAGATGCAATCATCGCGGGCGTGGCGGCCTATTATGGCATCACAGTGGAGGAAATACTCGGTACATGTCGCAAACAATGTTTTGCTTTCCCACGGCAAATGGCTATGTATCTCCTTCGTAAGGAGATAAAGAGTTCTTTTCCGAAAATTGCTTCTCATCTGGGTGGTCGTGACCATACGACTGTGATGTATGCTTGTCGGAAGATTAGGCGACTGACAAGAAAAACGAGAAGATCAAAAATGACGTGATCTCCATTCATGGACAGCTGCGTTCTCTCACTATCCTTATCGGACATGTACCTAAAAAGATGTTCCGGTGAGGATATTTCTTATTTAACTTTTTTCGCGGTCGATTTCACGTTCCCTGTCTCCGTAAAACGATCCCGATCGTTTTTAACAGAATGGCGAGATCGAGCATGAGGGAACGATGCTTAATGTAGAACAGGTCGTACTGAAGTTTCTTTAAGTTATCTTCTAAGTTGGATGTGGGGGTAAGAAACCGGACCTGCGCCCAACCGGTTAATCCCGGTCGCGTCAGATGACGTAAAGCGTAGTAGGGGACGCGTTCAAGTAAGGGGGTGACAAACTCTGGACGTTCTGGGCGGGGGCCTATGAGGGAGAGATCCCCCTTTAAGACGCTCCAAATTTGTGGCAACTCATCAATGCGCAACTGACGGAGGATGCGGCCGATCGGTGTAATCCGTGGGTCGGTAGCTGTTGAGGAGGTAAATTGAGGTCCGTATTTTTCCGAATCCATGCGCATAGAGCGGAATTTCCAGATAGTGATGGGTTTTCCTCCTCGTCCAACGCGTACCTGTGAATAGAAAATAGGACCCGGGGAGATGATCCAAATGAGAGCTCCTACAAGGGGCAGGAGGAGGACGGTTAAGATCACAAACGGAATGCCAAGGATGATGTCGAGGACACGCTTAACCATCTCGTACCAGGTTTTTTCTGACTCGCGCAGGTGATGTAAAAACCAGCCCTCACTTACATGAGATAGGGGAATGCGTCCGGTCGTAGCCTCCTCAATTTCTGCTCGGTCTAGGATCGTTACATGGGTAAACAGTGTCTGATACAGTGCTTGGCGAATATCTGCGACATCTTCTTGTCCCAAACCAAGGATAATGGACTGGATAGGTTCATTTTTTATAAGGGCTTGGATATCTTCCGCTTTCGTCATCCAGCGACAGGGGAGGTGTGGATCTGGAACCCCCTGTGTGGCGAGGACGGCAACCAGGTCGAGTCCGAGGGAGCTTTGCTTCAGAAGTTCATCAACGGCCTTTGCTTCTTGAGCTGGGCCGATAAAGAGGACGTGTCCACGAGAAAAGCGACGAATAATTTTTTTGTGAAAAAATAACCGCCACATATATCCCAACAGGAGGAAGACGGTGAAATGGACGAATAGATTGGTGCGGGGAGCGATGCCAAAGATGGGAATGAGATAGAAAAACCCAATCGCCACAGCCAGGTTGGCGATCATTCCTTCTACGTAGGTGCGGAATAGACGGAGAGGCTCCTGTCCCAGGCTGAGGTCATAGAGCCCGGCGATATACATTCCCGCAATCCATAGACCGCAGAGGATGAGAAAGGGTTTCGTGTGTTGGGCTAAAACGGGTGAGGACACCTCCCCGTACCGCATCCAAAGCGTAAGGAGGAGGGATAGCTGAAAAAGACAGACGTCTCCAAGGATCAGGATGAGGCGTTTAAGGGTTTGTCCCAATCGAATCGGGCGGAGATCGGCCATAGATCAAATCTGGTGGGTACTGTAGACTACCTCTATTGTCATTGTCTAGATCCTCTAAAATGTTTAAGCACCTTTTTTTCACCCCCTGGCTCAGGACGGTTTGCATGAGCTTCGCAGCATGCATGATATCCTGGGTCTTTGCCTCTCCTGCATGGGCAGCATCATCTACGGGGATTATTCCCAACGATCCCCATTGGCAGCATGAATGGTATTTGCGACAGATCCATATGCCGGAAGCGTGGATCTCGAGCACGGGAAGTGCTTCCGTTATCGTCGCTGTCTTGGATACAGGCATCGATATTCTCCATCAGGATATCAAAGATAATATCTGGATGAATACCAAAGAAATCCCTGGGGATGGACTGGATAATGATCAAGATGGCTATGTAGATGATGTCCATGGATGGAACTTTGTGACCAACCGATCTGATCTCCAACCACTGCGTAAGCAAGGCCAGTCATCGAAGGCGATGAGTCATGGAACGGCTGTGGCATCCCTGATTGGTGGGCGGGGGAACGATGGGATCGGTATGGCGGGTGTGGCGTGGAACGTCCGCCTCATGCCTCTCGTTATTCTGGATGCTGATGGGGCGGGTACGTTGGACGGTCTTATGGAAGCCATACGATATGCTGTCAGTCATGGAGCCAGTATTATTAATTTAAGCCTGGCAGGATTGGACTATGATGAACAGTTGGATCAATTGATGCGTCGTGCGGCACTGGCAAATGTCACCATCGTCGCCGCCACCGGGAATGACGGACGTCGCAAGTCAGGGCTGAATATCGATGAAACACCAACCTATCCAGCCTGCATGGACGGTTCGATGAATGCGGTGTTAGGAGTGAGTGGAACGGATACGTTGGATCAAAAAGCTCCTTATGCAAACGCTGGACAGGTTTGTACGGATCTTTCGGCTCCTGGGCATGATATCTTCGCCGCGCGTCCACAAGAAAATTCTGGTACTTCAACGCATCCTGGATATATGGAGGGACTGACGGGCACAAGTGTGGCGGCCCCACTCGTTTCTGGAGTTGCTGCCCTGATCAAATCCCTCCAACCATCATGGACCGCTGAACAAATTCGTCATCGTCTCATACAATCAACGGATCCCATTGAAGATTCCACCGTTGCTGTTCATGGTCGTCTCGGATCTGGCAGACTCAATGCCGCGAAGGCGGTGCAAGGATTGTTGCCTACACCCATCATCGCATCCGTCACGACGACCACTTCAACACCGCCTATGGTTGCCAAGCCTGTGGCGATGGCACTCCGTCCACAAACACCTCCCATCTCAGTGAAGATACGTAAACGCCCTCCGGTAAAACCTCTGGTAAAAGTTCCGCGCGCTGCCCGTCCAGCTGCGCGGTAAAAGGTCATCGCGCTTCTGCCGTTGACTGAGGTTTGGTATACTCCTCGCATGGCAATGCCTTCTCCTATTTTTGAACGCAAGAACGTCCTCGTCACGGGTGGTGCGGGATTCATCGGATCTCATCTGTGTGATGCCTTGGTCAAAGATGCGCATGTTGTTTGCATGGACAATTTTTCAACAAGCTCGGTAAATAATATCGAGCATCTATTACAGAATCCCCATTTTGAATTTATCAATCATGACATCACAGAGCCCTTTGATCTGCGTCAATTTGAAGAGCTGGAGCGATTCAAACTACGGTTTCAAGGGATTCAAGAAATTTATCATCTCGCTTGCCCAATTTCGAAACGCCATTTTGAGGATTTTAAAGTGGCCACGATCCTCAGCAACTCTGTGGGGGTAAAACATGTTTTAGACGCGGCGGTTTCCTATCATGCGAAGATTCTGTATGCCTCCTCGTCCGTCTTGTATGGTCCACGACGATCGGATCAGGGATGCGTGAAAGAGACGGACCCATGCATCATCGACCATCTGACACCTCATGGTGCCTACGATGAGGGAAAGCGGTTTAGTGAGGCCATCCTTTCGACCTATGCGGATGTCTATCAGCTGGATGTCAAGATTGCCCGTATCTTTAGAACCTATGGGGCGCGCATGAAGATTTATGACGGCAATCTATTGCCTGACATGATCAATGCCGCCTTGGACGGAAAAGATATCGAGCTTGGTGGCCCAGAAGATGTGCGAATTACCTTGTGTAATGTTTCGGATATCGTCGATGGCATGATCAAGCATATGCGCTCACCCGTAGATGTGACAGTGGTAAATCTTGGTTCAGACCAGGAATATTTCCTGTCTTCGATCGCCGAAAAGGTTGTCCATCTCACGGGAGCTTCTTCCCGGGTGCGTTTTGATCCCGCGCAGCATATGGTGACCGAAGCTCCTTTGCCGGACATTAGCAAAGCTCGTCAAGTATTGCATTGGCTCCCTCTCGTACGCCTTGATGACGGGTTAAAGCATATGATCGCCTATGCACGATCAAGACGTCAGCAGTCCTACGCCTTCTAACTTTGTTTCTATGTCTGCACAGCCCCTCTTTGAAAAAAAGAATGTCCTGGTAACCGGCGGTGCCGGTTTTATAGGTTCGCATCTCTGTGAAGCGTTGTTACGTGGGGCGCGCGTGATCTGTCTGGACAGTTTCATTACAAGCCAAGAATCCAATATTGATGCCTTGTTAAAAAATCCAGATTTTGAATTTATCCGTCATGATATTAGCCAACCATTTGATCCGGAAGCTTTTCCGGAGCTGGCCCGTTTTAAGGTAAAGTTTCAAGGGGTGCAAGAAATCTATCATCTCGCCTGCCCCACCAGTCCAAAAAAGTTTGAGCAATATAAGATGCAAACGTTGTATGCGAATTCCTTGGGGATGAAGAATACGCTGGACGTAGCCGTTCGTTTCAAGGCTAAGATGTTTCACGCATCAACCTGTGTCGTGTATGGGGAGCGTCCTAAGGATAACCACCCGTTTCGTGAGGATGAGTGGGGAGCAAACGACATGCTCTCTCCGCGAGCCTGTTACGATGAGGGAAAGAGGTTTGCGGAGTCCATGTGCGCTACCTATGAACAGGTTCATGCCATTGATATGCGCATTGGACGTATTTTTCGTACCTATGGCCCAAGAATGCCTCTTTTCGATGGGCAGATGATTCCAGACTTCATTACCAACGCCCTCGATGGCAAAGATCTGGAAATTTTTGGAGACGAAACCTTTCATACCTCTCTCCTCTATGTGTCTGATGTCGTTGAGGCGATCATGAAAATGATGGAAGGGCCTTCCGGCACTGGCCCGATGAATATCGGTAGTGACCAGGATGTCCGCTTGGTAGACGTGGCTCAGCGGATTATCGAAATGACGGGTTCTTCCTCTAAAATCACCTTTAAAGATCCCTTGTTGTTCATGACCCAGCTGGGATTACCTGATCTGGCACGTGCGAAAGAAAAACTTGGATGGATACCCCTTGTGACTCTCGACAATGGGTTGAAGAAGGCCATCGATTATACGATCGCCAACAAATCCCTCCTCGATTTCCGTACCGTTCATTAAACGTCTGCTGCTTGCCCGCCGTCTCATACCAGGTTAAGCTCGAAGGTATGAAGGTTGTTGCGGTTATTCCCGCCTATCATGAATCCAAGCGCATTTCCTCAACGATAGAGGGAGTTTTTCCCTATATACGCGACATTCTTGTCGTGGACGACGGGTCGATGGATGACACGGGTAAACGGGCTCATGAGGCTGGTGCGCATGTTCTTCGTCATGCCATCAATCGTGGTCAGGGAGCCGCGTTAAAAACAGGGACGGAGGCGGCCTTACGTTACGGTGCGGATATGATCGTACATATTGACGCGGATGGTCAGCACGATCCAGCCTTTCTTCCGGCCCTCCTCGAACCGCTCATGAGTGATCGTGTGGATGTGGTGTTCGGTTCACGTTTTTTAGGAGTTGAACCAGAGGGGATGCCGTCTACCCGTCGTTTGATCCTACGAGCAGGTTGTCTGTTTAATGCGTATGCGCTGGGCGTCCCTCATGCCATGACGGATCCGCAAAGCGGCCTACGCGCTATGTCTGCCCAGGCGGCGCGTCAACTCTCCTTTTTCCATGATGGGATCGCCCATGCATCCGAAATTCTGCGTGCCGTTACGCATTCGAGTCTACGCTGGCAAGAGGTACCGATTCGAGTCCGCTATTCCTCAGAAACGTTGGCCAAAGGTGTCAAAACAAGTGATGCGTTTCATATTGCTTGGCACCTCTTTCTGGGAAAGTTCCAAGATTGAGATGAAACCTATGATCGTTCAATTTGGACTCACCACCCTTCTTGTCGGTGCCTGCGTGATGACGTGGAAGCGTGCTCGCCAACGGGCGATCCGTGGTTTTGAAGCGGTATGGTGGAGTTTGCTGTGGGTGGGAGCCATTATTCTTGTATGGCGTCCACAGACAAGTACTGCCCTTGCGCAGTGGGTTGGTGTCGGCCGTGGTGCGGATCTTGTCCTGTATGTGTCTGTCACCCTCCTTTTGATTTTGGTGTTTCAGCTTCATGTTGCGCACATTCGCCTTGAACGTACGCTGACAGAACTAATCAGGCGTCAGGCTCTTCAGGAGTTTGAGGGAACGGCGCCTCGCGTTGAGATCGATCAGGAACTCCATCGCTAGCCTCCTATGCGTGTAGCCCATCTTGCCTGCGTCGCCCCTCCACAGATAGGTGGGATCGGTACGGCTGCCTATCGAGAGGTGATTGGTCTGCGTGCTCGTGGTGTAGATGCCGCCCTGATCGCTCCGAGTTTGGTTGAACTGGCTGCCGCCCATGATGAGCGAAGTTTTATTGAGCGCGTATCCCCATTTGTTCGATGGGGAAATGCAGCCATCATGTCATGGAATCATCCACGATTACGCGATGCAGACCTGATCCATCTCCACTACCCCTTCTTTGGGACGGCTGAAAAGATGATTTGGCACGTACCTCGTGTGCCGATCGTGTGTACGTTTCATATGGATGCGGTGGCAGATGGGTGGAAAGGGAGGGTCTTTGCCTTGAGTCAACATCTTACCCAGCCCCTCATCTTACGACGGATGGCTGCGGTAGTAGTGAGTTCGTTTGATTATGCGCGTCATTCGTCTCTGCAATCATTTTTTATCCATCATCCAGAACGTGTCCATGAAATCCCGTTTGGCCTCGACACGGATTTTTTTAGTCCAGGTGTAGGTGCGCGAGCCCGATTTTCTATCCCTACGGATGGACGAATGATCCTTTTCGTTGGGGGGTTGGATCAGGCACATAGATTCAAAGGGTTGTCCTTGTTATTGCGGGCGATGCGATCATTGGATCCTATGGTACATCTGGTTGTGGCCAGTGATGGTCCGCTACGCGCCGAGTATGAACGAGAAGTCCACGAGCGTAGACTGTCTTCGCGCGTTCATTTTATGGGACGGGTGGACCCCGTTACGTTACGTGATGCCTATCGCATTGCCGACCTGCTTGCTTGTCCATCCATAAATCAAGCGGAAGCATTTGGTCTGGTTGCCCTTGAAGCTTCAGCCTGTGGAACGCCGGTTGTTGCCTCAGCCTTGCCGGGTGTCCGAACGGTCGTCCGTCATGGGGAAACGGGACTTCTCGTTACCCCAGCGCACGAGGAGTCCCTTGTGGCTGGTCTCGAGATGATGTTGAAGGATGAAGGCCTACGTGCTCGCTGTGCCGTAGCAGCGAGGGCCTGGGCACTTGAACGGTTCTCTTGGGATCGTCATCTTGATGCCTTGCAGGCCGTGTATTCACAGGTATGCGCATCGCCCTCTTAACAAACGATTATCCCGACGCGAAAGCGACGCGGGCGGGTTTTTCTTGGGGCGCAGGACGTGTGGCGGAAGAGCAGGTCCGTATATTACGAGAGGCGAGTCACGATGTGCGCGTCTGGCATATGCCGTTTGTTGCCCAAGAGCAGCCATCTTGGCAACGCTTTCTGAGGCACCTTGAAGATCGTAAGCCACGTAAAGAAGTGGTAAAAGAAATTTTGGAGTGGCAACCTACGTTACTCTTGACCCATAATCTTACCGGCTGTGGGTTCGGTACACCCTCATTGATTCAGGCCCATGGGGTGCGCTGGATCCATGTCCTGCATGACGTTCAGCTTTTTGAACCTTCTGGTCAGATGTATTCCGCATTGGATATCACCGTGTGGCAACTGTTTTGGGGTTGGCTCCGTTCCCGTTCTCTCGGTCATCCCCATATGGTGATCTCTCCCACTGCTTGGTTGCTGCGTAAACATCGTCGTCGCGGCTTTTTTCTCTCAGACCAGGTTCTGTGTCGTGTATTGCCGAATCCGGGCGACCCTCTACGTTTAGGGGAACGACCCATCCATCATCCTCGTCGTCTTTTATACGTTGGCCGTGTTGCCGTGGACAAAGGGAGTGTGTTCCTGGAACGTCTTATGAGGGAGCTTCCTCCATCATACGAACTCCATGTCGTTGGTGAAGGAATGGGGGCGAAGGCTTTGGGCCAGATGCCGTCGGTATATCTTCACGGACGTCTTTCGCGGCCAGAAATCAAGCAGCTCATGGATACAAGCGATGTCCTCCTTGTGCCATCTCTCATCGAAGAAAATCAACCGACCGTCATTCTGGAAGCGGCCAGTTGTGGGTTGCCTGTGATCGCTTCTGATAAGGGCGGGATCCCAGAAACGATGGGTCGTGGCGGGATCATCTGACCCCCCAACCATCTCCCTTCTTGGGTACGGGCATTACAGGATTTAGAAGAAGAGACAATGTATAGACATGTTGTCGAAACGATGCGTGATGTGGCCCGTCAGCACGATCCTGAACGGTACCGCGTTCAGTTCCTTGCTTTGGTCACCTCAAATCGATAGACGCGGACGCGATCATCTCCAAAATGGTAAACACGATCAGCGAGCTGATCGAGCTCAGCCCCGACACGCTCCGCTTCCCACCAGTAGTCGTTCAATACCACGTAGACCAAACGTGAGTTTCCAAGATCCGCAGCACGCTGGACGGTTACCAGGTTTGGTTGAGCCATCATGTCCAAGAAAACTTGATATAATGGACCACCTGTCGGAACCGGATAATAAAAAACGTCGTTTGTATAACGCTTAAATCCGTACGCTTCGATGGCGGCGGCACTGACCTGTTGATTGGCGAGCACCGTATAGGGTCGCCCACCAGCATGCTGTTCGATAAAACGTACCGCCTCACGATCGTCTGTCCCGACACTCCAACCATGGCCAGTAACCGCGGCGTCATGACGAGGAAAGCTGGCGTACACATGTCCCGCCTGAAACGCTCCAAGGAGGCAGGTGAGAAAGATGGCACTTGATGTCCTGAGGGGCTTTCGTTGCTCGATGAAGATGGCGACTCCGTGGAGAGCTGGCGTGAGGAGGAAAAGAGAAGCGATCGTCCATAGGCGCTCTGCGTAAGCACCTCGTTCATAGGAAATCAGGAAGGTAAAATCGGTCCCTATGAGCAGAAGGAGTCCCATGAGAGCACATCCGAAGGCAAGGCAAGTCAGAATGATCCAAGGGAGACGATGTTCTTGGTCGTGTCGTATGGCATAGATCGTTAAACCCAAAAGAAGAAACGGAGAGATGAACACGATCCAGTTTGCCCAATCGGCCCAGAGAGCGACATGGACAGGTTGAGGAAGGAAAAGTGACTTCAAGAGGTTGGTGTAGGCAGGCAGATTGGTAAGGGCTGAGAAATTCCAGTGGATAGGAACAGAAGACGCGTGGCTATTGATCGTGAGAGCGACAGGAACGGCGATGATAGTAAGAGCGATGATCGTGCCAAGGAGGGGAATGCCGAGCCGTTGGTGATTTCGCCAGAGCGATGAAGAGAGCAGGAGGATACATGCGACGGCACCGAAAAAAGGAATACCGGCCAAAGGATGCACGGCGATGCTCCAGGCACCAAGGATGAGGCTCGGCAGAGGAGAAGTGCTGCGCGCGTACGTG
>CAYHOM010000013.1:0-16351 GCA_964358345.1 uncultured Gammaproteobacteria bacterium
CCGATCGGGGGCGTCAATCTTTTTATTCGCAATGATTGCCTCGACCTCTTTTGCGTTCAGGATGTTGCCTTCGATCGCTGTCGAACTGTGCGACATACGCACCAAGGCTTGCCGACGCAGCTTCAATTCCTGTTTAGGTAAGAGGCGAGCACGCTCGATGACCGACCGCGCTTCGGCGATGTCAGTCAGCATTTTTACGATCTTATCCGTGATTTTGTAGTCGGGATGAAACATAGTGTTCTAAAGGAGATTCTACCCCATTTCCCAGAATCGCGCAAGAATCGCGCAAGAATCGCGCAAGGTTTTTACAAAAATGACCACCCTGCCTAACCCTGGCATTTGCAGGGAGAACCCGTGGGTTCTTGTGAGCTGGGTGGAACCTTTAAGCCTAGAATAACACGGATGTGAACAATCCACCTTCTGCCGGAGGGTGGATTGCTATTTTTGACGTATATGAAAACCATTCGGCTTTGTTGCACAAACATCCTCTAAAACCCTTTCATGCGGTATCCTGGAGGGATGAAAGCAACATCCATCAAGCGCAACAAGCACATCAAGAAGACCTATCGCCTCACAAACTGGTCGGCATACAACGCTGCTTTGAAGGAACGGGGATCGCTTGAAGCGTGGATCGATGAGGAGACAAAAGCGGGCTGGTACGCCGAAGCTTCTCCCGTCCAAGGAGCTCCACAGATCTATGCCGATCTAGCCATTCAAGCCATGCTCCTTGTGAAAAAGGTGTTCCATCTCCCGCTTCGATCAATGCAGGGCTTCATGCAGTCCTTCGCTCGTCTTGCGCATCTCTCACTCCGTATCCCTGACTATACGACCGTCTCGCGTCGTGCGAAGGAGCTCTCTGTCGTCCTTGAGAAGACCCGGAAGGAAAAAACGATCCTCGTCATCGACTCAACCGGCGCCAAGCTCTATGGCGAAGGCGAATGGAAGGTACGCCAGCATGGAGCCTCAAAGCGACGGACATGGAAGAAGATCCACATCGCGATTGATGAACACGGAGAACTGCGAGCCACGGAGATCACGGGAAACGACGTGCACGACAGTGAGGTCGCCAAAGCTCTCCTTGAGGAAGAAGATGCCTGCATCCAAAGTCTCATTGGGGATGGAGGCTACGACAAGCACCCCGTCTATGCTCTCTGCGAACGATACGGTATCGATGATGTGCGCATCCCTCCTCAAAAGAACGTGAAGATCTGGTGGCATGGCAATACCAAAGGCTCACCCCATCCACGTGATGTGAACCTGCGGAGCATACGAAAGATTGGGCGTGCGAAGTGGAAAGAAACGATCGTCTATCATCTCCGTTCTTTGGTAGAAAGCACCATGTTCCGTTGGAAGACGATCCTTGGGGATCGCCTCCTGTTTCGTTCCTGGCCGAATCAAGTAACAGAAACCAAGATATCTGCTCTTATTCTCAATCGCATGTTTCACCTTGGCATGCCAGAGACAGAGGCTGTCGCCGTCTGAAGCGCGCTTACCTTTCCTTGAAATTTACCTGGGGGATGTTTGTGCAACAAAGCCAGTGCCTGGGATAAGATGAGATTACATGAGGGCGCGTCCCTGCTATAATTTTTGGTATTTCCTTGGAACGCCTGTCTTCTCCCTCCGTCGAGAAGCATCCCGTTGAAATACCCCTAAGCCCCATGACGGAACGTCCATGGCCGTGAACCCATAAATTCAAATTCCCCATATTTTCATCAATTGATAGCCAAGAAGGACCATCGCGTAGTGAGCAAGATATCCATACACAGATCTTGGAAAGGAAGTGACAAGATGGAGATGTTCTTCTTTGAGATAGTCAAAGACGGATTCAATCGCTGAACGTTGAGAGAGCAGAGCTTTTTGCCAATCACTCATCATCTTTTTCTGGCCATGAAAGCCCGGTGCGAGAATATACGTCCCTCGTTCCTTCCATATTTTTTCGCGAATCTCTTTTCCGCCATATGACGAATCACCAATGGCAATCTTGGTCTGTATTCCCAGAAGTTTTGGAATCAAATTCTTTTCATGCACACTGGCTTGTGTGAAAGCGAGCGCACACAGTTTTCCATCAAAGGTGGTGGAAGCATGAAGCTTGAAACCGAAGTGCCAGCCTTGCCAGTTCTTTCCAAAGTTTGCGATACCTTTCGCGACCCTGTGTTCGTCGGCTCGTTTGTGTTTGCAGACAGGCAGCATGGTTCCATCCATGAATTTGAGTGAGGCATCTGAGACGAGAATGTTCTGCAAAAGTCTGAGAGATGGTCCTGCCGCACGATGACAAAACACCAAAAAACCATTGTATTTGGGCAATCTTGGGAACTCTATTCGATGGTATGCGATGAGGAATCGGTGCAGATCCTTCCAAGTCTTCTGTTTCAGGATGAAAACATTCCAAATGAGAATTGTGACTATCTCTGCGTCAGACAGAAGACGAGGACGACCGACAGGCTTTGTCCCGAGACACTTTGGCAACGCCTCGTCTACCCAAACAAAAAGCTCAGTGATATTCTGAGCATACAAAAAGGACATACGATATTCATGTGATGAGTTACATCCCACACGATATCAGATGTCCTTTTTGTGTTTGTTTAAAGGGGATTTGAATTTATGGGTTCACGGCCTAAGGGCACTTCACGCAGGTCACCGTAATGTCATCCATAAGCTCCGGTTGGGCATCGGCAAGTTCGCGAGCGACAGTAAGGAGCTGCTCGGCCAACTCATGTGCATTCAATAACGATCTGTAAAGTTCGAAGAAATGCTGTATTTGAGCATCTGTCATAACTTTTGTGACTCCATCTGAAACACCCAGGTAGATGTCACCGGCTTCAACGGAATGTGTTTCTACACGCGGAGTCGCGACCGTCCCTGGTCCGCCCCCAAGGGCGTTCAGAACCATGGAAGCGTATTTTGAAAGGGGGAAGGTTTTGCTTTGTTTGCCATCTTTGTCTGTGTTATTCTTCACAAGAAAGTGCAGCCAGGTGCGCGTTTCAGCATCGAGGTAGGGGTCGTGACTGAGTCTTTCGACGTGAGCGGTCACGAGTCTGGGGAGACGATCCAGTTCACCGGTGGTGATGAGGCCAGCATCCAGGCAGACCTGAATGAGGCTGTCATCTTTGGTGAGTTGATCAAGCTGTTCCTTGCGTACTCGGTATAGACGAGAATCCCCAACTGCTGCGACAGTTACAAATCGTTGGCGCGCTTCATCCTGCCAGAACTTAGCCATAATCTGAGTCGTGCCATGTGCATGCTGCATCATGTATTGCAGTTCTCTTACATCGGCTTGTTTTTGTGGATCGTATGGAACGCCGTGGACATCTTCAAATTTTTTCACTGCAGAAATAGCTACAGCGGGATCGTTTTCTGCTTGATAGCGTATAGCGGCGTCTGCATCCAGCATCATTTCGGTAAGGGCCGTCTCTACCTCACCCTGTTCGAGAGAAGTCGTAAGGGGGGCTGAGAGGATTGGAAAGAGAGAAAGGCCTTCGTGGCCATCTGTCCGTTTGATAATATCCTGCACAATGTCAGCCAACATACGTGAGGCGAGATGGGGTGCCGGACCAGAACCCATACCGTCGGCAGTCAACATCAGCCCATATCCGGCGTTACAATAGGCGTAATCCTCATTTTTCCCCGTAATATGGTTAGATGATCCAATACTAGCACTTCCGACATCCACCAGAAATAATCGTTCACGTCGCGGATCGGTTTTTTCTTCCGTTTTCCGTCGGGTGAGAGGAATGGGGATAGAGGAATGTCGTTCGGACGATGGTCGGGGGGTTTGGGATGGACGTTCAGTGCTCATAGCGAGGTAGGTGCATCATACCATGGGTAGACGGGTGTAAACAGAATAGGTATTCTTAGAAAACGCATACATTTTTGCCTGTGTAACGTATATGCTGTTGCATCGTTCTTGTAAAAGATTCCTGTTCACTCTTATTCTTTATCCCTATGATCACTCTTTCTCCTACACGCGTTTCCTCTTCGACAGTAAGGCCATTTGATCGTCGGCGTGCACGTACGATTGGCTTACTGGCCTTGGGGCTGCTCTTGGCCATTTCCTTGGCCGCCTCGCCGTCTTCAGCAGCAATTTTTCATCAAACCTCTTCTACGCCACAGTTTCTGAAGCATGCCTTAACCATTCCTGATTCCATCAAAAAATTATTCATCGCACCATCCCAAACGACAAATGCCACGGCGACGCATGAGATTATCAAGGTTGTCAGTGAAGAATCTCAGGTGATTCAGGTTGTAAAAAACAGTACGGATGCCGTCGTGAGTATTATTGCTTCGGCGGAAGTGCCAAAGATGACACAGTGCGCTCAGCAGTCGCCTATGCTAGGTCTTCCGCCAGGATTGCAGGGGTATTTTACTATCCCTTCGTTGTGTCAAAACGGTACGGAACTTAAACGTATTGGAGCAGGTTCTGGTTTCATTGCTTCCCCGGATGGGTATGTCATTACCAATAAACATGTCGTATCGGATGAGCGTGGAGAGTACACGGTGATTTTGAATGACGATAAACATTTGGGACAAAAGCTGAAAGCGACGGTTGTAGCGCGCTCACCAGAGCAGGATGTTGCTATTTTAAAAGTCGACGCACGAGATCTGCCATTTCTTGGTTTGGGGGATTCAAGCAAGCTGCAAGTTGGTCAAACCGCCATTGCGATCGGTTTCGCCTTGGGCGAATTTGATAACACCGTCAGCAAGGGGGTGGTTTCCGGACTCTTTCGTTCTATTAGTGCCAGCAACGGGACGTCAAGCGAAAACCTCCGCGGTCTGATCCAAACGGATGCAGCTATTAATCCTGGTAATTCCGGCGGACCATTGTTGGACATCGCTGGAAACGTTATTGGGATGAACACGGCTGTGGCAGACTCAGCACAAAGCATCGGGTTTGCGATTCCGGTGAACGAGATCAAAATCGCCTTCGAACAAGCGCGTCGTACCGGCAAGATCATCGTTCAAGATCGTGCCTTTTTAGGAGTTCGTTATATGCTCATTACGCCAGAAGTTCAGGCAAAAAATCATCTTCCCTATGATTTCGGTGTCATTATTGGTCGCGGAGAAACCGCTGCTGAGCTGGCGGTGGTCCCGAATTCTCCTGCGGCAAAAGCGGGTCTCGAGGATAATGACATCATTCTTGAAGTGGATGGAAAACAACTTAATGAGCGTAATCAGCTGTTTGATGTGGTCTCCGCTCACAAACCGGGAGATACCTTAAAGTTAAAAGTGGTTCACAAAGGTGAGATAAAGACCGTGATCGTCACCCTCGAGAAGAAACCCTTATAGCCACGGGGCGATAACTCTGTCGGTGTATGGGGCAAGCTCCATGGACGGTGAGGGCTTCTTGATGCTGCCTGGTACCATACCCTTTGTGAGTCTCAAAACCATAGACG
This sequence comes from uncultured Gammaproteobacteria bacterium, assembly GCA_964358345.1. Taxonomy (GTDB): domain Bacteria; phylum Patescibacteriota; class Patescibacteriia; order 2-12-FULL-60-25; family 2-12-FULL-60-25; genus CAYHOM01. The sequence continues at coordinate 5,391 of CAYHOM010000013.1, forward strand.
GGATAAAGCAGAGCCATCTTTTTCATGTAGGCGTCACGAGCCACCTTAGCGATGATGGATGCAGCAGCTACCGAAACAATCATCTGATCCCCGCGAATGACGTTTTTGCAAGGGACGTCCAGGCTAGGAACGACAAAGGCGTCGCTCAATACGGCTTCTGGTTGGATGGTAAGTGCTGTAACGGCTCGCTGCATAGCGAGTCCGGAAGCACGTCGGATATTCAGGGTATCGATTTCATTCTCACTGGCTAGGCCGATGGCCCACGCGACGGCTTTGTGCATAATCTTCTCCGATAGACGTTCACGCTGTGATGTGGAAAGAAGTTTTGAGTCACGAACGTGCGATAGATGGACGCCGAGCGGAAGGATCACGGCACCGGCAAAGACGGGGCCAGCCCAGCAACCACACCCAACTTCATCTACACCGGCAACGTGAGAGTACCCCTGTCGGTGCAAGGTGCGCTCCTCGTACCAGTTTGGATAATGAGACATGATAAAAGATTAACATAAGAAAACCCTCCAGGAGGAGCCACGGAGGGAAGAGGGATCAGTCGGCAAGGCAGAGGAGTGTGCGTTTCCCGTCTGCCAGAGCAAACGGAATGGCCGTTTCGAACATGAGGTCGACGAGCGGATCGAGACGAGTGCAGAGCGGATTTGCGGTGACGCTAAGTCCGTAGTGGAAGTAACAGGCAGCAAAGAGACTTTGATGAACAAGACGAAACACCTCATCGGAACAGGGATGCGCTCCCCGCGCCCACCCCTTGAGGTCACGAAAGGCGTGCTGTGCAGCCGTAATCACGGCGGGGTTAAAGATATGCATGAACGTTCTCATCATGTGATGGAACGCTCTTTGATCCGGAAAGGTACTCATCAGAGGTTTTGTGAACACGGGGCCAAGCTCCTCTGCTAGGCAGGCCTCAATGGGATGCCTATGCAGGAGGTCGATACTTCTTTGACCGTGGCTTCCAGAGACCAGGACTACCTTTTCACAGCCGGCACCTATCACGGCATAAACAGCATCGCGCACCTTTCTTACGGAAACGCTCTCGACGGATTTGAGAGGAAGTCTTCCTAGGAACATTCGTTCAATCTGTGCCATGGTTGCTTCCTCCATCATATAGCCATTTAGGCGATATCATGAGACTCCTCTTCACTTGGAGCGTCAAGTTGCCGGAACGGATTCGGGTCTTTAAGATGGGGTTATGCGTATTTTAGGGATTGATTATGGGGCGGCCAGGGTCGGCGTTGCTCTTGGAGATACGGAAACAGGTATTGCTAGCCCACTTTTGGTGCTAGAGGAGCGTCATAGAGAAGCCTTGTGCGATCGTCTCGCCATGCTCGCCAAGGAAGAGGGGATTACGTTGATCGTTGTGGGCATTCCTCATCCGTTGGCAGACCAGACGCGCACGACGCCTCAAGCGCAAACCATCCGTGACGTTATGGAAGCTTTACGAGAACGTGGAATTCGTGTGGAAGAAGCGGATGAAACCTTGTCAACGCAGCTCGCACAACGTCAGGCGAAAGAACGGGGACAAGGGAAAAAACGGGACGACTTGGCCGCGTCAGTCATATTACAATCGTGGTTGGATAAACGGCGTTACAGCGAACATGGCTTATCTTCGTGATCAGGTGATCGTTCTCAAGAACGAGCCCTTTCGTGAGCACGATAGTTGGGTGACGTGCTATGGGCGAGAGCACGGCAAATTGGTAGCTGTTGCGCGTGGACAGCGTCGTTGGGGAGCAAAGCATCTCGGTCATCTTGAACCGTTTACCGTCGCGTCTCTCATGATTGCCGGTGGGGAAGCATTTGATAAAATTGCTGTGGCGACAACCCTCCAACCCCGTATACAGATGAGACAACGTTTGGCGGCACTATGGATGGCCGGCGCGGGTGCTGCCCTTACGGACCGGCTGACCCATCCAGGTGCTCCGGACCAACACGTCTACGAACTTTTAAATCAGTGGCATGTTTTTTTAGACACGTTAGTTTCCACCCCAAGTGTGGAGCGGGGTAGAGTCTTTCTTGCTTGGTTTTGTCTGCATCTTTTAGATCTTCTCGGCTATGCCGTGGATCTTGACCACTGTATCGTTTGTCATCAGCCTCTTATGGACCCGGTGTGGTTTTGGCCCCACGCAGGAGGCATGGTGTGCGACATGTGTATGAGAGAAAAGGGAAAGGCGTTTTCTCAAGCCACGCGACTCCCCGATCAGACCCTTCGTGTGTTGCGCTTTGCCCGTCAAAGTACGTTGGAAACACTCTCACGTCTCACCATCTCCACGCATCTGATGGGGGCAGCTTGTCAGGTGGTTGAGGCGTGTTTTATCCATCACGCCCCCCAATCATCCCGGCAGACGACACGCTTGTCTTCTGCGGGAGCGCATGTTGGAATGATGATGCCTACGATGTGGTGGTGAGCAAGAAAGGATCCTCACATGCAACGATCGGCCGTGCTCCGCACTCCTCGGTTTCCTCCTCCGATGCACGTGTCTTTCCGTTCGTCTGCTTATGAGGGTGTACGTCTCCGCATTCCACGCGATCGGTCCGAAGGTTCTTCGCGGTTTCGTCTGATCCGTTCCGTTCCTCTGCAAAAGAGCGTTGAGGTTCCGGTCGAGATCGTTTCCGTGTCGGAACCGCTCGTCATCGCTTCAGACAGGGAGCAGGATCTCAGGATCGTGATCGATGACGAGGCGGTTTCCGCCTTGACGGCAATGGAGCCGCCGGCCATGGTCGTAAACAACACCCTCCCTTCGAGGGAACGGCGCGAAGTCAGCTGGTTCGTGGCAACGTATGGTCTGCGGGCGGACTACGATGCGGTCGGGCAGTACATCCGGTTCATGCTTGGACACCATGGTTCTCAGCGCGGATTCATTCAGCATCGCGTAGAGGCGTCTCTTCGTCGCCACCCCTCTCTCGTCGATCATTTTACTGCCGTCGAACTGTTTCAGCGCGAGGTCTCGGACCTGGCCGAGGAGCTGACGGGACACATCAGGCGCCATGGTCGCTGGCTCCCGGATGAGACGCGGCAGGGTTACCGCGCTTGTCGTCTGCGCTATCGTAACCACGAATTTTTCATCCTTATCGATCATGATGGCAACGCGGAGGAGCCGGGGAGGATCGTCGCCATCTGTACGTCGGCTCGGTTCCGTCAGAGCATGTGTGGTCGTACCTCCCTGCACCGTCAGAAGGACCAGCGTCAGCGTCCCCGCACTGTCCGGCACCACTGGCGTTCCTGCAATGACTGATCTTTCCCCCACCTTCCTCTTGAACGGTGGGGGTTTTCGTCCTACCATCCTGGACATCTATGCGACACACGATTCAACGCCTTTCTCAGTTTGTCGGTCAGGTCGTCACCATCAAGGGATGGGTCTACAATCTCCGTTCAAGCGGCCCGATTATCTTCCTTCAAATGCGTGATGGAACAGGTTTTGCCCAAGCCGTTCTTGCAAAGGCCAGCGTGGATCAGATGGTGTGGGATGCTGCCTCCTCTCTTACCCTCGAATCGTCCTGTGTGGTGACGGGCATCGTGACCCAGCACCCAAAAAAAGCCTAGGTCTTTGAGATCCAGGTTCAAAACGTCACGGTTGTCCAAATTTCCGAAGAGTATCCGATTGGAAAGAAGGAACATGGTCCGGACTTTTTATTGGACGAACGTCACCTTTGGTTACGCGTCCCATCGCAGTGGGCCATTCAGAAGGTCCGTAACGTGGTGATCTATGCGACTTATACGTGGATGCGAGAGAACGATTTTTGCAAAATAGATTCACCGATTTTAACCCCGAGTGCGTGTGAAGGGACGACGGAGTTGTTTGAGATAGATTATTTTAACGAACGTAAAGCGTATCTTTCACAGTCCGGTCAGCTGTATCTCGAAGCCGCTATCGCATCGGTGGGCCGTTGTTTCGACTTTGGTCCCGTCTTTCGTGCCGAGAAATCGAAGACGCGTCGACACCTCACAGAGTTCTGGATGATGGACGCCGAGGCGGCCTTCGTCGAACACGATGAAAATCTGACCATTCAAGAACAGCTTGTCTGTTTCATCGTTGCAGAGGTGTTAGCCCAGTGCCAGATCGAGTTGGCCATCTTGGAACGTGATCAAGAACCACTAAAAAAAGTGCATGTACCCTTCGTCCGCATGACGCATGCCGAAGCGATCAGCAAGCTGCGTGCCCTCGGATCTGACATTGGAGATATGGATGACCTCGGTGCCGATGATGAAACATTGCTCACGAAGCAATATGACAAACCTATCTTTGTGGAAAAATATCCGACGGCCGTCAAAGCTTTTTATATGAAGCGTGATCCGACGGACCCGTCGCGTGTCCTGAATGCCGATCTCTTAGCTCCAGAGGGTTATGGAGAGATTATCGGGGGATCACAGCGTGAGGATAATCATGACGTGCTCTTGTCCCGTATTCGCGAGCACCAGCTCCCCGAAGCTGCGTTTCGTTGGTATCTCGACCTGCGTAAATATGGAGCGGTACCACATGCGGGTTTTGGATATGGTCTTGAGCGCATCGTTACATGGATCTGTGGGATCCATCATGTACGTGAAACCATTCCTTTTCCACGGTTGATGAACCGCCTAGAGCCTTAGAGCACCCACGCCACCTTTGCTTGTGGTAGAATGTGGTCGATATGTCCTCTCCCTCACCCTTTCCACGTTTTCTCAAGGTCTTCCTTGTCTTGGGCGTCATTGGTCTCGTCATTATTGTCAGTCTGCCAATTCTCATCGCCAGTTCCTTTGAACGTGAAGCGGAACGGTTTGAGCTTTGCCAGCGGCATTTGCGTTACGACTGTGACCCATCCATCATGTGGGTGCTCCGTGGATTTACCAATGCTATGGATAGGGGAACGACCACTTCTGCCACATCCACGATGCCTATGGCAACCTCAACCGGTATGGTCACAGATCCGCTTCAACTTTTTGCGAGCTCATCGACGGCTTCCTCAACGCCTCTCCTCCTGAAATTTCAATCCAATGATCTGGTGCGTAATGGTTCCACCTATCGCGCTCAGGCAGGAGCAAGCGTGAAATTGACCCTCGAGACAAAAGATACGGAAACGGCCACTATCCAGGTTGGAACAGAAACCTCCAAGAAGACGGTTCTCAAGCGTGTTTCACCTGGCGTGTTCCAAGGTACGGTAAAGTTGCCAAAAACGCTTCCTGTGACCCTAGAATTCATTTTGAGGAATGGCGACGATATCTGGACGGGGTACCGTCTTTCCGTTGCGTCAAATCAGTAAATCTGGTGAGATGCTCGCACTATGCAACGCATCATGATACGCGATACGGTTGAGTGTGTCGGTGAAACGGTGCTGATAAAAGGTTGGATTCACACGCGACGGGAGATGGCAAAGTTATCTTTTTTGGATGTTCGTGATCGTTCAGGGCTTGTCCAAGTTGTTTTGATTCCATCAGAGCTCACGGAGACTTCACAAGCAATCATCAAAGATCTCCGTCCGGAGTTTTGCGTTGCTGTGACTGGTGTCGTGCAAAAGAGAGGGGAGAAACAAATACATCCACATCTTGAAACGGGGACGATCGAAATTTTGGCCAAGGACCTCATCGTCTTGAGCGCGGCCAAGACGCTTCCATTTGATATCAGAGATACATCGCAGATCAATGAAGAGTTACGTTTAAAGTATCGCTACTTAGACCTTCGTTCTTCTCGCATGCTGCGTAACATAACGTTGCGTGACAAGGTGACTACCTTTATCCGTACGTATCTTCATGAGAGAGGTTTTCTTGAAATAGAAACACCCATGTTAACAAAAAGTACGGGGGAGACAGGAGCGCGCGAGTTTATTGTGCCTGCGCGGCTGCACCCAGGTGAGTTTTACGCGTTGCCGCAATCCCCGCAGCAATTTAAGCAGCTTCTCATGGTGGCCGGCATTGAGCGCTATTTCCAAATTGCCCGCTGTTTTCGTGATGAAGATCAGCGTGGAGATCGCCAGCCCGATTTCACGCAACTCGACTTGGAGATGTCTTTTGTCAATCAGGAAGATGTACGGGAGCTCATCGAAGAGATGATGATTCACCTGGTGAAGACCTGTACTCCCGAGAAACGTATTCAGCAGATTCCATTCCCGCGCCTGACGTACAAGGAAGCAATGGAGAAATATGGCAACGATAAACCAGATCTTCGTGAAGATAAGAATGATCCAAATCTTTTGGCCTTTTGTTGGGTGATAGATTTCCCCTTCTTTGAAAGAACAGACGAGGGTGGTTGGACCTTTACACACAACCCCTTTTCCTCTCCAATGCCAGAGCACATGGACTGGTTAATGCACAAAGAGCACATCGAAGATATCCTGACGACGCAGTACGATATTGTGCTGAACGGATATGAAGCGGGAGGCGGTAGCATCCGTAATCATCAGCCCGAAGCTCTCCATAAAGTTTTGGAGATCATAGGGATGGATGAGGAAAATATCCAGCGTCGCTTCGGCCACATGCTGGAAGCCTTTGCCTTCGGCACCCCTCCCCACGGAGGTATTGCGCCAGGCATCGATCGTATCGTCATGATCTTGGCAAATGAACCAAATATTCGTGAGGTGATTACCTTTCCAAAAACGGGAGATGCTCGTGATGTCATGATGGGTGCCCCGTCTGCACTCTCGCAGCAACGACTAGACGACGTGAGCATACAGGTTAAAAGACCAAAGGCGTAAGCCGTGAATGGAGGACCGGTATGGCATATTCCGTGCGCATCAGGGAATTTGAAGGGCCGCTTGATCTGCTGCTCCAACTTGTAGAGTCAAACGAGCGTGAAATCACAACGATATCCTTGATTGAAGTCACGGATCCCTTTGTGCAATACGTTCGGGAACACCAAGGAGCGATTGCCCTGGATGAACTGGCAGATTTCCTGATGGTTGCTGCCCGTCTGGTGTATCTCAAATCTAAGGCCCTCTTACCCGGTTTTATCGATCCAGAGCTTGAAGAGGGTCCCGATCTCGCATCACAGCTCAAGATGTATAAGACGTTTGTAGAAGCAGCGTTGCACATCGGAGAGATCACCAACATGGGTCCACGAAGCTTTGCTCGTCTTCAGCATCCGATCAAGGATCCCGTCGAAGGGTTTGTCCCACCGTCAAACGTCACCATCCTGGTCTTACGTGACCTCTATACACACATCACGCGACGATTGGAGCCACTCCTTACGTTGCCCAGAGCGGCGATAGTGCGTGTGATTTCCATGGAAGAAAAAATTCAGCAGTTGCACGATCGCGTACGTGCGGCAACGCGGATGTCCTTTCATCGTTTTTTAACGGAGTCATCCAGTCGTGCCGAAATGGTGGTGTCGTTTCTTGCGCTCCTTGAATTGATTAAACAACGTAGCGTGGTGGTAAATCAGGGTGAGGCGTTCGAAGAAATTTCTATTGAACTCTCCGCTTAACTTATGTCTCATGATCAACGTATTGAAGTTCTGCTGTTTGCCCTCGCCCGTCCATTAACCATCAAACGACTGGTTGAGTTGACGGCACTAAGTATTGAAGAAGGAGAATTGGCCCTCAAGGACCTGGAAACACGTTTACAAGAGTCGAAAAGTTCGTTGCAGATTGTTCGGCAGGGGAATGAGGTTGAGCTCGTGAGTCGTCCCGAGTTCGCCGAACTCTTGCGAGCCGCTCAAAAAACCGAGGTTCAAACGGAGCTGACACGCCCATCTCTGGAAGCTCTGGCCATTCTTGCGTACCGCGGTCCGATGACGCGTCCAGAACTTGAGCAGATTCGCGGCGTGCAATCCTCTCTTATTTTGCGAAATCTCCTTTTACGGGGCCTGGTTGAGATGAAAGAAGATGTGAGGCTTGGACAACCGACCTATGCCGTGACCATCGACTTTGTGAAATATCTTGGCATCACCAAGGTGGCAGAACTACCGAATTATGCGGACCTACGTGGCCATCCGCTCGTCGAACAAATGATGCAAGAGCTACAAAACCAAACGACATCCGCTGAAAGCCACTCCATAGGGACTCTTGCGGCGAAGCATGGTTCACCGGAAACATCCCTTGAGGTATAATCCGTCCTAGCCTATGTTTGCAGATTCCTTTTTGGCACTCGCCGCTTTTCTCTCCCTGCAGACATTCGTTCCAGCCACCACGGTTGGCCTGCCCTTACAGGAATTACCCATAGCCCGTTACGCCCCTCCCTCTGAGCCTGTTCCTGTTTCAAGAAACCCCAACAATATCGGCGTTGAGGTAACCGCTCGTGCGGCAGTTGTTCTTGATGTTCTGAGTGGTCAACTTTTGTTTGGGAAAGATGTAGAGACGCGCTATCCCATTGCAAGTATGACGAAGCTCATGACCGCGATGGTGTTTTTAGATACGCACCCCACCCTTTCTGATGAAGTGATGTTGGTGGAGGAAGATGGTAGCGCAGATGGCAAACAAGTCTTTCTTTCCTCCGAGCGGTTGAGTAAGCGTGAACTTCTCCAAGCCCTGCTCATCGGTTCCGTCAACGAAGCAGGCAATACCCTGGCCCGCGTCTCGTTAGGGAGAGAGGCATTCTTGAAACGCATGAACGCGAAGGCGCGTGAGTTGGGCCTGCGTGCCACCTTCGCTGATCCAACCGGGTTATCCTCGCTCAATCAGGCTAGCAGCCATGATGTCGCGCTTATGCTGAAGGCAGCACTTAGATATGAAGAGATTCGAACCATCACCAGCCGGCCCTCGGTGACGGTTGTTGGTCGTGTCAGTAAAAAACCTTATCTCATAAAATCCACCAATCAGTTGCTAGGAACGTTTTTGAATAAAGCACCGTATCATATTTTAGGAGGAAAGACCGGTTCGTTGCCGGAAGCCGGATACTGTTTGGTGCAAGATACACGGCGTGAACAGGGGGGAGAAATCATCACGGTGGTCATGGGAAGCGAGAACCATTTTGCTCGTTTTGATGATGCGAAAATTTTGACAGCTTGGGCATTTGAACATTTTATCTGGCCGAATAGACAGACGGCATATATGCCATCAGCTGGGTCAAAAAAATAAATGAAGAAAGGGGCCTTTCTTCTTGGTGTCGACCTACGTTGCCTTCCTACGGACGGTTCTCCTGGACGTGGTATTGAGCATGCCGCTCGTGAACTCTGGTCTGCTCTCTGTGAAGCGTCAGGGGATCATGGCGTGGAATGCGTGGGGTTTATTCCGGGGGGATCGACGATCGATCATGTGTCCTCCGTGATCCGTCTTTCGGGGCGGCGTGGATCCCACCTTCGACACGTGCTTGCTCGGCACGCGGTTACGGCCCTTCTTGTTCCTTCTGGTGCCGTACCGTTTGGTATTTCTGTGCCGTGTTACCCATGGGTACACGACGGTGCTATTTTTGAACATCCGGAATGGTTTCCTCAATCATGGCTCAAACGTCAATTAACGACCCATCTTTTCCTTCGAGGATTGCGAAGCGCGCCTCATATTTTTGCCGTGAGTCAATGTGCAGGGCGAGAGATCGAAGTGTTGTTACCTTCCTCGCGTGGCCGCATCACCGTTACGGGTCAGGGGATTGCGAGCAGCCCATTTAAGAATGGTGATCGACCGGTAACATCTTCGTATGCCTTGGTCCTCGGTTCAACGGAAAGAAGAAAAAATGTTGATTTTATCATCTCGTGGTGGTCAGCGTTGCAACAGCGTTTGGCCCCAGAGACTCTTTCCCTTGTCATCGCTGGACCGCATGGGTGGGATGAGGATCAGAGGAAAGTGCATCATCCATCCATCATCCGTCTCGCGATGGTGACTGACCATGAGCGTGACAACCTTCTTTGTCACGCGACGATGATCCTGATCCCATCTCTCCATGAAGGGTTCAGTCGAGTGGCATTAGAAGGGATGTCATGGGGGATTCCCGTCCTCACGTCTGATCGTGGTGCATTGCCGGAAGTCGTAGGGGATGGTGGCATGGTGATTCCTTTAAACCCTGAAGCGTGGATGTCTGCCATCGAGATGGTTGTGCGCGATAGTGACGTGAGAGAAGCCCTAAAAAGACGGGCCTTAGAACGATCAAAGGTCTTTTCCTGGACAAAAACAGCTCAAATCATGCTTGCCAAAATATCTTCCCCCTGATAGAATTCGCCCTGTTCTTCTAGGGGAACGGGAGGGCGGGGTAGCTCAGTTGGTTAGAGCGTGGGACTCATAAGCCCGAGGTCGTGGGTTCGAATCCCACCCCCGCTACCAGCGGATTGGCTCTCAACCGGACCGATGGTCCATGGGTTGAGAAGCAGTCCACTGGCATACGCCTGTCTCTATGTTTATTACCACACATGCCGCGCTTGGAGTGGTTGCGGCGGAATTGGTTCCTCACCATCCGATCGCGGCGTTTACGCTTGGGGTCCTGTCACACTTTTTAAGTGACATCATTCCCCATGGCGATTCAGGATTATACAAAGGATACATCTCTGGGAGTAAGGTGAAGCGTGCTATTGCCTATGTCACGATTGATGGCGTCGTCGCGTTACTGTTTGTCCTCTTTTTATTCAATACGACCATCATCGAAGATCGTTCTACGATGACGATGGGGATTATTGGAGGCGTATTACCAGACCTGATCGTGGCGGTGTACGAAGTCACACGTGTCACATGGTTACGCTGGTTTCATCGCATGCATTTCTTTTTTCACAATATGGTATGCGAGAAACATGGTGATCTTCGTTTCGCTTCCGGTTTTGCCATGCAGATGATTTTTTTGGCGGCACTCCTTACGCGATGGATGTAACCGATGCTTGACAGAACGGCCGTGTCACGTACACTGCGGCTACAAGATCATAGATAGCGGGGTAGAGCAGCGGCAGCTCGCCAGGCCCATAACCTGGAGGTCGCCGGTTCAAATCCGGCCCCCGCAACCAACAAGACGCATCCGAAAATCGGGTGCGTTTTGTATTTTTACGAAGGAATTTGAACTTACGACGTGATTACTGAACATGAACTTGAGCGAAAAGATTTTCCAGGTTGACGGCGGGCTGACATTTCAT
>CAYHOM010000014.1:0-16334 GCA_964358345.1 uncultured Gammaproteobacteria bacterium
TCGCCCAGATCCTTCGTTTCACTCAGGATGACACGGGGAGTTGTTTTGTCATCCTAGATGATTTCCCCCTGTGTCATCCTGAACGAAGTTCGACGAAGTGAAGGATCTCACCCCATGAAGTTCATCGCCCAGATCCTTCGTTTCACTCAGGATGACACGGGGAGTTGTTTTGTCATCCTCGTGAAAACGCAGAAGATCCAAAGATCATTTGTCCCCTGTGTCATCCTGAACGCAGTGAAGGATCTTCCCCCATAAATAAAGCACAGTCCTGGTCATTGAAAAACCCTCCGACAGATGTCAGAGGGTTCGATGAAAAGGTGGGCTACTCCGCGGGCTCGCACCAGTTGCACGACGAGACGTCGAAGGTTCCGTCGCTGTTCTGGTGCGGTGCCCGAGCCCGGCACACGTAGTGTCCGTGTCCCCGGTACGTCGGGTCCGGCCGGAAGGTGGCGGGGTCCACCCCCGTCCGATCCGCCGCAGAGATGCAGCACTCGCCCCGCTCGAGGTTTGATCCCCTCGAGAGGCAGGCCGGACCCTCCGGTTGCGAAGGCTGGGGGGTCGTCGAGGGTGCCGGGGTCGGCGTGGGGTCCGGAGCCGCGGGCCGCTCCGGGGGGAGTTCCTGGGTATCTGTGGCCGCCGGTTGCGCCACCGGGACGCTTGGGGCGTTGGGCGTCGCGGCATCATGGTTGATCCTTGGCCGGATCCCAACGACCGCGGGTGAGGGCGTGGTGATCACCGCCACCAGGGTCCAGACGATGATGACCACCACGAGAAGCCCGGCGATTCCCGCGACCCACAGCCCAGGGCTGCTGGCCTTCCGGAGGATATCAAGAGTGTCCTCGACCGAAGGCTCACGGGGATCGGTGTCCATGAACGGCTTCTTCACGTCGCTCTTGGTGGCGTCCAACATCACCGTCACCGCTCCAGCCGTTGCGGGAGGAAGTACCTGCGACGTGTTGTCGTTAGCCGCCACCATGACCGAAGGCAGAGCGGCCGGGGACTGAGCCACCGACGGAGGAGCCACAGGTGCCGGGATCACGACGGGCGGCGGGACCGAAGCCTTCGCCGCCTCCCGGCTTGCCTTCTCCGCACGGAGAACCCGGAGGATCTCCGTGGCCTTCGTTTCCGCCTCGGGACCGTAAAGATTCTTGAAGTTCGGCTCCTGACCCGTGAAGGCCTGAAGCGTCGCCTCGAGATCTTCGTTCTGGAGGAGCGAACCTCCTCCAGGGTTCATGAGCGCGTTGTGATCTCCGACGTAGTCGGGGTTGTTCGCGCACTTGATGGTGGCGTCGAGGATGATCTGGTCACAGAAGACCTGGATCCCATGATGCCACACGGCCACTTCCCCCCTCTCGTGCGTTGGCAAAGAGGGATTTTTCGAGAGTTGCGCGAGTCGGTTGAGGTGTACCACTCGCTTCATGACGTCGAACTTCCCCCGGTACTCCTGGTATGTTCCAGCAAGGATGGGTTCGACGTCCAACTGAACCTCCGTGAACTCCCTGAACGCCTCCTCCGTTTGGGTTTCCTCGGGCGTGAGAGCCTTCGGAGGTGCCGAGGGCCTCGGCGTGGCCACGGGGGGTGCCGTGGAAACGCTGGTGCCGGAAGCCGGCTCGGGGGGTGCCGGGTTCGCCTGCGCGGGCGGCTCCATGCTGGCGAAGATGGTGGTCGCCTGCCCCGTTCCAGCGTTCTGTTCGGGGGTGCTCTCCTCGGGGGCAGACACAGCTGCCCCCCTCTTCTTACCGGTCGGAATGCTTGGATTGGGCATTATGCCCTTCTTTCTCCCGCCGAAGCGGGTTTAGGACCTACACCTTTGGCGATCTACTCGGGCTTCCTTCAGAAAAATCCTCGTCGTATGTTCAATACGCCTCCGGATTTTCTTCGGTCCAGCCCGTCGCATCTCATCCAAATGCGTATGTCCTCCGTTTCCTTGATTCAAGGAACGACACCGTGTCGTCCTGAACAGAACGGGTGAGCGTTTTTGGCTCATCTCTCTCTGTTCAGAACAACATTCGGCTACGAAAAATACATAGCACGGAGCAGTGTTTCCCGCAAAGGGAAGGCGGTAACGTAGCAAAAAAACCCTTTTTTGTCAATCATCCCAACATGCTATACTCTTGTCTGCTATGGCTCGTGTAAAACCGGTTGTTCTCATTATTATCGATGGGTTCGGGATCGCCCCTCCCTCTGAGGGAAATGCTGTGGCCAAGGCCCATATGCCGGTGTTTCAGCACCTTGTCGAGTCCTACCCCGCCATGACCGTCCAGGGATCGGGAGCCGCCGTAGGGTTGTCTTGGGGGGAAATGGGGAACTCTGAGGTGGGGCATCTGACCATCGGTGCTGGGCGTATTTTTTATCAAACCTTTCCGCGCATCAATTTAACTATTGAGACGGGGGAGTTCTTTTCTAACCCCGCTCTTAAAAAGGCCTTTGCAAAGGTACGGGAAACAGGCGGCCGTCTTCATCTCCTTGGGCTTGTGTCTCCCGGAAACGTCCATGCGGCGCAAGACCATCTCTACGCCTTGTTAGAAATGTGCGTCCGCGAACAGTGCTCCAACGTTTTTGTCCATGCATTTTTAGATGGACGTGATACCGCGTACAACGCCGGAGCGGGATTTATCCGCGATCTTGAGGCCAAGATGACTGCATGCAAGGTGGGGAAAATTGCTACCATCGCGGGACGATACTATGCCCTGGACCGTGACAACCGTTGGGATCGTATCCAGGCCTCCTATGAGGCGATGGCGTGCGGGAAGGGTCCGCAGGCGGAAGATCCTGCGAAAGCCATCGAAGCATCTTATGCCATGAACGTGTTTGATGAGCAGGTGGTTCCAACGGTGATTGTCAAAGGGGGAAAACCTGTTGCAACCATTGAGGAGGGGGATGCCGTGATTTTTTTTAACTTTCGTCCGGACCGTGCCCGCGAACTCACGAGGGCCTTTGTCCTCCCGGGATTTGATAAGTTTCCCCGGACCTATCGTTCATCACTTGAGTTTGTCACCTTTGCGGAGTACGAAAAGGATCTCCCGGTGGACGTTGCCTTTCCTCCCCAGATCATTGAGACCTGTTTGGCTCGCGTGGTGTCTGATGCGGGATTGCGTCAATTGCACATCGCCGAAACGGAAAAATATGCCCACATCACCTTCTTTTTGAATGGGATGCGTGAAGATCCTTTTACTGGGGAAGATCGTGTGATTATTCCCTCGCCACGGGTGTCCAGCTATGACAAACAACCCGAGATGTCGGTGATGGCTATTGCAGAACGGGTCGTGAAAGAACTGTCCGCCGGAACCTATGATTTTATCGTCATGAATTTTGCCAATCCAGACATGGTTGCTCACACGGGGAACGAGGAGGCGACGGTCGTGGCATGCGAGGCGGTGGATAGGGCCTTGGGTCAGATCGTGGAGGCGGTCTTGGCCGTGAACGGGGCGGTTGTGGTTACGGCGGACCATGGGAACGCTGAGGAGGTGAAGAATTTGGTGACGGGGGAGATGGACAAGGAGCATTCAACGAATCCCGTTCCATTCGTTGTTGTTCAGAAAGAGTTGGAGGGAATGAAGGCACCAACAGGGGATGTGGTTGGGGGGGATCTCTCCCTCACACAGCCGATTGGGATGTTGGCGGATGTTGCTCCGACGGTGTGTAAGTTGTTGGATATTGCCCCAGCCCCTGACATGACGGGACAACCGTTGATTTAGGTACGTGGTATCTAAATTTATCACCAATTTTCCTCTCTTCTATCCCCGCGAAGGCGGGGATCCAGCCTAGGGATAGACGGTATGGGCTGGTCCCCCACCTACGTGGGGGTGGAAAAAAAGAGTTCATCTCTTCATCCTATGCGTGCCGAGATCATCTTTATCCAAGAAGTTCAGAGCTGGTTTCAGACACCGCTAGGAGCCTGGTTCGTGGTTTTGTGTGCGCGCTGGATGATTTTTTTCTTTGCTCCTCTCGCAGCCGCTACGAGTCTGCGCTCACGACGTTCCTCTGTTCGCCATGCGGCCTATGAAGCGGCCTGGGCTGGTCTTGTGGCGATGGTTACGGCGAGCGTTCTCGGCGTTCTCATTGGTCGGATCCGACCATTCTCTGCTTCGGATCAGGTGGTTCTCCTGATTCCGCCCCCAGCTTCCCTGCACTCTTTTCCCTCCATTCATACCTCCATCGCTTTTGCGATTGTGGCCGCTTTGGCCTACGGAGACAGGCGGCTTGGAGCGATCGCTTTTTTGATGGCTCTCCTTGTTGCGTTTGGGAGAGTTGCTTCAGGGGTGCATTATCCTTCGGATATCGTGGCCGGAGTGATCGTGGGACTGTTATCTTTTTGGTTTGTTCGTCACATGCATCACGTGTTACGTCGTCGACCTTCTGAGAGGCCGTCAGTACAGGAATAAATTTCGTATGAGGTGCTTATTTCCATTTCGATATCTTTCCCTTTTGATCGGGGCGTTCACCGTCCTGGCTTTTTTGTATGCCTCTTTTGTGCCATCGCCTTCTATTGAACCCGCTATTGGCCCAGCTCGGCGTGAGGGATCGGTGCGTGTGATCGAGGGTTGGACGCTACGCGATCTTCAACAGGCTTTGTTTGAAGAGAAGGGGGTCGATCGTTTGCGTATGGCTGAGGTGATGGGGACGGTGGCGGATGTACGGTCCTTTGATCCAATCTGGCGTGAGGAGTTTGCTTTTCTTCGGGCCTTGCCAACCATACGTTCTTTGGAAGGATATCTTTTCCCGGACACGTATCGTGTTTGGGAAGATCAGCTTCCTGTCGGGCTTGTGCGTAAGCAATTGGAAGAGTTTGCGGCCCGCTATGGATCTGTGGAGATCCATCAGGATCTTGCTCCGTTACGAACTCTGGATGATGTCGTGATTTTAGCTTCGATCGTCGAGAAAGAGGTACGTACCCCGGAAGATCGTCAGATCGTGGCGGGGATCTTTTTAGAACGTCTGCGCATCGGCATGGCTCTTCAAAGTGATGCGACCTTGCAATATGTGACCCAATCGGGACGCACACGATCTTCCCATGACGAATTGAAGATAGATTCCCGCTATAATTCCTATCAGTATCGTGGGCTTCCCCCGGGACCCATCTGTAATCCTGGGGCGACGTCCATAGAAGCCGTATTGCATCCGGTGATCAAGGGATACCGGTATTTTCTTACCGATACGCAGGGAAAAGTGTTGTATGCTCGCACCTTTGAGGAGCATAGACGCAACCGTCAAGCGGCGGGATACTAACGCTTTACCTTGACATAAACACCTTATTTTGTTTGAATGACACCTTCTTGCCGCGCGTGTATCGTGGTGGGATGGATCGGAGTTGGTTATATGAGTCTCCAGCAAGATCAGACGGTTCCTTCGGCCCCTTCGTTGGTCGGTGACATCACAGGGGAGGTGCTTGTCGCGGTTTCGGATGCCGCACCATTCTCCCGCAGTCCACCCACGTCGTCACCCATGGAGGTGCATGAGGGGAGGGCGAGACGGATGTTGGCCCAGCGCCTTCTCTTGGAGCGTATCCGTGATAAGGCTATGGAGAATCCGGACGGACATTTGCTCTTTTTGACCAGTGTCCATCCTAGAGCACTGTGTCGACTGGTTCCTGAACCGGAGCTCTTTTCCTGGGGATCGGAGTTTATGCGCATCCAGAAGCGCGTTGGACTTCATCCCGATCGTCTTTGTCGGGGAACGTTTGACCATCCCGAATTCACGAGTCTTTTTCAGGACGTGATCGAGGGCGTCCGTAGGAGGTATCGAAACAAATCCGCAGAGAGGTGTCTCCTTCGTGGGCGCGAGATGGTGGACCAGTACGGGTTCATCATGGACCGCTGGATCCGGTTCATCTGCGAAGGAGTGATGGCGGACGACACGGACCCTCTTGCGCTCCACCGCTTCCTCCTTATCGATGAGCAGTTCCTCCGTGAGGCATTCGCTGCGCTCAGGCCAGATAAGGATTTGTTTGTGCAGCTGGCCGAGGATGGTGAGCGTCAGAGGTACTACCTCTGGAGAAGCTGCCATCCCTGCATGGAACGCCTCAACCAACAAGGAGCGGTGGGCCAAAAGTTTTCCGTACAGCTCTTTCTTCAGGAGCTTCGCTGGAGATTCGTCACGTGCGGTCGCCCCGCCCTTGAGCCTGCCCTTCGGAGGATGCAGGAGGCGGTCGAGAAGATGAGACCGGTCGAAGATGACGAGGACACTACTGCCCTGGGGTAACGCCTAGGGCTTTTTCAATACGAGGACCTCCGCGTTTCCCTGTGTCCTGAGGGTACCGAAGGATCTGAGCCTTCAAGGTTCTTTCATGGGGTGAGATCCTTCATTGCGTCCAACTCCATTCAGGATGACAAGCGAGGCATATCTCTTGTGTCATCCTGAGCAAAGCGAAGGATCTTCGATGAGCTGCGTCGAAGATCCTTCATTGCGTCCAACTCCATTCAGGATGACACAGGGAAGTATAGAGGTCCTTTTTATTTTTTTTGGACGCATGTTACTCTGGGCGGCGATGTCTACGTTTACGCTCTCGTCGCCCGGGCCTTCGTCCCCGCGTTCCATCGACTATCATAAAGAGCTGAATCAAGAGCAGTTGGAGGTTGTGTTGCATGGGGATGGAGCGTGTTTGGTGTTGGCCGGTGCCGGTTCGGGAAAGACGCGCACCCTCACGCATCGTGTGGCCTATCTTTTGGAGCAAGGGGTGGATCCCAGTTCCATCTTGCTCCTTACCTTTACCAACAAAGCCGCGAAGGAGATGATGGCTCGCGTGGCCTCCTTGAGTGGATGTGATGCACGTGGACTGTGGGGAGGAACGTTTCACTCCATCTCCAACCGTTTATTGCGTTCGTTTGCTGACCAGCTTGGGTATACCACGCATTTTTCCATTTTAGATGCGGATGATGCGGGAGATTTGTTGAAGGCGGTCATGAAGGACCTGAAGATTGATCCAAAGGCACGAAGGTTTCCGTCTGTTGGCGTTGTTGGGAGCCTGATTTCTCTCGCGCGTAATACCCAACAACCACTGGTCACGGTGCTTCAACAGAAACATCCTCATTTTTTGGCGTGCTTACCGGATCTTGAAACCATCGCCAAGGATTATCAAACACGAAAAAAGAGTGCCAACGTCCTCGATTTTGATGATCTCCTCTCTTTGATGGCGGTCGTTCTTGAGCATGAAGCATGGGGGCGGAGTATTGCCGAGTGTTTTCGGTACGTTTTGGTAGATGAGTATCAAGATACGAACGCCTTGCAAGCCCGTATGGTGAAGGGGTTCGCCCGTGTGCATCAACAGATTCTGGTTGTTGGAGATGATGCACAATCTATTTATGCATTCCGTGGGGCCGATGTACAAAATATTTTATCATTCCCTACTGAGTGGCCGGGGGCCCGCATGTTCAAACTCGTGACAAACTATCGTTCAACACCAGAGATTCTCGCCGTGGCGAATGCATCATTGGGCCATAACCTTCAGCAATTTGAAAAGGAGTTGGTCGCCGTGTGTGGGCAGGGAGACCGTCCTAAGCTCATTCCGTGTCGTAGCGCGGCACAAGAGGCTCGCTATGTCGCTGATCAGATCTTGTTGTTACGGTCTGAAGGGGTCGCCCTACGCAATATGGCAGTGTTATTTAGGTCTAGTGCCCACTCGCAGGCATTGGAATTTGAACTTATCAAGCGAGATGTTCCGTATGAATATCGTGGTGGTCAGAAGTTTTTTGAACGAGCACACATCAAAGATGTGGTGGCATTTTTGCGCGCCTATCAAAATCCGAAAGATGAGCTCGCCTGGTTCCGTGTCCTTGCGTTACAGCCCGGCATCGGTGCCGGAACGGCAAGTGTGCTCACGAAGCAACTGGTTCACGTCTCTTCGTTCGAGCAGGCATTGAGTCCAGAGATGCGGCAGGTCGTTTCGGCGCGTGCTGAAGGGGGGTGGCAGCGATTCACGACGATCGCGGGAAGAATGTTGGAAGGGAATCGATCTCCTGGTGAGATGATCCGTGCCCTTATTTCATCGCCCTATCAGGATTATCTTGAGCAGGAATATCCAAATTGGCGGGAACGGCTGGAAGATCTTGAGCAGTTGAGTATCTTTGCGGAAAACTATGCTGATACGGGGGCTTTTCTGGCGGACATCGCCCTCTACGATGAGATTCTTGGTGGAAGGAAAGGGGCGGAAGTCCCCCGGGATAGTGAGCGGATGGTGCTCTCGACCGTTCATCAGGCCAAGGGTCTTGAGTGGGACACGGTGTTCATTATTCATCTTGCGGAGACCTGTTTTCCGAATCGTCGGGCTCTGGAAGAGCAGGATGGGATGGAAGAAGAGCGGCGTTTGTTTTATGTCGCCGTGACACGAGCTCGTCGCCGACTCTTTTTGAGTTACCCTATAACGGCCGGGTTCGATGGGATGATGCTTCAGCAGCCAAGCACCTTTCTTGAAGAGGTTTCCCCAGGTCTCTTTGATCGAGTTCGCCTTCAGGAAATGGGTTCGCCGTCAGTTGGTTCGATTGGTGGGTCACGGGGACCCTCGTCTGGACGCAGAGGATCATGGGATGGTGGGTGGGAAGAACCTACGATCGTTCTTGATGGGAGCGGTGAACGGGTCCCGTTGCCTCCACAGAACGCAGCCCCACGTTCATTTTTACGTGATGTTGATGAATTGTAGCCGGATCGGTAAGGTTTACATCTATGCGCGTTGCCCGTGTACGTGGCCCTGGCCATCCTGACCAAGCCTGTGACCAAGTAGCGGCGGCGATTGTGGAAGAATATATCAGGCGTGACAGTGCTTCGCGCCTCGAAGTGCGCGTATCTGGGGGGAGGGGTGCGCTCTTTGTGGCAGGAGAAGTGATCTCACAGGCTGATTTTGATGTGTCTTCGGTAGTGCGTCGGACTTTGGGGGGGATTGGGTCTATGGGAGCCATGGAACCATTTATCGCCTTTGAGACTCTTTCTCCCCAAGCGGCTCCGGTCTTTGGAGCGCGGGAGGTTGTCCAGGTTATGGGATATGCGACGGACGAAACTCCGGAGCTGCTCCCTCGGCCCATCGTTTGCGCCCGTCAGTTGGCTCGTGGCCTCGAACACCGTCGATTGAACGATCCGGAATGGTTTTGGTTGGGTGCGGACTATGATGTCACGGTCTTTGAAAGAGACGGGCATCTTAGCGTCGTGGTCCGTGCGGAACATGCGGCGCAATTTTCTCTGCTCCAGGTCCGTGCGACCATCACCCAATGTGTCAAAGATCTCTGGCAAGAAGCAGAAACGCGTGTGAATGCAGGTGGAGAGGAAGTCCGAGGAGGATTGTCGGGAAGAATGGGGATGTCAGATCAACGTTCGCCGATGGAGATGTATGGTTCCCATATTCCCTGCCCCGTATCCCGTGTTGGGATGCACGCATCCCATCCTTCCATCATGGGGAGCTGGATGGCTCGACAAATCGCTCGTGAACGGGTGCGCGAAGGACGCGGGAAGGCGGTGATGGTAGAGGCAATGTGGTTGCCGTTTGAAACGCGTCCACAAGCCGTCCGGATTCGTAATGAACGAGGGGAGAATCTTTCCTCAGAGGAAGATTGGACACGTTTTGATCTCAGCCGTCTACAGGTGATGTATCCCCATCCTTCCCTCGTCAGCCAATCCTTGGTGGTTGGCTATGATTCTTCCGTACAGTTGCCATGGGAGCAAGGCTCTTGATATCATCTATCCGCTTACTCTTTAGGATCTGTGTCCTTATGAAGTCCGCCTATTCCTTTTCTGCCTGTCTTGTTGCTCTCGTCACGTTGGGTGCGGGGTGCTTGTCCACGCCCGTGAGCCCATCGTCGTCGCCGACGGTATCCGACGTGTCACCTTCGTCGACCGAACCTGTTGTGGCTACCACAACGACACGTGATGCCATGACGGCCTCTTCAACGACTTCTTCTGACGTCATGATCGCGGCAAGCTCAACGGTTTCTGCCACGTCGACAACTTCGACGCCCTCTCATTCTTCATCTTCTGCCTCTGTGATGGATTCGAGCCCTCTCGCGTTCCCTGGTGTGATGCCGGCGGCCGAGCTCAATAAGCGTGTTCATATCAAAACGACCTTGGGTGATATCGTGATTCAGGTGGACCCGGCACAAGGTCCAAATGCTGCATCAAACTTTGTCTACTTGGTTAAGCGTGGGTTTTATAACGGTACCATTTTTCATCGGGTGATCCCTGGATTCATGATCCAAGGGGGTGATCCGACGGGAACGGGTCGAGGTGGACCTGGATATCAATTCGCCAACGATCCTGTGAGCAGTTCGTATCTTGATGGGGTCGTGGCGATGGCGAATGCCGGTCCGGACACCAACGGTTCTCAGTTCTTTATCATGGTAGCGGATTATCCTCTGCCACCCAGCTATTCCATTTTTGGCAAGGTCGTTAAAGGGCTAGACATTGTCCATCGTATTTCTGAGGTGGCGCGTAATGGTGAAGACCGTCCCGATGCGGATATCAAAATGGTTAATGTAAAAATAGAAGAATAATCAGACGGCCCTCTCAAAAGAGGGCTTTGTCTTTGCCGTCGATTCGCGTTACCCTGGCGGTATGCGCGTTACCTATCCCTTGGTAAAGATTCTCCTGCTTGGGGG
This sequence comes from uncultured Gammaproteobacteria bacterium, assembly GCA_964358345.1. GTDB lineage: Bacteria > Patescibacteriota > Patescibacteriia > 2-12-FULL-60-25 > 2-12-FULL-60-25 > CAYHOM01. The sequence continues at coordinate 10,578 of CAYHOM010000014.1, forward strand.
AGGGGCACTGTTTTTAAGCATCGGGTGGTTTTGGCGAGGAGAGATGCGCGAAGTTTGGTATGGGGCACATCGTCCAAGTTTACCCGTTGCACAGCCCTTCGTGGTCACATCCACCCTTTCTCCTACCCTGTCGGCTACATCGACGAAGACTACTTCAACATACCGTGCCAATAGCAAACTGCCGAAGAAAGCGGCGACATCTACGCAGCAGATAGAGAAACCGTTGCCAGAGACGGTGAATTTGGCCGTACCTTTTCTTTCACAAGCACCCACCAAAAATTGGGATATGCCGTATCAAGAAGCGTGTGAAGAGGCCTCGCTGATCATGGTGGATGCGTATCTACGCGGCCGCACAAAAGCGTATGGTCCAGAAGAAGGGGACACGGCACTCTTACAGCTCGTAGAGAGAGAAGAGGCGATGGGGAAAACCCCAGACCTTTCCGCTGAGGAAGTAGTTGAAGTCACGCAGCACGCATTTCCCCATCGTCGTGTGGAGATCATCCGTCAGCCGACGGTCGATAGGATCCGTCGTTCTTTGGCGGAAGGGTATCCGGTGATTATTCCTGTGTCAGGCAAGGCGTTAGGTAATCCCCATTTTCGTCATGGTGGGCCGCTCTATCATATGTTGGTCATCAAGGGATATCTCAAAGATGGTCGTTGGATCACAAATGATCCAGGCACGCAATGGGGAGCTGATTACATGTATTCACAAAACGTTGTGTTTAAAGCACTCCATGATTGGAATGAAGGAGATGTTGCACACGGGACACCGGTCATGATGGTCATGCATCCTATTTAAGCCGTATGTCCAACCATCCTGTTCATCCAAATGTTCGTGTCGCTGGCTTTTTTGGCATTCTCCTTTTTCTCCTCATAGGGATGTTGATGGTATGGCGTGAGCTTCCTCCTCGTTATCCTATCGCCCCGTCTCACCCTGTTCCGGTTGTAGAAGCTCCACGGTTACCATTTCCGGTTGCACCGTCATCTACGACGGTTCTTACCCAGCCCGCCTGTGAACAAGCTGGAGGGTTATGGGCAAGTTGCGGGAGTCCCTGTCACGGTCATCGTGAAGATGGAGTAGCCTGCATCCAGATATGTGAGCCGCAATGTCTCTGTGGAGGGAGAGCCGGATGGATGTGCCCGGCCACACTCGTTTGCACGGACTACGAGCCTAACGCGGAAGCCCCGGGTGCGGTAGGAGTCTGCCGTAGGGTCGAAAAGACCTCGGCCCTTCCATCCATCCCATCCGGGATGCGATGCGATCCTTCTCGTCGTGTCTGTGTGGGACTGTTTTCGGAAGATGTTTTGATCGAGAACCCCCTTCAGGTGACGGGCACAATGATGGGAGAGGGACTCGTTTGGAACATCGTGAACGGCTCAGGTGTCGTCATGGCATCAGGAACGGTGACGGGAGATGCTCCATCAGCGATTGACGGTCGGACGCCATTTTCGCTTCGAGCCTTCCTTTCGAACCCTCTTCTTGGTGCATCGGGAACGCTGGTTCTATCTCCCATGGAAGCACGTGCTTCCTCCAGTCTTTTCCTTTCTGCCATCTGGGTTCAAGCAAAGCAGGGGCAGACGAGTCATCTATACCTTTCTCCTCGAGAAAGTGGAACGGATTGTGGGGAAGTTGTTCCTGTCGATATCTCTTTTGCAAAGACGGCCTATCCCATGGAGGCGACCGTGAGACGGTTGTTGACCCCGACCGTGGAAGATTTGAAGCAAGGTTCTACAGCCATCCCGTTAGGAACGCGCCTTGTTTCCCTTTCGGTCAAGAAAGGAGTGGTGACCGTTGTCTTTAGTCGTGAACTTGCATCGGGCGGAGGGGGTTCCTGTCGTGTCACGCGTATCCGTGCGCAGATCGAAGAGACGCTAAAGCGATTTTCGGGTGTTTCATCGGTCGTCCTATCGGTAGAAGGCAAGACACCGGAAGAGACGCTTCAGCCTTAGATGCTACGCATGCTTTTTCTTCGCTTATGGACTCACGTTTCATGCGTTTGGGTATGCCGATTTGTCTCCTCTTATTTGTGTTGATCGTTTCTGCTGGAATCCAGGAATGGTCATCTCATCGTCGTCTTGCCGGAGCATCTTCCCCCGTCCCTCTCAGAACCTCGCTCCTTACGGCATCATCTACAGATGTGGCCATCCCTACGGTCATCGATCGGGTTTCAACATCGACAGCCCCCTCTGTGGCGAGAATCCTCTTTGTGGGTGACATCATGCTCGATCGGAATGTCGCGCGGCGTACACGGGAAGCAAAGGATCCAGCGTATCCTTTTCGTCAATTGCCGGTTGGATGGTTCGATACCTTTGACTACGCCGTTGCGAATCTTGAAGGACCGGTAACGGATAAACATCGCTCCCCAGAGAAGTCGATTGATTTTTTATTTGATCCCTCGGTGATCTCCGTCCTCAAAGCGCAAGGGATCGATGCCGTTTCCCAGGCAAACAATCATGCCTTGGACCAAGGATCGCCTGGGTACGAAGATTCGGTGCGACGTTTGCGCGAGGCGGGACTCCTCGTCTTTGGCCACCAGGTACAGGATGATGCCATCGCTCTTGCGACAACGACCGTGCATGGCGTGCGCTTGGCATTGCTTGGATTCAACACGACGGATCATCGGATGGATCGTATCGCCGCCGCACAGGTTATTCATGAGGCACGCACACAGGCGGATTGGGTGGTTGTCTCTATGCATTGGGGGGCGGAGTATCGGCATACGCCACCACCGGATGTCGTGGATCAAGCGCATTGGTTGATTGATCAGGGGGTGGATATCGTGATTGGCGGTCACCCACATTGGGTGCAGGGGATGGAGCGTTACAAAGGAAAACCGATCATCTATTCCTTGGGAAACTTTATTTTTGATCAGGACTTTTCTCAAGAAACACGTGAAGGGATGGCAGTTGAACTTCAGCTGGATGGGAATACGATGCGTGTCATTCCGTGGCCACTTTTTATCGACAAAAGCCAACCACGATTGCTCACGGATGATGATCGACAAAAACGGTTGGAAGCGTTGGCGTCGTATGGCGATCCAGAACTAAAAGAAGAGGTAAAAAAAGGGGAAGTCGTGTTTTCTCGATGAGGTATGTGAGCACTTCAGGAAGAGGGCCCCCACAGCCACATCGCTCGCGGGCGACATGGAAGGGGCTCATGACGAACAGGAGAACTTTAACCGTCGCTGCACAGCTACCCGCCTACACAGGGGCTGAAACAGTTAGAGAATTACATCAGCAAGAAATACCGGAATGGAATCATGAGAACTCGCTTGTCTTCTGAGATCGCTAGATCGCTCGCGGAGATAACCAGTCCCTTTTCGATCTTACGCTGCTTCAGCGTGTTCAGGACTTGAGAAATGCCTTTCTGTCCAGCTCCCACCTCGATGGCTATTTCTTGCCCGGTCGTCATCTGCAGCACAAAGTCGGCACTGGCAGCGGAAGGATCGTAGACGACATTCCCAACTCGTTTTGACGAGAACTCTCTATAGAGGTGAAGCGCAACCGTATCTTCCCAGTATTTCCCTTTTCGTGTCGCCAACGTCCCATCTGAACCAGCGATGCTGAGTAACGCCGCTCGAATAGCTGGACTCATGAAACAATACTTAGACGCTTTTCTGACAGAGCTTGTGGCGGAGCCGTATGGCGGGATTTTGATAAGACACTCAGCATCTTTTAGGACGTCCAATATTGCAGTTAGGGTAATGCCGTTTGTTCCCATGAGACCAGCGAGCTTTGAGGCGGCCAAGACATCCGTCGCATCGGCGAGTAGGTACAGGAGCCTACGCATCATCGCAATGGTTTCTACTCTCATTCCACCCAGTTTTGGAACATCCGTGTTGATGATTTTATCAATCAGCTGATTAAGTGCCTCGTAGACTTGGTACTTATCAGGGTACTTCAAAGCGAAAGGGAACGTTCCGATTTCAAGGTAGTGGTCAATATCGAGGGTATCAACCTTTGACCAATACTGGGCGACGGACTTTTCGGCTGCCTTGAGACGTTGGTATCCCTGCTCGTATGATTCCTGTCCATAGAGAGCCTGCTTGATTTCGTCCTTTAATCCCTTGATTGGAGTCACGTCATTACGGATTTTTTCATACTCAAGAAAGTTCATGGGGTACAATCGTTCCAGTAGCGAGCGTCTTGCCACATCTGGATTTGATCGAAGCTCTAAAGCCGAAGAACCCGTACAGAAGATGAATACGTTTTTACACCGATCAAAGAGTGCCTTCAAAACCGTGCCCCATTTTGGTTCGTATTGCGCTTCGTCGATGAAGATGAAGAGGGGAGAAGTTTGCTTTTCGAAGGGGACTCCCAAGATGAGTTCGTAGGCTTCCAGTATTTCGTTGAGACGTATATCAAGGTTCTCCACCGCATCGTCAAGCGATACGAATAGCAGTCGGTTCTTTGGGAGTCCACGCTTTTGCAATTCTAACGACACCTCAAAGTATGTTTGAGCCATGATCGTTGTTTTTCCAACGCCACGTAAACCCGGCATGATGATCCATCTTTGTGAACCTTTTTGATCCAGAAAGTCCTTGTAGTATTGCCTCACCTTAACGATGATATTCCGAGTTGGATTCTTTGCTCCTTTGGGATTCTGCAAATAGGCATCCAAACGGGCGTCAGCTCGAACGAGCTGGTTCTGTACAAAATTGAGAGCTTCTTGGTGCATAGAGAGTGCGGTATATAACAAACCGCCTTTTCTTTTATATCACACTATATAAGAAAAACAATAGCCCTTAAATTAGGCTTAGGTAAGGGATATTCTGTCTGTATCTCTTTTCAGGTTTGAATAAGTCAGCGTGACACCTGTCGGCAAAGGATGATGGATGCTCGAAGTTAGAGCTAGCCAGCGCTTACTACCAAAAACGCTTAAATAACGGTCTTAAAAGGAAAAGGCTAATATTACCCATTCTTGGCGTGCTTGGGTTGACTTTTTGTATTTAAAATATGATATTCTGAGATGTTCCTTAAAATCAGAATCCAAGTGTCTACTGGCAAGTCTGGGGCCCCAACATTGGTGTTTGGGGTGAGAGGCGAGCCAATCGATCGAAGGGCGTGACAATCATGAAGAACGAAAAGGACTGGAGCGCGGTGGTCAAGGTGTTCGGCTGGCTCTTGCAGCTCGCGACGACGCTCAAGAAGCTCGCCAGCGAGATGCGGGTGCCTTTCGAGGCGTTCCTGCGCCTCACGACGGACAAGGGCGAGACGACGCTTCGTGCGATCGTTCAGCTCGTGCTCGACGAATACAGCGCCTCCCTCCCGAAGCCTCCTGCCATGCAGGGTGGCGCGCACTACCGCGACGCGGCGGTGCAGGCGCTCCCGTCCGATCACTACCGTGTCCACGTCACCTACTCCCCGATGCCCCCCATGGACGAACTGAAGAAGAAGTGGGGCAAGGACAACGTCTCGGTGATCTTCGACGGGCGTCCATTCACGCTCCACGCCTCCTGTGAGGGCATGGATCGAACGCCTGGCGAGAGGGTCTTCTACCTCCACGACGCCGGTGGCGACTGGCAGAGCGAGGAGCAGATCGCGTGGGGTCTCAAGCAGCGCAACGATGTGGCCCCGGACGGATACCGTCCCGCGACGCAGGAAGAGACTCACGAGTTTAGCGAGGCTCACCCGGAGCTCGTGGACTACGTCGGTCTCGGCGCGTCTGCCGTCAGCGACGGCGGTCGCGGCGTGGCGGGCGTGTGGCAGTACGGCGGTCAGCGCGTTCTCGGCCGCGGCTGGTTCGGCGGCAGGTGG